>DASXMA010000225.1:0-1973 GCA_036495965.1 Mycobacterium sp.
CTCCAGCTTGCTGGGCTTGGCCGGGGCGACTTTCAGCCGGCCCTCTGCGCCGGGCAGCCCTTTGAACTTTTGCCAGTCGCCGGTGATCTTCAGCAGCTTGAGCACTGGTTCGGTGGGCTGAGCACCCACGGAAAGCCAGTACTGGGCGCGCTCGGAGTTGATCTCGATGAGGCTCGGGTCTTCCTTCGGGTGGTACCGGCCGATGACCTCGATTGAGCGGCCGTCGCGCCGCGTGCGTGAGTCGGCGACGGCGATTCGGTACTGGGGATTGCGGATTTTGCCAAGCCGAGTGAGCTTGATCTTCACAGCCATGGTTGAGCGATTTCTCCTGTGTGTGTCACGCTGCAATTCAGCGACCCGGGCAGGATGCCCGCATCCGGTTTTGCCTCGCGTGTGTGACCAGCCGTGCGAGCACCTTCAGGTGGGTCGCGCGGCGGACAGCCGCCCATTGTGCCAGAATGCGGCGCTTCGAAAGAAATGCACCAGAAATTCGCCGGGCCCGTGGCGATCGCGAGCGCGGCGGAGCCGGGCGCGGCGGAGCCGGGCGCGGCGGAGCCGGGCGCGGCGGAGCCGGGCGCGGCGGAGCCGGGCGCGGCGGGTCGCCACCATCGGCCGGCGTCACATCACCTTCTGGAAGACTTTGGATTCGACCCGGCGAGTCATCCGCCAGCCCTCGGGGGTGCGCACGAACTCGTCGTCGTACCACAATCCGCAAAACAGCACCTGGTCCTTATCGCCGGGAAGCACCATCGGGTTGAAGCAGATCGCCCGCGACGACGCGGTGTCGTCGTCGATGCGGACCGAGAAATTGCCGAGCATGTGCGCATACACCGGGAAGGTCGGCAGTACCTCGGACAGCCATTTCTTCACGTCGGGATAGTGGCCGTCGATACCGCCCAGCGCCCGGTAGTCGATATACGCGTCGGGGGTGAACACCTTGTCCAGATCGTCGAATCGCCGCTGATCGATGGCCGTGGAGTAGTCCACCAGCAGCTGCTGGATCTCCAGCCGATCAGAGATCTCTTCCAGGCTCAGCATGTCGTCGATTGAACACGATCCGGCGGCGCGGAGCGCTAACCGGGCCGGCTTGGCGGGACAGAGCGGACCGCGTTGCGGTAGCTGCTGGGACCGCAGCCGAACCATCGGCGACACGATCGGGTCAGCACGCTCTGTTCGGCGTAGCCGAGTTCTCGGGTCAGGTGCGACAGGCTGATGTCGGTGTCGCGCAGATAGTGTTCGGCGGTTTCGCGGCGCACACCATCGATGAGTCGGCCGAAGGTGGTTTTCTCCGCACACAGGCGGCGATGCAGTGCCCTGGGATGCAGATCGAACTGGGCCGCGACCAACTCGAGGCTGGCGGCGCCGGTGGGCAGGAGCTGGCGGACCATGGTGCGCACCGACTGGGTCATACCGGGTTGGTATGTGGTGATTCCGGTCAAGTACTGCACCAACGTCTGATGGGCGAGTACGTCCTGGTTGAGCGAGCGCTCGAGATCGGCCGTGCGGAAAGTGAAGCCCGCTGTCGGCTGCGTGAAGCACGGCCGGCAGCCGAAGTAAGTCAGATAATCGGCGGTCGCGGTGAGCGGCTGGTGCGTGAGGTGCACCGACAAGGGTGCGTATTGCGCGCCGAACAGGAACCGCATCACCCCCAGCGACACCCCCAGGGACAGCTCGGTGGTCTGTGGGTGCGGCGGCGGGCGCTCGATCAAAACCTCGAATGCGTAGAACGACCGTCCGGCGCCGGCGCTCGGGGTAATGCGCGCGGAGATGGCGGGGCTGTAGGCGCCCAGGAAGGTTTCGACAATCCTGAAGGCGTCGCCGACGGTCGCCGCGGTTCGCGCGGCCACCCCGAGCGGTCCAAGGATCTCGATGCCCTGCCTCAGTGCCAACCGCCGCCCGAAATCCGGGGTCGAGGTGGCTGCCGCCGCCGTCTCGACGGCCACGATGAGGCTGCGGTAGGGCAGAAAGACTTC
>DASXMA010000226.1:0-40158 GCA_036495965.1 Mycobacterium sp.
GGCGGCTCTATCGTCTCGCGCGGCCAGCTGATACCCCGCACACCGGCTCTTCAGACAAGTCACTTCCCGAGCCCGCCCCCAAACCCTACAACCCGGCAAAAACCGACTACTTGACACAGAGAGGCGCCAGTATCGCGCACCAGCTCCGCTGCACGTCATACGCGGTATCTAGGTCACCAAACCAGTTTTCGCGCAACAAACGCGCAATAAGACCCTGTGGGATGCGCTAACGCGAAGGGTTCTGCCAAATGACGCACACCACCACCCCCGACCTCCCCCTGCCGCCCGGCGTCGTCACGGCCGAATGGCAGGACTTGGAGCACCCCGGCGACGAATATCGCTATTTCGAGGGCGAGCGCCGGGTCATCGACCAGGACCAAGGCCCCCGATTTCTGACACCTTCCATCGAGGTCAAAATGGCCGGCACTCAGCAGCCCGACGGCACCATCGACGAGTACTACGTGGTCGTTCACGAGTTGCGCGCCGATAACCCGATCACCGCGAAGCAGGCGCCTCCAGTAGTCGACGGTCGGCAGACCGAGCCTAGCCCGGCGACTGCGGCGAGCACTGCACCAGAGTTGACGACTCAGGACCGGGGACCCAGCAGGGCGATAGACGCATCCACCGCCGGCTCGACGATCTCTCGGACGGGCCGTCCGTCTTCGACTGCCAACGCGACAAGTTCTCGCAGCCCGCCCACCAGGATCACCGCCAGCGGACCCGTCAGTGGCGGCAGGTTGGCGCGCCGGAAACCCGGGCTGCCGCTCAGGCCGATCAGCAGATTGGTCAGCAACTCCAAGCCATGACGCTGGAAGGGCCGGCCCACCTCACCCAGGGACGGAAGTACGCGAATCCAGCTCAGCGTGATGGTCGGTCGTGACTCGATGTTGCCGACGTAGCCTTCCACCGCCTGACGAATCTGCAGATGCCAGTCCGCCTCCGGATCGACGGCCACCCGGATGTCTTCGGCCATGATTTCGATCTCCGCCTGGAGCAGTTGCAGGAAGCATTGCTCCTTGCTGGCGAAGTGGTCGTAGAACGTGCGTTTCGAGGTGCGGGCGTGGCGGACGATGTCGGCGACGGTGGTGGCGCGATACCCGCGCTCGCGGATGGAGGCGGCGAGGCCGTCGAGCAGCCGAAGCCGAAACGGGGCAACGGGATCCGCCACGTCGCCTTTGCCGGCCACTTGTGCCACTGATATCATTGACCGCGCCCTCTCAGGCTTGTCAGCTTTGGTACTACAGAGTACCGTACCGGCAAAGGCTCGCGGTGCACCGTCGTACCACCCCGATCTCGGGCAGACATTGGGAGCAACAGCGTCATGACCGAAGTAGTCGCCGCCCCATCGGCTTCCCCCGCAGTCCGGCTGCCACCCACGACCCGGTTGCCCAAGATCGCTCAAGGCGTCATCTTTTCCATGGCGGGACGGCGGATGTTCCGGTGGCTGGCACGCCGCTACGGCAACGTCTTCCTGCTGAATGTCCCGGTTTTCGGCCGTGTCACCGTCGTCGCCGATCCGCAGCTGGCCAAGCAGATCTTCACCACCAGCCCGGAGGAGCTCGGCAACATCCAGCCCAACCTGAGCCGGTTGTTCGGCTCCGGCTCGGTGTTCGCCCTCGACGGTGACGATCACCGGCGCCGGCGGCGGTTGTTGGCGCCGCCGTTCCACGGCAAGAGCATGAAGCATCACGAGGCGATCATCGAAGAGGAGACTCTGCGCGAGACCGCCCAGTGGCCGGAAGGCCGTCCGGTCGCGACCCTGCCGTCGACCATGCGCATTACGCTCAACGCCATCCTGCGGGCGATCTTCGGGGCCGACGGTGCCGAGCTCGACGAACTGCGCCGGATCATCCCGCCGTGGGTCACCCTGGGCTCGCGAATGGCGGGATTTCCGAAACCTGAACGGGACTACGGCCGGATCAGCCCTTGGGGCCGGCTGGCCGAATATCGGCGCCAGTACGACCTCGTGGTCGACAGGCTGATCGACGCCGAGCGGTCCGATCCGGACTGCGCCGAGCGCGCCGACGTGCTCGCGGTGATGCTGCGCAGTACATACGACGACGGTTCGGTCATGTCGCGCAAGGACATTGGCGACGAGCTGCTCGCCTTGCTGGCTGCGGGGCATGAAACCACCGCGGCCACGCTGGCCTGGGCATTCGAGCGGATAACCCGCCACCCGGACCTGTTGTCGGCCCTGGTAGAGGAGGCCGATGACGGCGGCTCGCAGTTGCGGCAGGCGACGATTCTGGAAGTGCAGCGGGCCAGGACGGTCATCGATTTCGCCGGCCGCCATGTCTATCCGGCGGCTTACCAACTCGGTGAATGGGTTCTGCCGCGCGGAGATTCGATCCTGATCAGCATCTCGCAGATCCACGAGAACCCCGACGTCTTCCCCGACCCGGAGCGGTTCGACCCGCAACGCTACATAGAGAGCAAGCCGGCCACGCTCTCATGGCTGCCGTTCGGCGGCGGCGCCCGCCGTTGCGTGGGAGCCGCGTTCGCAAACATGGAGATGGAAGTGGTGCTTCGAACTGTGTTGCGGCACTTCACGCTTGAGACGACCACCGCACCCGAAGAGCGGTGGCACTGCCGGGGCGTTGCCTGCACCCCGAAGAATGGTGGCCGGGTGGTGGTCCACCGCCGTTGAGCCGCAACGTTAGACGGTGCCGCCGAGGCGGCCGCCTACACCGGGACCGGATGGACCGCCGTGCGTGGACAATCGCTCCAAGACAAGGACCCGTCGGGCAAGCACCCCTTCCTTCACTGGGTTGATCAGGGTGTGGTGTTGTTTCCCTCGGCGCAGGCGGCGGCCCCAGACCAGGAGGCGACTAGGACCGGCGCCACCCTCGACTCCGAGCTTCGGCTGGTGGCGACCCTTCGCCGTGCGGCTCGGGAACGGGATGGACCGCTGCCGTCGATAGACGTGGCGGATGCGCTATTAGATGAATGCCTAGCGCACAGCGGTCGGGTCGGCGAGGACGCGACTACGACGGGGGTGATGACAGGTAATGGATAACGTCGCGCAGCGGTTAGCGTATCGTCGGCTCAATTGTCGAAATACCTTGACTTGTCTAGCAGCCGGCGGTCCCGTTCCTCCTGACGATCCTGCTGGTAGGCCTCAACCTGTTCGGCGACCCACTCTTCGAGTAGCCGACCCTGCAAGGCGAACATCTCTTTTTCTTCGTCTTGTTCGGCGTGGTCGTAGCCGAGCAGGTGAAGCACACCGTGGATTGTCAACAGCGCCAACTCATGTCCAAGACTGTGGCCCGCCGTGGCCGCCTGCTCGGCGGCGAATTCCGGGCACAGCACAATGTCGCCCAACATCGAGGGCCCGGGCTCGGGGGCGTCGGGACGGCCACCCGGCTCGAGCTCGTCCATCGGGAAGCTCATCACGTCGGTCGGACCGGGCAGGTCCATCCAGCGCATGTGCAGATCGGCCATCGATGCGGTGTCTAGCAGCACCATCGACAGCTCGGCACTCGGGTTGACGTCCATCTTGGCAATGACAAATCGCGCGACGCTGACCAATTCCACTTCGGAGACGTCGATGCCCGACTCGTTGGATACCTCAATGCTCATTGGACCATCATCGACGAGTGCGGGCACCCGCCGCTCGCCGAGCCGCGCGATTCATCGTCAAGCCGGGTTCTTCAAATTTCGCATAGGCATCAACGATTTCCGATACCAGCCGGTGGCGCACCACGTCTACACTGGTCAGCTCGGCGATGTGGATGTCGTCGACGCTTCCGAGGATCTCGATCGCCGATCGCATACCGGACCTGGCGCCGCCCGGAAGGTCGACCTGGGTGACGTCCCCGGTGACGACGACCTTCGACCCGAAACCCAGCCGGGTGAGGAACATCTTCATCTGCTCGGCGGTGGTGTTCTGTGCCTCGTCGAGGACGATGAACGCGTCATTAAGGGTGTTATGCGTGAGCAGAAAGTCTTCGGTGACATACAGTGAATCCGCGGCCGCGACCTGGATGCACACAGCCTCCGCGGTACCTACGGGCTCGATGCGGTCGACGAAACGCATCGGCCGACCGCCACCGGTCGCGTCGTACTTCGCGGCTTTACGTGCGAGCCGGAACGGGACGACGCCCTGCGGCAAACGGATGTCGAGGACGTGCGCATCAATTCGGTGATGCACGTCGCGGCCACGGGCAAGCCCCGGCTTGCGACCCGCGGCTGCCCTGGTGCGCTGGTAGACAACACCGCCGAGCGATTGCACCAGAACAACCACGTCATCGCGCAGCCGGTCGGATACCGTCACGAACCGGATGCGGCAGGTGCGGCCCTGCTGGGTCACCGGACCGCCGTCGGAGTCGAGAAGACCTTGCAGAACCGCCAGCCGCACTCCGGATGTGTTGAACAGGTAGTCCGTGGGGATGAACTTAGTATTCGAGCGCATACCCGCCAGCCCGAGTCGACGCATGGCGCCGGTCACCGGGTTCTCGATGGTAATGACCTCGCCGGGACGAGTGACGCGGTTCAGCATGTAGTCGACGTCTGAATTGCGTCGTACTTCGATCCCCGGGATCAGCTGTCCTAGAGATTCAATAAGCTCTGAATCGCTTGTCGCGAAACTCGGTGTCGTCGTGCATGTCACGCATCCGTCACCCAGCAGCAGACCGAGGGCGTACGGATCGAGCGGCACCGGACGTGGGGGGAAGCCCACCGGCGCGCTCAGCAGCGGTAGCTCGTAACGGTGGTAGTGCGCCGCGTGGAGATCGCCGATCATCTCCTTGGTCTGCAGCACACGCGGCGGCTGCCCAGAACTTCGGTCCTTGCGGGTGTACACCGACCAGAGGTGGTCGCCGGACGCGAGCGTCGAAGAACCATCTTGGGTGTACACCCGGTAGATCTCCCTGAAGCCCTGCGGATAAACACCGCGCACTTCGGTGGGACGTCCGTCCGATCCGATCACGAAATCCCCGACCCGTAGTTCGCCGATCGGTCGGAAACCGTTGGGCGTCAACACCTTGGTAAACACCGGCTGCGCTCGCCCCCGCATATACGCCAGCGGCGCCACCTCAATCACCCCGGCAGACATCAGCTTCGGGATCAGCTCGGGGTCCATCATGTCGTAGAGCGCGTCATACAGCGGCCGGAGATACGGATCGATCTTCTCGCTCAACGTGCCGGGCAAAAAGCCAAGGCGCTCACCGGCTTCCACTGCTGGCCGGGTCAAGATGATCCGGGTTACCTGCTTGGTTTGGAGTGCGTTGACCGCCTTGGCCATCGCCAGATATGTCTTCCCGGTGCCGGCCGGCCCGACACCGAAAACGATGGTGTTGGCATCGATGGCGTCGACGTAGCGCTTCTGGTTGAGCGTCTTGGGCCGGATCGTTTTACCGCGGCGCGACAGGATGTCCAGCGTGAGCACTTCGGCCGGTGACTCGTTGCCGGTGCCGACCAGCATGGCGACGCTGTGCCGCACCACCTCTGGTGTCAACGGTTGGCCGCTTCCCACGATCGCGACCAGCTCGGAGATCACCCGCTCGGCCAGCGCGACATCGGCCGGCTCACCCGAGAGGGTGACGGCGTTGCCACGCACATGCAGGTCAGCGTTGAGCATGCGTTCCAGCGCGCGCAGATTCTCGTCGGCCGAACCTAGCAAGCCCACGACGAGATCGGGCGGAACATCGATGCTGCTGCGAACCTGAGCAGAGGCCGATGATGCGTCAGCGGCGCTGGTCTCGCGTGGCGTCACGTGGTTTCCGATGCCTGCCTTCTGCGGTTCTCGCCTTCTCGGGCATATTTCTAGACTTTCTATCTTACCGCCGGGTGGACGGTTGACCCAATGGTCAACGGGCTGCGACCCCGCTCCTGGGCCGCGTATTGCCGTCGAGTGACCACCAGTAAGCACCGGTAACGCGTCTTGGCTGGTCCTCGGCACTATGTGCCCAACCTACGAGGGGTTGGGTACGGAGCTTCCGAATCAATGCCGCTTGTGTGCTATCGGGAGGCGGCTCAACAAATCATTCATGGCCGAAACCGTTGACTTTGGCGGCGGCCGCCATCGGGTATCCGTCCATACCTGGCTCAGGTGGATCCGGTTGTGTCGACCACCGCGGCCCAGAATGCGGCGAACAGCGCCGATAGGATTGCGACTGCGTGTAAAGAGACCCACCCCGTGTTCGAGCGGATACCCCACATTCGACCGCAGCTAACTTGGCATCGGCCCGTCGGGCGCCGCGGGTGTCGCCTCGAGCAAACGCGGCGACCGGCCACGGCGCTGACTTCCGCCAACGCTGTCCTCCAGCTCGACGTGCGCGAGGGAGTGCCGGGGAAGGGCACCGATGAGCTGACGCAGCAGCCCATGACGTGCACGAGGAGAAGTCATGGTTAACCCTCCGTTCACCGCCTGACACGTTTCACCGTGGTGCCCTACCGTGATGAGATCGACGTGGCGTTAGGGAACGTGGGCTGAGGTTGCGATGCGGATAGCGTGGGTTCGCCGGTTGCATTGCGGATCCGTTGTCTCCGCAAGCGGCCACCGCAACCGGGCAGCTGGTCCAATGGCTGGGCCAGACCATGGTTTTCGCGTTCGGACAAACCTGCCGCCGCCAGATGCCCACCGAGACCGATATTTTGGCGAGACCCTGTCATTGGTGCACCGTGCGGGCCGTGCTCTTCGTCCCGGGACCCAATGCCATCAGCGACATCGGACCGGAACGCGTGGAGGAATTGCACGAAGCGCGAACCCCTGACGTCTCTTTCGTGCAGTGATCGACATCCAGACCCAAACCCACACGTCGGGAAGGTGCCAACATGTATCGCCAGATCCTCGATCCCGTCGCCCACTCGCTGGCTTGGAGCTCACTCGTTGCTGCCTTACCGCTGGCGGCGCTATTCGTGATGCTCGGTGTGTTGCGCATGCGGGCCTGGATGGCGTCCGTCGTGTCCCTGGCCGTCGCGATCGCGATCGCGGTCGCGGTATACGCGATGCCGATCGGGCAGGCCGCGCTGGCGGGCGGCGAAGGCGCCGTCTTCGGATTCTTCCCAATCCTCTGGATCGTGATCAACGCGATCTGGGTTTACCAGATGACAGTGGAGACAGGTCATTTCGATGTGCTGCGACGCAGCTTTGCGACCGTCAGTGACGACCACCGGATCCAGGCAATCATCATCGCGTTTTCGTTCGGCGCGTTGCTCGAAGCGTTGGCCGGCTTCGGCACGCCCGTGGCGGTCACCTCGGTGATGCTGCTCGCGCTGGGCTTCAAACCACTCAAGGCGGCTGTGCTGGCGCTAGTCGCCAATACCGCGCCGGTCGCATACGGTGCGATGGCCACGCCCATCATCACACTCGCCAAGACATCCGGGTTGCCGACCGACACGCTCGGCGCCATGGTCGGGCGCCAGACCCCAATCTTGGCCGTCTTCGTCCCCTTGGCGCTGGTCGCCATCGCCGACGGCTGGCGCGGTGTACGCGAAACATGGCTCGTCGCTCTCGCGGGCGGTGTGGTTTTCGGCCTCGGCCAATACGCGACCTCGAACTTCGTGTCGGTGCCACTGGCCGATGTGATCGCGTCCCTGCTGTCCGCGGGCGCCGTTGTGTCGATGGTCCGGATCAGGTCTCCGCACGCCGCCCGCAGTGGCACCCCGGTCATCGCCGGCGGCGCCGCCGACACGCCGACCCCCGACTTCGCCGGGCGCGTCGCAAATCCCGACTCACGCGCCGAGGTGCTCCGCGCATACGCGCCCTACGCGATCGTCATCGCCGTCTTCGTGATTTGCCAGATCGCGGCGGTGAAAAAGGTCCTCGAAAACGCGACCTTCATCGTGCACTGGCCGGGACTGCACCTATACACCGCCAAGGGCACCCCGTCGTCGCTTCCCAACTTCACGTTGAATCTGCTGACCACGCCGGGCACCCAGATGCTCGTCGCCGGCATCGTCACCATGGTGGCGTTGCGCCTGTCGGTGGTCAGAGCGCTCAAGGCCTATGCGGCAACCCTGTACCAGCTGCGATGGGCCATCGTCACCGTAATGGCTGTGCTGGCACTGGCATTCGTGATGAACGCGTCCGGGCAGACCATCACCCTGGGCACCTGGATGGCCCGGGCCGGAGGCGCGTTCGCGCTGATCTCCCCCATACTGGGCTGGCTTGGTGTGGCGGTGACGGGGTCCGACACCTCCTCGAACTCTTTGTTCGGCGCCCTGCAGGTGACCGCGGCGACCAAGGCGGGACTGTCCCCGGTGCTGATGGCCGCCGGCAACAGCTCCGGCGGGGTGCTCGGCAAGATGATCTCACCGCAGAACCTTGCCATCGGGGCCGCGGCGGTCGGAGTGCACGGCAAGGAAGGCGACATCTTCCGCCGGGTGTTCCTCTGGAGCCTGGTGTTCCTGGTGTTCATTTGCGCCCTGTCGGGACTTCAGGCCTCGCTGCTGTCCTGGATGGTGCCCTGATTCCGCTACCACTGGCTCCTACCCACTCTTACAGGCTCGAAGCACCATCCCATCGAGAAGTAAGCACACCGAGCGCGCCCAACGCCACCGCGGCCGCCGTCGACGTCCGCAGCACCTGCGGGCCAAGCCGGACTGCCACTGCGCCCGCGTCGGTTAACGCCGCGATTTCATCGGGCGCGATACCGCCTTCAGGCCCGACCACAAGCGACAGGGAGTTTGCTTGCGCCACAGTGACATCCGCGAGCCGGTCGGTCGCCGACTCGTGCAAGGCCAGCACCTTTGCGCCGGCTGCCACCTCGTCGCGGATCCGCTGGGTCAATGCCGCAGTTGACAGCACGCCGTCGACTGACGGGATGTGTGCCCGACGGGATTGCCGCGCCGCCGACCGGGCGACGGCGCGCCATCGGCGCAGACCCTTTTCAAGCCGGGCACCTTGCCAGTCGGCCACACAGCGAGCCGCCTGCCAGGCAAGGAACGCGTCTGCGCCGGCCTCGGTGGCCAATTCGATCGCCAACTCCGAGCGCTCGGACTTGGGCAGTGCCTGTACCACCGTCACCGAAGGCTGCCCGGGCGCGACGCTCCACCGCCCCAGCACTCGGGCATGTAACCCGTCGCGCCCGGCGTGCTCGACCAGGCAGCGGGCCAGGCCGCCGGCTCCGTCGCCGAGAATCAGTTGCTCGCCAGGACGGATCCGGCGCACGGTGGCCGCGTGAAATCCTTCGTCGCCGTCGACCACGGCCAACGCGCCGGGATCGGGCAGAGCGTCGATGTAGAACAGCGTCGCCACCATGTGCGCGGTCCGTAAAACTGCGACTAGCGCCCGGTGAAGGTCTCGCGCAGCCGGCTGAACAATCCGCCGCCGCTGTGCGTGGACCGGACCTCGGCCACGTCGCGGCTGCGGCGGTTCTTCAACTCGCGCAGCAATTCGCCGTCTTGGTGGTCCAACCGGGTCGGAACCACCACCTCGATGTGGACGTGCAGGTTGCCCCGCGCGCTGGAGCGCAGGTGCGGCATCCCATGGCCACGCAGCGTGATGACCGAACTTGGTTGCGTGCCAGGCGGAATGGTGATCTCGCTGATGCCATCCAGGATGGCGTCAACGGTGACCGTGGCGCCCAGCGCCGCATCGACCATCGGCACCGAAATCGTGCAGTGCAGGTCGTCACCGTCGCGAACGAAGATGTCATGGGCCTGCTCGTGGACCTCGACATACAAGTCACCGGCGGGCCCGCCCCCGGGTCCGACCTCACCCTGGGAGGCGAGGCGAACCCGCATGCCGTCGCCGACACCGGCGGGGATCTTGACGCTGATCTCCCGACGGGCTCGTATCCGACCGTCGCCCATGCACTGGTGACATGGGTCGGGGATGACCACCCCGACGCCGCGACAGGTCGGACACGGCCGCGATGTCACCATCTGGCCCAGCAGCGAACGCTGCACCGTCTGCACCTCTCCGCGGCCACCGCAGGTGTCGCAGGGAATCGGCGCGGAATCGCCATTGGTGCCCTTGCCCTGACAGCGGTCGCACAACACCGCGGTGTCGACTGTGACCTGCTTGGTCACGCCGGTTGCGCACTCTTCGAGATCCAGCCGCATCCGTAGCAGCGAGTCCGACCCGGGCCGAACCCGACCGATCGGACCGCGTGATGTCGCACCTCCGCTGAAGCCGCCGCCGAAGAACGCCTCGAAGACATCGCCCAAACCGCCGAAACCGCCGAACCCTCCAGCTGATGCCGCGGCGTTTTCCAGCGGATCCCCGCCCAGGTCGACGATCCGGCGTTTCTCCGGGTCGCTCAGCACTTCATACGCGACGCTGATCTCCTTGAATTTCGCCTGCGCGGCGTCATCGGGATTCACATCGGGATGCAGTTCGCGCGCCAGCTTGCGGTACGCGCGCTTGATGTCCGCATCGCTGGCGTTTCTGCTCACGCCGAGCAGCCCGTAATAGTCGCGTGCCACGCCTGACCCTTCTTAGGTCTTTTGGGGCCGCGCTACCACGGCCGTCCATAAATTATCGGGGTGCGCGTTCATCGAGCACCCAGGACTTCACCTATATACAGAGCAACCGCGGCCACGCTGGCGATAGTTCCCGGATAGTCCATCCGCGTCGGCCCCAGCACACCCATACCGCCGTACACGGTATCCGTGGTGCCGTAGGCGGTGGACACCATCGAGGTGCCCGCCATCTGCTCGGCCGCCGTCTCATGGCCAATGCGCACCGTCACCTTGCCGGCTTCCTGCTGCGCCGCCAGCAACCGCAACACCACCACCTGCTCCTCAAGGGCCTCCAAGATCGACCGCAGCGAGCCGCCGAAGTCGGCGGCGTTGCGGGTCAGGTTGGCGGTGCCGCCCATCACCAAGCGTTCCTCGGTGTGTTCCACCAGCGACTCCAGCAACACCGTCGCCGAACGGCCAACCGCGTCACCCAAGCCTCCAGCACCGACGAGATGGCCGGCCAGATCGGCCACCGCGGCCGAGGCCGCCGCCATCCTTTTGCCTTCCAACGCCTGGCCGAGCATCTCACGCAGTTGAGAAAGCTGGTGATCGTCGATGACGTCGCCGAGTTCCACGATGCGCTGATCGACCCGGCCGGAGTCGGTGATGACCACCATCAACAACCGCGCCGGTGTCAAGGCGATCACTTCCAGATGGCGAACGGTTGAGGTCGAGAGCGTCGGGTATTGGACGACGGCCACCTGGCGAGTCAGCTGAGCCAGCAGCCGCACCGCACGGCGCAGCACATCGTCGAGATCGACACCGGACTCCAGGAAGCCTTGGATCGCGCGCCGCTCTGCCGACGACAGCGGCTTGACGTCTTCGAGCCGGTCGACGAATTCGCGGTATCCCTTCTCCGTGGGCACCCGCCCCGAGCTGGTGTGGGGCTGGGTGATGTATCCCTCGGCCTCCAGCACCGCCATGTCGTTGCGGACCGTGGCGCTGGACACGCCCAAGTTATGACGTTCCAGCAGCGACTTTGAGCCGATCGGCTCCTTGGAGGAGACAAAGTCGGCGACGATGGCGCGCAGCACCTCGAAGCGACGGTCGTCCGCACTTGCCATCGACTCCCACCTCCTTGATCGCGTTCATTTTACGGTCTCAGGAGGTGCGAGCCGCCATCAGCGGGCCTCTGGCGGCAGCCGCCGGCAATTTTCCGACTAGCCTGTCCACCATGCAGCCGTCGGGCCTGGGCGACGCGTCAGGGAAGATCCACCAATGATTTTCAAGGGCGTGCGGGAAGGCAAGCCCTACCCCGAGCACGGGCTTTCCTATAGAGACTGGTCCCAGATACCGCCGCAGCAGATCCGGCTCGACGAATTGGTCACCACGACCACGGTGCTGGCATTGGATCGCCTGCTTTCGGAGGACTCCACCTTTTATGGCGACCTTTTCCCGCACGCGGTGCGGTGGAGGGGCATCACCTATCTCGAGGACGGCCTGCATCGTGCGGTGCGCGCCGCGCTGCGGAATCGCACGGTGCTGCATGCTCGGGTGTTCGACATGGATTTGCCACTCGGGCAGCACACCTAGCCTCGATCGGCGTTCGCGCGCGTGGGCCGATTGTTGAGTGCCGGCGATCAAGCCGGTCACATTTGGCCGTCGCCAGGTGTCGGCGTAATGAGGACCATTAAAGGTCCAGTCGCGACTTTTCAGGAGGACCGCCATGCCTCGTCTCAAGGGAGTGTCCGACCGCGACGCCGGCCTGGGCGCCAAGATCGCCTTCTTCTTCACCAAGCGCAAGCTGGCGCAGATGACCGGTCTCGAAACGGCCGGGATGCTGGAACCACTGCGGATGTATGCGCATATCCCCCGGCTGCTCAATGCCTACGGCAAGCTGGAACAGGCCGAGTCCAAACTGGACATCCTCAGTCCTCGCGAGCGCGCGCTGGCCGAGCTGAAGTCGGCGACGACGGTGCGCTGCGAGTACTGCATCGACCTCGGTTCACAGATCGCGCGCCAGTGGGGAATCACCGACGAGGAATTGCTGGCGATGGCAGATTACCAAAACGCCTCGTGCTTTTCCGACGTCGACAAGCTGATCTTGGAGTACGCGACCGCGATCAGCCGCACCCCGGTCGAGGTCAGCGACCAGCTTTTCGATGCGCTGCGCGCCCACTTCGACACCCCCCAACTCGTCGGCCTCACCCATGTCATCACATTGGGTAATCTCCGTGCCCGGTTCAACATCGCACTCGACATCGGGTCGTCGGGCTTTTCCGGCAACCGGGTGTGCGCCCTCCCCGAGTCACAGCCGGGGGCCGGTCGCACGTGACCTTGGATGCGTCATTGACGGCGCGTTTCGAGGCGGCCCGACCACAGCTGGGCGCCATCGCTTACCGCATGCTGGGCTCGATTGACGACGCTCAGGACGCCGTGCAGGAAGCGTGGCTGCGGCTCAGCGGCAGCGCTGAAGCCGCCAAGGACGGTATCGCCAACCTCGACGCCTGGCTGACCACCGTGGTGGCCCGGATCTGCCTGAACACATTGCGCGACCGCCATGCCCGCCACCGGGGGGAGCTGGTCGCCCATCTGCCGGATCCGATCGTGGATCCTGTCGGCACCTCCGACCCCGAACACCGCGCGATGCTGGCCGAAGCGGTGGGCCTGGCATTGTTCGTGGTGTTGGATACGCTGCCGCCTGCGGAGCGGCTGGCGTTCGTGCTGCACGACGTCTTCGCCGTCCCATTCGATCAGATCGCGCCCATCGTCGACCGGACGCCGGAGGCGACCCGGAAGCTGGCCAGCCGGGCACGTCGGCGCATTGAGCAGGCGGACCCGGTTCCCGACGGGGACATCGCCGCGCAACGCGAGGCCGTCGACGCCTTCTTCGCCGCGGGACGCACTGGCGACTTCGAGCGGTTGGTGTCGGTGCTGCATCCCGACGTGGTGTTGCGCGGTGACTTCGGCGGCGAGGCGGCGGGGTTCCGGGCCGACGGTGCGGCCTCGGTGGCCAAGCTGGCCCGCAGTTACGCCGGGCCTGAGCGCGAGGCACGTGCCGCCACCGTCAACGGTGCCGCCGGCGCGGTCATCTTCGTCGGCGGGCGCGCGACGGCGATCATGGGATTCGTGGTGCGCGACGGACGCGTCGCGGCGATCGACGTCCTGGCCGACCCGGCACGCATCGCCAAACTGGACTTCAGCTCGATGGGCGGGTAGCGGCGTCAGTGCCCTGCGGCCTGCAGCAGCTGCATCGCGGAGGCACGGGACAACACCCACGCACCCTGATTGATGAACGTGACGCTCTGCGTGACCGGACTGGGTAGCTTGGGGCCCGAGACCGCGACATCCGCGGTCGCAGAACCCGGGGCGGCGCCCGGTTGGACGTTCGTCACGTTGAACGCCAGCGGCAGGTCACCGTTCTTGGCTGCTTTCTTGAGCTCGTGATCGGCCATGTGCGCCTCGGTCCCGCTGATACCGCCTTCAACCAAATTGCTTTTGCCGGCGAACGGAACGTTCGGGTCGGCCAGGCTGGTGAGCAGACCGGTCAACTGAACCGGAGTCGGGACGTTGGCGCCCGGGGCCGGCGGCGGATCCTGGGGCAGTGGCGCGCCGACCGCGGCCAGCTGCACCGAGGCCAGCTCGCTTGGCGCTGCGATGGACGCCGTGCCAACGGCCGCGCCCCCGATGACGGCCAGGGCTGCCACGCTGGTGGCAAAGAATTTAACGGTTTTCATGGTCCCCCCTTCCATGGGCACAGTTAACTTACGACCGCGTTATGTGAAACAACGTGAGTAATCTGTGCGCTCGCTGTGTAGCAGCCCAGAATTTCAGCTTTGCTGGCGAGACGCATTCGCCGGGTCGGCCTGACGTTACGCGGCACCCGGGCGGGAAGTGCGCCGCGATCGACGTCCTGACCGACCCGGCGCGGATCGCGCGGATCGACCTTGAGTGCAGTAACCGGCTAGGCCGTCGCTGCCTGCAGCAGAGCGAGTGCGGCCTGGTGCTGCAGTATCCAGTTGCCGCCCTGATTGAGGAACAGGAGATTCTTGGTGACCGGCCCGGCGAACTTCGGACCGTTGATGGCCACGTCGGCGGTGGCCGCATTCGGACCGGCGGGCTGGATGTTCGTCACGGTGAACGTCTCCGGAAACTTCCCGTCCCGGTAGGCCTTTCTCAGGTCGTGGTCGGCCACATGACCCTCGTCGGGACTGATGCCGTTTTCAACCAGGTTGGTCTTGGTCGTGTACGACACGCCGGGATCGGTCACCTGGGTGCAGAGGCTCGACAACTGGTCCGGGGTCGGCAGGTTTTGCCCCGGCGCCGGCGGCGGAGGTGGCGGGTCTTGCGGCAGCGGCGCGCCGACCGCGGCCAGCTGCACCTGAGCCGCACCAGCCGGAACAAATGCGGCGGACGTTACGCCGACGGCGGCAGCGCCAATGGCGCCCACGGCCGCAACGCTTGTGGCGACGGATTTCAAGGTCATTGTCATGGTCAGGTCCTCCCCTTAAATGCTGCACATGAAATGTCAGGTCCCAAGCCTTCGTCTTCCATGTGTCTGGTGGTGTAATTCTGCCCTCTGTGACTGCTGTTCGTGTCTCGAGCGGGTCACGTTAAGGCCAAGCTATGGCGGATTGCGCTCATTAATCTGTGCCCAGCTGTGTGATGGCCCAGAACTTCTTCCCCGACCCGACGTACTCAGCGATGCGCGAACCGGGCTGCGGCGTTGCTGAGTTCACCGCTGACCTAGGCTGAGTGGCTTGGCATGGTGAATCGCATTCAAAGACGAAAGAGGTTGCGGGTTGTCCGCCGTCGCCCACCCCGAACAAATGGAATATCCCAACCAAACGAGCGTCGCGTTCCGTTCCGGCGTCAAATGCTTGATCACCCCCACTGGAGCCGTGCTGCTGAATCCGCCACATAGCGAGAAGCTGACCCGATTGACCGCGGGCCAGCTACGGGCTCTCAAGGCGCTAAACCTAGGCCCGGCAACGTTGACGGAGATATCTAAAACCTCACCCGAAAGCGAAATCGGCCCTCTGATGAATCAGCTTGTGGCCGGTGGCTGGCTTTCGGTCACGGTGCGCGACGGTGGAACGGATCTCTATTCCATACTGCCGTGGCGACGACCCCCGCCACGGCCGGCGCCGTTGTCATCGCGATCAGGCGTGCTATCGAAATTTGCTGTACTGCACCGGGACGCAGAGGGTTTCGTCATCGAGCATCCGTTGTCGTGGTGCGATGTGCGCATCCACGACGCCCGTTTGCTCGTCCTGCTCGACGGGCTTGCAGCCGGCGGCCCAGGCTTGCCGACTTCCGTCGCGTCGCAATTCATCGAGGACCTGCAGTGGTGCGGCTTCCTAGTTGCAGTCGGCGACGAGGACACCAGATTCGAAATGCTCAGCTGGAGCACATCGGATCTGTGGTTTCACCGTCGCAGCACGCTCGGCGAGCGCACCGTCACCTGGGAGCATTTCGGCCCGACCAAATGGGCCAAGGGCCGATTCCCGCAGCCCAGTGCTCGCAGGCCGAGTTACCCGGGTGAACCAGTCGCACTGCCCGACGCGGACCTCACCGTCATACGGACGCAAGACCCGAGCCTGACGGCTGTCCTCGAAGATCGAATCTCGACAAGAACTTTCGACGACGCGCACCCGATCACTGTGGAGCAAATGGCGGAGTTGCTGTACCGCACAGCGCGGACGCGGGGAATCCAGCCGGTCGACGCGGGCGAGGAACTCTTGTCTCGGCCATACCCTTCCGGTGGCGGCGTCTATGAACTCGAGCTCTACCCCGTGGTACGAAACGTCGCCGGACTCGAGCCAGGCATGTACCACTACGACTCGTTCGAGCACGTGCTGCGCCCAGTGGCCCGCGCCGAATCGCGGGCCGTGTCCCAATTGATCAAGCCGACTTCGGCGACGCTAACCGGAGGTGCCGAGGCGCAACTGCTCCTCGTCATGGCAGCGCGCACCGGTCGCATCATGTGGACTTACGAACAGATCGGCTACGCTGCCATTCTCAAAGATGTCGGCGTTTTGATGCAGACGATCTACTTGGCCGCAACCGCAATGGGCCTGGGTGTGTGCGCGCAAGGATTCGGTGACACCGCCGCGTTCGTCGCTGCCACCGGAGTCGATGAGCTACAGGAGTGCAGCGTCGGCAGCATCATCGTCGGCTCGCGCGCGCCGAACTAGCTTTCCGCCAGCACCTCCTCGTCGGTCAACGCGGCGACGTCGAGGTAGTGGCGTGCGATTCCAGCCAGTCGTTCGGGTGTACCACGCGCAACTTCCCGTTTATCCAACCTATCGGCGAAACCCGCTACGGATCGCGTGGCGAACAGGTCGGCCACCAACGCATGGTCAATGTCCAGCCAGTCGCGTACCCGCGCGATCACAGTGGTTGCCAACACCGAGTCGCCGCCCAGCGCGAAGAAATCGTCGTGCACGCCAACGGAATCCACACCCAACACCTCGGCGATAATCTCGGCCATTGCGGCCTCCACATCGTTGCGTGGGGTACGGTCTTTGGCGTCCGAAGCATCTGCAGCTTCCGGTTCGAGGAGCGCCGCCACCGCGCGGCGGTCGAGTTTGCCATTCGACGTCAGCGGAAACTGCTCGAAGAAGACGATGCGAGTGGGAAGCATGTAGCTCGGTAGCAGGTCGGCAACTGCGGTAGTGACATCGCCGACCTCGCTGGGATCACCCGCGACGGCGGCAACCAGCTTCGGCGCATTGGTGCCGACAACGGCCGCGACGGCATGGCGCACCCCCGGCACCGTCCGAAGCGCCGTCTCCACTTCGCCGAGTTCAACTCGGTATCCGCGAATCTGTACCTGGTGATCGGCCCGTCCGAGGAACTCGATGGTGCCATCGGGCCAATATCTGGCCATATCACCGGTCCTGTACCAGCGCATTCCGTCATGCTCGACGAAACGCTCCGCGGTCCGTTGCGGGTCATTGCGATAGCCCGCAGCGACATTCGCGCCACCCACCCAAAACTCACCGGCAACCCAGTCGGGGCAAACGCGGCCCGATGGCGAGACCACACGACACTGAACATTGCGCAATGGAATACCGAACGGCACGGTCACCCAGCCTGCCGGCGGCTCGCCGACCACCTCGCAAATGGTGTTGTGGATGGCCGTCTCAGTCGCGCCTCCGAGACCAGAGAACCGGCACGCCGGCGCCTGCTTGGCAAGCCTGCGAGCCAGGTCAGCGCCCACCCAGTCGCCACCGAGGGTGACGGCTCGTAACGAATCGCCCAGCCGATCGCCGCCGAGCTCCAGGAGCATATCGAGCATGCTCGGTACACAATTGAGAATGGAAACCCGGTGGCGGCGCAGCAGTTCCACCCATGAGGTTGCTGCGGCTTTCTCCGCAGAATCAACAGCGACCAGTGAACCGCCGGCCGAGAACATCCCGAAGATGTCGTAAACCGATGCATCGAACTCGAGGGCGGACAGCGCGAGCACCCGATCGGTGCTGGCGACCCCAAACCACTCGTTCACGGCGTCGATAGTGTTCATCGCCGCACGGTGTGGTATATCGACTCCTTTGGGTTGACCCGTGGAACCAGACGTGAAAATCACGTAGGCGATCTCGCCGTTATCGGGAATGACGGGGCCCTGCAGCGGTTCTGGGTGCTCGCGGGCCGCATCGATAGACAGGCAGGGGATTCCCGCACGCATATCTGCGCCATCGCTCATCAGCGCGGCAACAATATCCGCGGTCTCAAGAATTTTCGCACGGCGCGCATCCGGTTGGTCGAATCCGATCGGCACATACGTCCCCCCGGCGGCAAGCACTCCGAGCACAGCCAGTACTTGATCCCGCCCCTTCGGCAACTGAACGGCGACCGCGTCACCGGGCCGAACACCGCGAGCACGCAGCGCCCCGGCGACGGCAAGTGCGCGGTCGGCGAGGTCCCCATAACTCCACGCGCCTTCCGCGTCGTAAAGACCCCAAACGACGGCCGGTGCATCCGGGTTGGCCGCGGCATGCTCAAAGAAGCCTTGGTGCAGGCACCGCCCACTGACCGGGCCGTCGGTCGCGTTGATCGCAGCGCGTACCTCTGCCTGGGCCGTCGGCAACCGCACCGCCGCCTCGGCGTCCCAACCAGCATCACCCGCTGCGATCCGTTCGACGGCCTCGGTAAACCTGGCGAACATGGCATCGATCAGGCCGGGCGGGAACGCCGACTCGCGGACGTCCCAGTTGAGCAGCAATCCATCGCGCAGCTCGGTGACCTGGACGTCCAGCAATACTTGAGGCCCCTGCGAGATGATCCACACCGGTTCACCGAATGTCTCGATAACGTTGTCCGCGAAAAGCTCTCCGAGATCGAGTGCACTGGTAAAGACAACCGGCGCCAGCACCGACTCACCCCGGTATCTGCCCAGATCGCGCAGCACCTCGAGCCCGGAGTAGGTTGCATGCGAGCCGCTTTCGTACATGGCGCGCTGCATCTGGCGCGCCCGGTCGACCACCGGCATGTCCTGCGAGACGTCGACCTCGAGCAAGATCGACGAGGTGAAGTCTCCAACCACGCGGCCGATGTCCGGGTGCACCGATTCGCGGTGAAACAGCGGCACATTCAGCAGAAACCTGCCTTGCGACGACCAGCCGCGGATAGTGTCGGCGAAGACCGCCGCCAATGCCATGGCCGGTGTGATTCCGCGTTTGTGCGCCCCGGACACGAGCATCTGCTTGGCTTCCGGTGCCATCCAGTGGTCGTACCGGACAGTGCGATGCGGGTCTGTTCGGTCCCCGACTGGCACGGTGGGCAGTTCAGGCGGCCCAGGCATCTCGGGCAGTCGCTGTTGCCACCAGTCCCGATCACGCTCGCGCGCCGCGGGATCCGGCCGGCGCTCCGTGCGATAGCGACGGTAACTGTAGCCGGGCGGCGACAGCATCGACCCGTGGTACGACGCGGCCAGATCGGAAACCAGCACCCGATAGCTCATCGCATCGCCGGCCAGCATGTCGATGTCCAGATGCAGCCGGCTGCGGGTCTCGCCGCACAGGGTCAGCGTGATATCGATGACCTGGCCGTATTCAATGTCCAGCCGCTGGTGGGTTTTACGTTCGCGCAACTCCGCCAGTGCGGCTTCCACCGCGTCCGAACTCTGTCCGCGCAGGTCGACCACACTGAAGGCGGGCCTGCCCGGCTCGCTCATCGTCTGTTGCGTTCCGTCCGGCAGGAATCGGGTGCGCAGCATCGGATGTGCGTTGACCAGATCGGCCACCGCGTTCTCTAGACGCGCGGGATCTACTGCGCCGCCATCGAATTCGACGTAGATATGGGCGGCGACACCGCCCAGCTCCTGTTCGTCCGATCGGCCGATCCAGTACGCGTGCTGCATGGTGGCCAAGGGGAACGGCGCCGCTTCGAAAACCGGCTCGGTGGGCCGATCGGCGACTGGCTCTGCAGCGCCTCGCACCTCATTCGCGCTGAGTAGGCCGTGCCACGACTCAATTGTGGGGCTGGCCGCAAGTTCGGCGAAGGTGACGTCGGCCCCCTGCCTGCGCCAGCGCCCGGCCAGCGCCATCATTCGGATCGAGTTCAGGCCCACCTGGATCAGGTCGTCGTGGTCGGCGATGCCGGTGACCGGGGAGCCGAGATGGGCTGCAATCGTAGCCCTGATCTCGTCCCGGCTGATTCGCATATCCCTCGGTCCCCCTATGCCAAACCGGCGAGCACGGCGATGCTCCGCTGCCAGAAATGCATCAAACGGTCAATATCGGACTGTTCGAACAAGGCATCGCTCCAGAGCCAGTTGGTGACCAGCTGCGAGCCCTCTGGCGTAGCACGAACATGCACACTGATGTACAGGGCAAAACGCAGTGGCAGGTCTGGCTCCGGGTCGACCGGCAGTGCATCCGCGAGCGGTCCGATAAGTAGTGACCACGACTGATCCGTGGCACCGCTGAGATCCAGACGACCCAGATAGCTGAACATGATCTGCGGTTCGGCGGCCTGCTGCAACTCGGGGACGCGGTCGACATAACGCAGCAGACCGTAGTCCAAACCTTCGTTTGGGATCGCGCCGAGATGCGAAGCCACTGAGTCGAGTAAGCCCCGGGCCGCCGTCGGGTCGTCCTCCGCCCGCTCGATATCGACCGTTGTGGCACCCACGCCAAGCCGTACCGGGAATGCGCTTGTAAACCACCCGACGGTGTTGGTGGTGTCGGTATCTAGAATGACGTCGGCGCGTCCGTGGCCGTCGAGGGCAATAAGGGTGCCCGAGGCCGGATCCTGCGCACGCTGCCGGCGCCAACTTGCAATGGCGATCGTTGTTGCAGCCAGGAGGAATTCGCGCATGTTCCCATTTCGGGTGAGCATGGCGAGCACGCGCTCAGTCTCCTCAACCGGGGTGAATTCCGCAGTGACTCGCAGAGTGGACCAGGTATCACGAGTCGGGTCCGGATGCCGCTCACCCAACACGGGATCGGGGTCACGGACTTGGGTGATCCAGTATTCGCGCTGGGCTCCCACCTCCGACATGGCTGCGCGTTCCCACACTAGTTCCGACCACCGGCGGTAAGAAGTGAACTCTGGCAGCGTTTTCGGCGCAGCGCCCGATTTCATCGAGTGCCACGCCGCTGCGATATCACCCAACATGATGTGCCAGGAGACCACGTCAACCGCTAAGTGGTGCACGGTGATCAACAGCATCTGATTCTGCTCGCCACCGGCGAGCCACACCGCTCGCACCATCGTGCCCTCGCGAGGGTCTATCTTGTCCATGACCCGCCGCGCAGATTCCGTGATGGCTGCGGCTAATTCGGCTTCAGCCACTTTTGGTAGCTCCACGCGGGTGAGCAAGCCGGCGGCGCGGACCACGCCCGGCTCGCGAGTAACTAGCCGGGGCCCCTGAGGCGTATCGGCGAGAATTGATCGAAGAGTGTCGTGTCCATCGAGCAACATCTGCAGGATCTGCTCGATTGACGAACGGCCGATGTCGGAGGGCAGCTTGAGCAAGACGGAATTGGTGAAACGACGATAGTTGCCGTACTCGTATAGCCAAGACACGATGGGCAGCGGTGGTACCTCGCCGTATTCGCCACCTTCAACGGCGATGTCCGAACCCGCTTCGTCGATCGCGGTCGCGAGTTGGCGAATCGTTGGCGCCGTGAACACCATCCGTGGACTCATTGTGAGACCGTGTCGTCGAGCCTTGTGGACCAACGAGATTGCCACAATGCTGTCTAACCCGAGCGAGAAGAAGTCGTCGTCGACGTGTGGCGCCGCCCCGTAGAACTGCTCGCCGAATATTGCGCACAGCGACCGCTCGGTGTCGGTGGAAGCCGATGCTGTCCCGCCGGCGGTGACCTGTGCGAGGGCAGTCTCGGCCAGTCGGTCCAGTGCGTGACCGTCCAGCTTGCCGTTGGCGTTTACCGGAAGCTGCGGTAACGCTACGATCCGAGCCGGCACCATGTACAAGGGCAGCAGGTCGGTGAGCACGGTACGCAGCCGGACCGGGTCTCCACCCAAATGCTCGTTCCACACAACAAAACCCACCAGGGTGGTGGCACCCTCACGACGCACTACCGACACTGCCGCATCGTCCACCTGAGGCTGGCCACGCAGGGCGGCCTCGATCTCGCCGATCTCGACGCGGTAGCCGCGGATCTTGACCTGGGTGTCGCCCCGTCCCAAATAGGCGCACCCGCCATGCGGTAGTCGGCGCACCAAGTCACCGGTGCGGTACATGCGCTGGCCCGGGCGCAGCGGGTCCGCCACGAAGCGGGCAGCGGTCATTGCGGACCTGCCGACATAGCCGCGGGCCAGCTGTTCACCAGATAGATAAAGCTCACCCACCACACCGTCGGGCGCCATCCGCAACGCCGAATCCAGTACGTAGCCACAGGTCCCAGCGTTCACCGTGCCGATCGTCGGTGTCTGATACTCCTCGACCGGCGCCACCACCGCTTCAACGGTCACTTCGGTAGGCCCATAACAGTTGAAGACCGCAGTCGGCGATAGCGCGCGTAACTGCTCCCACAGCGCGGTGTCAATCGCCTCGCCGCCCAGGGCCAGCACCGCCAGGGGGTGGTCCAACAGTCCCGCAGCACGCAGCTGCACGAACATAGATGGGGTGGTGTCGATCATGTCGATCCGGCCGGCGGCCATACCTTTCACCAGACGATCCGCATCGCGTGTCTCCTCGGCGTCGAACAGATGCAGGGCGTGACCGTCTAGCAACCCGATCATGGGCTGCCACGAAGCATCAAAGCTCAGGGACCAAACGTGCGCTATCCGCAGCCGGCGACCCAGTCGCCTCGCGGCCGGCACGTAGACGCGCTCGCGGTGGTCGGCGAAGTAAGCCAGTAGTGCGGCGTTAGTGCCAATGACCCCCTTGGGTTCACCGGTGGAACCGGACGTGAAGATGACATACGCTCCGTGCTGGGACTGCCGATGAACCGTCGGAGCCGCAGGTGTAGACCGCGAAATACGCTCGGCCACAGCGGGATCGTCGAGTACCAAGGTGCGTATCCCCGCTGCGACGAGCTCCGAGCATCCGGCCTCGGTGAGAGCAATAGCCGGATTGGATTGGCGCAAAATAGATTCGATGCGCGCATCCGGGAGCGTCATGTCGACTGGCAGATATGCGGCGCCGGCGCCGAGTACCGCCAGGATGGCGACGATCGATCGAGTCGAGCGAGGCAGTACCAACGCAACGACCATTTCCGGACCTATCCCCTGTTGGGTCAGCTCACCCGCCAGCCGGACTGCGGCGGCGTGGAGTTCGGCATAGGTGTAGCGCTCACCCTCCCCGGCTGTCAGGGCGACGGCGTCCGGGGTGGCGTGAACCTGCCGCTCGAAGACCTCCCACACCGTGATGCCCCGCGGATCGGGTGTCGGCCGCGTCGCAACGTCGCTCAATTCAGTACGCTCGGCCGGCGTAAGAATGTCCAATGCTTCAGGAGTGTCATCGGCGATGTCGGGGAGTTGACGCAGCACGGACAACAATCGTTCTCCGGTCTCTGCGGGCCGAAAATGCGGCAGCGCTTCGCGAATCGCCTCGACAAGCACGACCAACGCATCGCCGTGTATGTGCGAGACCACCGTGAGCGGGTAGTGCGTCAGGCTTTCCATCTCGATCGGCGAGAAGCGGGCACCGTTGGGTTCGATAACCGTACGGATGGCGTCCTCGATCGGCGCGTTCTCGAATACGAACATGCTGTCAAACAGAGTTCCGCGGCCATGTTCACGCTGGATTTCGGACAGACTCAGATAACCGATGTCGCGCATCGCCGACGATTCGCGTTGCAACCGGGCACATTGCGCGACCACCGACTCAGTTGCACGCACCTGGTGTACGACGGGCACGGCGTTGATGAACAGTCCGACCATGCTTTCCACGCCGGGCAACTGTTCGGGGCGGCCGGAAACGATGGTGCCGAAAACGACGTCGCGACGATCGGTGAGCCTGCTGAGCACAACAGCCCAGCCGAAAAGCACTGCGGTATTGAGCGTGAGACCGTTACGACCGGCCCACTGTCGCAGCCTTGCCGTATCGGCGGCAGGCAGCAATAGTTCTATCTTTTCGGGCACGCCGGCACCTGCGGCCACTGCGCCGTCGGCGACCATGAGCGGTCCCGAAACATCGCGCAGATACTCATTCCACTTGGCGATCGCGGACGCTCTGTCCTGCTCCGCGAGCCAGACGATGTAGTCGCGGTAGGGGCGCGGGGGTGGTAACCCGTCCGCCGATCCTCCGGCCCGATATACGGCGAGCATTTCGGCAAAGAACACCGCGAGCGCCCAGCCGTCCACCAGAATATGGTGAGCGGTGAAGATCATCCGGCGCCTGGTCTCACCTGGAACGGTCAACAGAACGACGCGCAATGCCGGACCACGGCTCAAGTCAAACGGGCGACGCCGCTCCGATCGTGCGATGGAATCGAATTCCGTTGGCATCGCGATCCGTTCGGACCATGGCAGCTCCGCTTCGGTGGGCACGATCTGCACGGGCTTCGGTACATCACGATCCCAAAAGGCGGCCCGCAGATTCGGGTGCCGGTCCAGCATGGCTTGAGCGCTGCAGCGCAGCCGCTCGACATCCACCGGCCCATCGATATCGACGACAAACTGCATGCTGTAAAGGTCGACGCTGTCCTCGGCCAGCCGGTACAACGCAAACAGCCCTTCTTGCAGCGGGCTGAGGGCAAGGACGTCTTCGATCTGTGGCGGAGCTGTCGTCACGATCGCCTCATGGTTGCTCGGACGATTGTCCGTGCCAGGACGCGGTGAGCTCGGCCAATGCATCGGCGCTCAAGCCCGATGCGCTCATCGGCGTGTATTCCTGCTCTGGTACCGAATCAGCTTTGGCCGCAGATTGATCTTTGGCCGCGTCGATGGCCGCGGCCAGCTCGGCGATGGTCATATGCTCGAACACCATGGGCGGGTTCATCGCCAGTCCCCGCGAGTTGGCCTGGGCTGACCACTTAATGGAGATGATGCTGTCGCCGCCGAGAGCGAAGAAGTTATCGTCGGGACCGACGCCGGTGACCTCTAGCAATTCCTCCAACAGGGCGACGAGGATCCGTTCAGTTTCCGCCGAACCACGAGACAGCGGTTGCGACGGCTCAACGATCTTCGCCGTCGACGGGGCCAGCAGCTTCGCGGTGGCATCCGCGGGCAACAACTCCAATGTGGATACCGGGCATTCCGGTGTCGTCGCGAACGCGTCGAGTGCCGCATCGAGAGCATCGGCGATAAGCGCAACGGTCTGAGGTTCGTAGAGATCGGCGTTGGCGACTACCCGAACGTCAAGCCCGCCGTCGGATGTCACGTTCATGCCGATGTCCAGATCCAGCAGGGCGACATCAAAGTCCACCTGAAGTGGAACGACGCTGGTTTCTCCCGTCCCGGTGAGGTCTCGCGGTATGAGGGCCCAGTCCTCACCGTGGAAGTGGATCAGGGTCTGGAACAAGGGGTTCCAGGATCGCGAGCGACGCGGGTTGAGCGCCTCAACCAAGCACTCGATGGGAAGTTCCTGGTGCGCGAATCCGTCGAGCACCACATCACGGCTTCGCACGACCATGCTGCACAGATTTGGATTGCCAGCTAGGTCGTTACGTAGCGCCACCACGTTGGCGAACAGCCCGATTAGATTCGCGGTAGCGGGTTCGACGCGGGATGCAACCGGACTACCAATCGCGATGTCCGTGCCGCCGCCGAGCTTGTGCAGCAAAACTGCGAGAGCAGCCTGATAAACCATGAATTCGGTGGCGCCACTTTGCTCGGCGAGCCGCTTCAGGGCCACCCGGCGGCCTGCGGACACCGTGAAGCCCACTGCCTCCCCACGCTTCCCGGGCACCGGCGGGCGCGAGTTGTCGTGGGCTACCGAGATCTCGTCAGGCAGTCCAGCCAACGCATCTCGCCAATACGCCAGCTCTGCCTGTCCCCATTCGTTCGCCGGATCGAATGCATGTCGTTGCCACAGTGCGTAATCCGCGAACTGAATGGGCAGTTTGGGCCACTGCGGCGCCTGACCGTTCAGCCGCGCGCGGTACGCAGTGATGAGGTCTTCTAAAAAGATGCCGAGTGACGCGTGATCGCTGACTATATGGTGGACGAGCAGCAGCAGCACATGCACATCCGGCTCGATCGCCAACAGGGTTGCCTTGATCAGCGGTCCGGACTCGGGCGTGAACACATACCGACGCAGCTGGGCCACTGTCTCGTCGAGCTGGTCTACGGCGACCTCATCGACAGGTAGTCCCACCTCCAATGTGGGATGCACGATTTGATACGGAACACCCTCGTGCTCAACAAAGTTCGTGCGCAGCGGCTCGTGCCGGGTCACGACGTCGTTGAGCGCCTCGGTGAGTGTGGGGGTGTCCAGCCGGCCGGTGAAGCGAAGCGCAAATGGGATATTGAAGCCATCGCGTGCACCTTCCATCCGGTATTGGAACCACGCAGCGAGCTGGGAATACGACAACGGGAGCCGTTCTGGGCGAACCGATTCGACCAGTTCCGGACGCGCAGACTGTGACCCCGACACTGGGTCGTAGGAAGGATCGTCGAAAGGCTCGTCGAAATCCAGCTCGTCAAGCTCGATGTCGAACTCGGCACGGAACTGGTCAACCAGTTGAGCCGCCAAGCCGGCCGGCGTCGGAACGTCAAACACGGTACGCACGGACAGCTCCAACCCGAACTCGGCGCGGATCTGTGCGACCAGCCGAGCTGCCAGCAGCGAATGGCCGCCCAGCCCAAAGAACGAGTCTTCGGCCCAGACTCGCTCATAACCGAACAGCCGGGCGAAGATCGAACACATCCGGCGCTCGGTGGGCGTCGTCGCCTCACGGTAACTGCGTATCGCGACATGCGTTGGTGCCGGCAGGGCTCGCCTATCTAGCTTGCCGCTTACGGTCAGCGGAATTTCGGGAATTACCGCAAGCGCACTGGGCACTATGTATTCGGGCAGCACCGCCGCGGCATGCGCGCGGATCACGTCGAGATCTAAGTCCTCGACAAAGCTGGCATCGGCTTCACCCGTCATCGGCACCAGGTACGCGGCGAGCATGGGTCCTGCTTCGGTGTCTTCGGCGACGACCAGGCAGTGTTTGACCGCCGGGTGCGTCGCGATTACAGACTCCACTTCGCCAAGTTCGATACGGAAGCCACGGATTTTGACCTGCTCATCGGCTCGTCCGACAAATTCCAGCTCACCAGAGATGTTGCGGCGGACCAGGTCTCCGGAACGATACAGCCGCATGCCGGGGTTGAACGGGTCAGCGACGAAACGCTCCGCGGTCAGCCCGGGGCGACCCAGATACCCGCGCGCCAACTGGTTACCACCGAGATACAGCTCGCCGATTACCTCCGCAGGCACCGGTTGCAACTCTTCGTCAAGTACGTAGGTGTAGACGTTGCGGTTCGGCACGCCGATGGGCACCACACGGGTACCTTGTGGCCCCTTGACCTCCATGTGTGTCGAGCAGACCACGGCCTCAGTCGGGCCATAATGATTGCGCAACTCCGCGTCGAAGTAGCTGGCAAATTTGTCGGCTACCTCACCTGAAAGCGCTTCTCCACCCACCGGCACATAACGCAGCGCCCGCCATTCGCTGACTTGTGGCTGTAGTAAGAGAGTGCTCAGCATCGAAGGCACCACGTGAAGCACAGTGACGCGGTGGCGGCTGATCAGATCTGCGATATAAGAGATGTCGCTAAAGGCCTTGGGCTTAGGCACAATCAGCCGTGCGCCAAGCGACAATGCGATGAAGAGGTCTCCCAGCGACGCATCGAAGCTGACCGACACCAACTGCAGCAGCCGATCTTCGGCGGTCATGCTCCACTCGGCGGTGAAACCATGCACGTGCTCGGCGATTGCGCGATGCGAGACCGCCACGCCCTTCGGCTGGCCAGTCGAGCCGGAAGTGTAGATGACATAGGCCAAATGGTCGGGATGCGATGGAGATAGCCGGTCGGCATCGGTAAGCGCGACGTCCGACAGGTGTGCGGCGGCCCTTTCTGCGGTGTCCAGTTCGTCGCGACCAATTACCATCCGTGGGCGCGCGTTCGTGACGAGGTATTCGATGCGATCGTCCGGGTAGGCGGGGTCTATGGGGAGATAAGCCGCACCGGCCTTCAGTACGGCGAGCATCGCGACGACGAACTCAATCGACGTGGTCATGCGCAGGCCGATGATGTCGTCGGCACCAAACCCGCGCCCGACAAGCCAGCGCGCCAAACGATTTGCGCGGTGATGCAATCCCGCATACGTCAGCTCGGCTTCGTCGGAAACGAGCGCGACCGCGACGGGGGTGGCACCCGCGGCTGCTTCGAGGATCGCAACCATCGTGGTGGCCGGCGTGGCGACAAGATCGCCGTGCGACTGCGCCAGGACGGTATCCCGTTCGCCGACGTCGAGCATGTCCATACTGGTGAGACGACGCCCGGGCTCGGCCAACGCGTTGTCCAGCAGCCCCACGTAGTGATTCAGCATCTGATCGACGAGTGCGGAACCCAGCACGTCGGTCTGGTATTCGAACTCGACGAAGGTCCCGTCCGGATCGAGCACAACCGCAAGCGCAAGCGGAAGGTGGGCGCTGACCGCGCCAAGTTCGAGCTGCCGCACGGTGATCCCGCCCAACGCGAATCCGCTGACGCTGCTGCGCATGCTGAAGGCCAGCCGGACAAGGTTGTCCATGCCGTCGTGTCCCATGCGCTCCGGGTTTACTTCGCGGACCACGCGATCGATGCCGACCGACTGATGGGCGAAGCCGTTAAGACACGTTTCACGTACCGCGTCGACGAACGAGGTGAAGGTGTCCTGCGATCGCACGGTGATCCGCAGCAACAGCGTGTTACCGAAGTATCCAATGGCACCTTCGGCCGCCGCGCGACGATCGGTTACCGGCACCGAGATCAGGAAATCCGTTGCGCCCGTGTAGCGACGCACCAGCACCCCAAAAGCCGCCAGTAACACCATGAACGGCGTAGCGGCGTGCCTTCGGGCGGAGTCCTCGACCCGGCCGAACAGGTCCGCGGGCAACACCCGACTTCGACGTTCGGCCCGCCTGGACGGATGTGCGGCGGCCACGCCGGGAATTTCCAGCGGTTCGGTCGACGGCCGCAATGTGTCAGCCCAGTAACCGACGTCAGCAATCGAAGGTTCCGATGGGGTCTCTAGGACCTCGATCGAGACAAACTGCGGCGCAGGGGCGCCGTCTTGCTGACCGTTGTAAGCGGCCGTCAGATCGGCGAAGAAGACGGCCCACGAGTCGTCATCCCAACTGATGTGATGCACGACCAGCAGCAGCACGAATTCGTCTGCGCCGGTTCGCAGCAGGGTAACCCGCAGCGGCAACTCGTTGTTGAGATCGAACGGCCTGCCGAACTCGTCCCGCGCGCGGACCTCGATCTGCCGCTCGCGTGCCTGGCCGGAAAGCTGAGTCAAATCACCTGTTCGCCAAGTGATCTCGACGTCATCGGAAAAAACTTGATATGGCTCACCCTCGCTGTCCACCCCGTAGTTGGTACGCAAGATGGCGTGGCGTGCGACGACATCATTGAACGCGGCGCGCAAACATGCCTCGTCCAGCACGCCGGTCAGTCGATAGGCCACACAGATGTTGAGTGTGGCGTCGCTTGCATCCATGGTCTGCAGAAACCACATCCGCCGCTGGCCGGCCGACAGACCATACCGTTCGCCGGCGATGAGAGGTGCCAGTTCGTCCAATTGGGGTGCGGCCATGCCGCTGTCAGCGATGCGCCTGCGTAACAATTCGCGACGCCGTTTCTGCAATATCTTGGCATCGTCTGCCACAGCTCGCCCCACTAACCTTCAGTTTGCCGGTGATGCCTGGTTGGTCAGGTAGGCGCCATCCAAATAGAACTTCCTGCGCCAACCGCCAGTTAGGAGATTATGTTAGCCTTCGCTTACTTGCATGCTTTTAGCGGCTGTGGACGCGACGAGGAAGCGCTTCTAGATTCCCTGGTAGCACATCCCTCGACGGATTTACCAATCTGGCGTGGGGAGGCGCGGCGTGTGGACAAGCCGGACCTAGGGTGCCGCCGCACCACGCTGGAACACGGGACATTCTCGCTGCGCAGGCTGGACCCCGACGGCGACCTCGACCTGGTGCATTCCTGGATGAACGACCCCGAGGTGGCATGCTTCTGGAAGAAGGCGTGGCAGCGGGACCAGATCGCGTCCTATCTGCGCGAGCAGGACCGCAGCACGCACTCCTCCCCTTACCTGGGCGAGCTGGACGGCGTCCCGATGAGCTATTGGGAGCTCTACCGCGTCGACCTCGACCCGCTCGCCAAGTATTACGCCGCGCGCGAGCACGACGCAGGCTTACACATGCTCCTGGGTCCAGCCCAGTGCCGCGGTCGTGGGCTGGCCGTGGACCTGTTGCGCACGGTTTCCACTTGGCAATTGCAGGCGGATCCGCGCGCCAGTCGGGTGATCGGCGAGCCCGACGTTGAAAACGAGCGAGTTATTCGGGTGGCCGAGCTTGCCGGGTTCCGGCGCGCCATGGACATCGAGCTGCCGGACAAGCGAGCCGCCCTCATGATTCGTGACCGGTAGCGACGCCCGGCATGTCCGAGGCGCCGCACCGAACCCCGAGGTCAACGGGCCAGCATCCCCGGTCACACGCGTGGGAGATTATGTTAGCCTTAGCTAAGTTGCATGGCTGCTGAGCCGTTATCCGATGCGCTCGTGCCAGACCATGTGGGCCAGTCGAAGCGACGTGATCGAGAGGTAGTGCATTGCCGCGCACACTGGGGTGGATCAGGCAATTCCACCAACCGGAGTCGCCCGAGAGTCTTCCGCTGTTGGTGTTCCCCCACGCCGGCGCCGGCGCGTCGGCCTACCGGGACTTCTCGAAAATAGTCAGTACGAAGTTCACGGTCATCGTCTTCCAGTACCCGGGGCGCCAGGACCGGGCGGCTGAAGCCGCACTGGCCTCGCTGGAAGAGATCGCCGCGGGAGCCTTCGGCGAATTCTCGACGTCGGATCACAATCGCGGTGCCCCGGTCGTCACGTTCGGTCACAGCATGGGGGCGTTGGTCGCGTTCGAGTTCGTCCGGCTCGCGGAAGCCGCGGGAATCGACGTGCGGTACCTCAACGTCTCCGCGGCGGTCGCCCCTAGTAACGCCGCCGACAAACCACCGCACCCGAAGGATGACGAGGAAATCCTCAATCATCTCGCGGCGCTCGAGGGTACCGACTCGGATGTGATCGCGAACCGCGAGCTCATGAGATTGGCACTTCCGGTCATCAAAGCCGACTACAAGGCTTTTGATGCGTACGCCTGCGCTGCAGACGTCAAGATAGCGGCTCCGATTCACGCGATGGGCGGTGATCAGGACCCATACATCACCCTTGGGGATCTGTATGGATGGGGCAAACACACCGCCACCGTCAAGGTGACGATGTTCGACGGCGGGCACTTCTACCTGAAGTCGCATATCGACGCCGTCACTGAGCTGTTGGCATCGAGCGCGCAATGCGAGCAAACGGCTTGAGCAACAACGGATCTGCCGCGGCGACGGCAAGCGACCCGGTCGTCATCTCCGGAATGGCCGTCGAGGCGCCGGGTGGAATCGACAGCCCGGACGCCCTATGGTCGGCGCTCACCGAGTCGCGGGAGCTGCTCGGCCCGTTTCCCCGCGATCGGGGCTGGACCGTCGACGATCTCCTGTCGGCGTCCCGGGTAGAAGAGGGTTGGCGACAGGTCTGCGACTCCGGCGGATTCTTGGACGGCGCAGCGCAATTCGACCCGCCCTTCTTCGGCCTTACCCATCACGAGGCGATGGTGATGCATCCGCAGCAACGGGTCGCGATGCGGGTGGCGTGGAAGGCGCTGGAGAACGCGGGGATCAATCCCGGGACGCTCGAGGGTTCGGAGGGCGGCTGCTTCGTCGGGATGTCGATGACCGAATACGGCTCACGCACGGCGGTGGCCGATGATCACACCGGATTCCGGACCGTCGGTTTGGGACAATTGGGGGGCGCCGGCAGGATCTCGCACTGCCTTGGGCTGGTCGGCCCGTCCATATCTCTCGATTCGGCGTGCGCGTCGTCTTTGACCGCGGTGCAGCTGGCCGCCAACGCGGTTCAAATGGACGAGTGCGACTGGGCGCTTGCCGGCGCCGTGTGCGTTCTGGGAGAGCCGACGGCCTTCTACGAGTTCTCCCGGCTCAACGCCATTTCCGCGGACGGGCATTGTCGGGCCTACTCCGACGCCGCCACCGGCACCGTGTGGGGCGAAGGCGCGGGAATGGTTGTCGTCGAACGCGAATCACGGGCACGACAACTCGGTCACCGGATCTACGGACGCATCTTGGCCATCCGCACCAACCACAACGGCAAAGGCAAGCCGATCCTGGTTCCCAGGACGCGGGCGCAGGCGCAGCTCGTCAGCAAGACGCTCGACGCTGCGGGAATCGATCCGGCCGACATCGGAATGATCGAAGGGCATGGCACCGCGACACCGGCGGGCGACCCACAGGAATTGACCGCCCTGTTCAAGACCTACGGCGCGGCCGGATCCGAGGCGCTGCTGGGCTCGATCAAATCGAACGCCGGCCATGCGCAGGCGGCGTCTGGAATGCTCGGGCTGACCAAGCTGCTGCTGGCCGGCCAGCATGGTCACATTCCGCCAACCCTCTTCTCGGACAACCCAACCAAGACGGTAGATTGGGATTCGACGGGTCTGCGGCTGGCTACAAAACTGCACCCGTGGGAGCCGAAAGACGGCATCCGCTACGGCGCCTCGTCGTCGTTCGGCGCGGTGGGCGCCAATGCGCACGCAATCATCGCCATGCCCGCGAGTTCCGGGGAGTGAGAAGGTGAAGCCTCTGACGTACCGGCTACCGGATGACAGCATTCCGGTGCTGGTGTCGGCGGATACCCACGATCTGCTGCACGACGAGGCGGCGGCCCTGCTTTCTTATGCCACAGACCATCCCGAGGTGGGACCGCAGGAGATCGCCGACATGCTCTTCCGGACGCGGATCGCCCGCCGGCACCGGGCCCTGGCCATGGTGGCCGACCGCGACGACTTGCTCGGCACCCTGCGGGCGGTTCTCGACGGCCGTGAACATACCTCGCTGGTTCGCACCGAAACCGCCGCTACGGCCCGCAAGCTCGCCTATGTCTTTCCGGGGCAAGGAGTCCAGCGGCCCGGGATGGGCCGGCTTTTCTATGACGCGGTCCCCGCGTACCGGGCCGAAGCAGATCGCTGCGCTGCGGCCTTCACGAGCCGGCTTGGCGAGTCGCCGCTGGATTATCTTCTCGACGATCATCTTTCGGCCGACGACAACGCGGGTACCGTCCAGCCGGCATTGTTCACCCAGATGGCCGGGCTGGCCGCAATGTGGCGATCATTCGGGATTGCGCCGACCATCACCATCGGCCACAGCCAGGGAGAGATCGCCGCGGCCTACGTGTCCGGCACGATCACCTTGGTGGACGCCGTCAGCGTCGTCGGGATACGCGCGCGTGCCGCCGACGAGTTCGAATCCGGCGACTACGCGATGGCGGTCGTCGCCGCCGACCGCGACACGTGCGAGGACCTGCTGGCGCGTTGCTCGGGTTGGGCTCAGCTGTCGGTGATCAACTCACCGGGCATGGCGGGGATTTCCGGCGATCGGGAAACGGTCCAGGACATCGTCGACACGCTGACCGAGCGCGGCACGTTCGCGCGGGTCATTCGCGTCCAGTATCCCGCGCACACCAGCTTGATCAATGCGCTGGCCGAAAAGGTACGCGCGGCCACGCAGCGCGAACTGCAGAATCCGAAGTTCCTCGACGCCGACATCGACTGCCTGGGCGCAACTCTCGGCGGTCCCATCACTGGCGACCTGTCGCTCGACCAATACTGGTTCTGGAACCTGCGCAACACCGTTCGGTTCGACAAGGCGATCGCCGCCGCGCTACCGCTCGGCATCGACACCTTCGTCGAGCTGGCCGAGCATCCCACGCTGCAGCTGGCGATCCAAGAGAATCTCGCCGCCCTGCACGACGGAGGCGAACGCGCGACCCACGACGCCCGGGTGGTCGGCACCTCCATCCGAACGGCCACCGATCTATGCGAGTTCACCTGCAATCTCGCGCAGCTGGCCATTCACGACCTGGATTACCCGTGGGAGTGCCTGGGCGCCGAGCCCGACGGCCCCGTCCCGCTGCCACTGCTCGATTTTCCGAACACCCGGATGAACGAGACCCGGCTGTGGCAGCTCTACCGCCCGGTTCTCCCCCAGACGGCGGAGCCGGCCCCCGAACCCGTACCCGAATCCCTCCTTGAAACCACAACCGCGCGACTCTTCGTCGAGCAGTGGGTACGGTTGTCGCAGCGCTCGCTGGTGCCGCCGCGTGCCATCGGCATCGTCGATCACACCGGCGCTTGCGCGGAACTGTCCGCCGCCCTGTGCCGTGCGGCGGGACACGTCGGCGCCACGGCTCGCGTGATCGACGTCGAAAGTCTCCCAAGCGATCTCAATACTCTGGTCATCCTGGTTCCTCAATCGCCGAAACTGGACGACCACGCCGCCGCGGCCGAGGTCGCGACGTTCTTTTCCCACCGCGCCTGGTGGCCGGGACTGAACGACGCGATCACCGACTGCTGGCTGGTGACGATGGGCGGCGAGGCGGCGGTGGCCGACGACGCGCCGCCGGATCCGGTGCACGCGGCGGCGAGTGCGGGCTTCCGCAGCATCGGCGCCGAGCATCCGGACGTGGGATTCAAACACCTCGATCTGCCGGCTGGCTCGACAACGCCCGGAACGGCGAACGGGATTCTCGCCGCCCTGCACACCGGGGACGAACCGGAGCTGGCGCTGCGCAACGGCGGCCTCTACGCGAAGCGGATCGCCAAGGGCGACACAGTCCCCGGCCCCGACCCCGACGTCGCCCCGCCTGAGCACGTGCTCATCGTCGGCGGCACCGGCAATCTCGGGCTCGAGTTCTGCGATCACTTCGCGCGGCGTGGCGCGCGCCGGATCACGCTGGTAAGCCGATCGGGCGAGACCGCCACCCCCGTCGCAGATCGACTGCGGCAGATCCGTTCGGCCACAACGACGGACATCCGTACCGCTCAATGCGACGTCGATGACCAACGGGCGGTGTCGCGACTGGCTGCCGAACACCACGACACCCCTGCAGATCTGATAGTCCATGCTGCGGTGGACTATTCGGCGATCGAACTAAACGACATCACCGTCGAGAAGGTCGACCAGGCGTTTCGGGCCAAGGTCGTGGGCATCTCGCGCGTGCTGGCGTCGTATCCCCGAACCGACAACTGTCGCGTGCTTCTGTGCTCCTCGGCAAGGGCAACGATCGGCGGCCGCGGCCAGGTCGTCTACGCGGCGGCCAATCGGATGCTCGACGCCATGGCGTATCGACTCCGAGCCGAGGGTCTGGACTGCGTTTCGGTGCAATGGGGGCAGTGGACAGTCCATTTCGATCTCGATGCGACTGGTATGGCGCAACTGGCAGCTATCGGTGTCATTCCAATGTCTCCTGCCGATGCGCTCGCTGTGGGAATGACCCAGTTCCGGGGAAACGCCATCGTTTTGGCATACGACTTTGACCGTGCACGGCCCATGCTGGAAGCCTACGGATACGGCCCGCTGGTGTCACAGCTGACGTCTCCTGCAACCGAAACCCCGGCTTACCCTGGAAAAACAATCCAACCCCCCGCTGCGCAGACGGATGTTTCGAGGCGGTTGATGAAGCTGCTGGCCCGGGCCCTCGGTGTCGACAGCGTCGACAAGATCGACACCACCATCCCCATGGTCGCGATCGGCCTGGATTCGTTGCAGGCCTTAGAGTTACGCCGTTGTGTCAAGGCCGAGTTCAATCACGATCTCGAGATATCGGATCTCCTGGGCGGGGCTTCGATGGCGGACCTTCTCACCGAGCTGAGCAATTAGCACACGGGTCTAGTACACGTGCCGCTGTCATCGTGAAACAGATTGGTACTCATCGCTTCTTTCCATCGGTGTGCCGCTGACTTCCATCTCAGCGCCGAGCACACGATCGGACAGCAGCCCCAGGCAGCTCAGGTTCGGAAATCCCGGGCCTTCGTTGAACCCGGACAGGTTGGGCAGGAACAGTTTCGGGGTAACACCGCTGACAGCCAAGTCATGGCCGATAGACTCCTCAAGTCGCTCGCCGGTCAGCGGGCCGCCCACTCCTACCTTCAGGAGGTCAACGGCAGCCGGGGACAGCAACGGCAGGAACCACAGCGGATCGGCACCTGATCCATCGATGACAAGGTCGAAGCGATGCAGGGTCTCGAGCGGTTCACCACAGTTGTCGGTGCCAAGCGTGATCCAGATCTTGCTACCGCGGTTAACCACTCGAGCAACGCGCCCGCGCTGATGCTTGATCCTTTCATCGGCGAGGAGTGAATCCTGGACCCGCGCGGAGAACACCCCACGGTCGGTGCGGGCAATGCAGTCACGCCGTTCATCCTGCGTCAGGCTGCGCCAGCCAGTGGGATCGGAAAAGAGCGAGTTCTCGAAGAAGCCCTCGCCACGAGTAAACAGCGTCGCTTGCGGCGAGATCGCCGTGATCGCCGAAACGCGATGATGGAAAAGCTCATTGAGGATTGATGCGGCGGTCTCTCCCCCGCCGATGACCGCAACACTATCGGCAACGATCCGGTCGTGCCGGCCCGCGCGCTCCCAAAACTGGGCAATCGACAACACCCGCGAGTCACCCGAAAGGATGGACCGCTCGGGCTGGCCGGGACCGGTGACCATCACCATATCCGCGGTCAAGCTCGAGTCAGGCGTATCGAGCACCCAGTGCGATTCATCGACGGAGATCTGAACCACTTCGCCGCGAACGACTTTCAAACCCACCACGTCGGCTACCCAGCGCAAGTATCCGGCCCACGTGTCGTGGGTCGGCGCCGGTCTTCCTCGGTCGATCCAGCCCACGAGTTGGTCCGTCGCAACCAAATACGACTGCCAACTGAATCGCGTCATCCGTTCATCGACTTCGTTGTCATGGCCGGGCACCAGGGTGGATCGGTACGGGAAGCCGATGTCCTTTTCGGGGCTGGTGCCCAATCGCTGGCGACCATCGGTCCAACCACCGCCGGCCTGCCAGTTCGCGGCCACGCCAGAGCGTTCGATGGCAACGACGTCGGCGACGTCGACGTCCATTTCGCGCAGCACCGCCGCCTTCGCGGCCACTGCCACAGCCTTCGCTCCGGCCCCGATGACCGCCAGCGTGCGGGTCATGGTGCACCAGCCAACAGCTGGCCTACAGTTCCACCGTTGGGGTTGACGGCCCCGGTGCTGATACCGACAAGTTCGGCGACCCCTTGGCGGACGGTCTGAGAACTCGCGGCAGCAGCCCCCACAACCACACCTCCAGAGATTAGCCCAGGCTGTCCTAACTTCGAGTACGCTACCCTATGTTTTCCGGGCGGGATACGCTCGCCCCCGACGGAGCCGTTGAGTGCCAGTTAACTTCCCCCAGCCGTCCAAAACCGCAGCACAAACGGCGACGCTGCATGGGTTCGTTCCGTTTCCATCGGAACGGGTGGCGCGTTACCGAGCGGCTGGCTACTGGACCGGTCGCACCGTCGATTCAGTGTTGCGACACGCCGCGGCGACCTGGCCTCATCGCGTCGCCGTCGTGGATGCTGCCAGCAGCCATACCTACTCCGAGCTGGACAAACTGGCGGACCAAGCGGCCAACGGCTTTGCCGCAGTCGGGATCGCACCAACTGACCGAGTGCTCTTGCAGCTGCCCAATTCCTGCCGGTTCGCCGTTGCGTTGTTCGGTCTGCTGCGCGCCGGGGCGATCCCGGTGCTTTGTCTGCCAGGGCACCGGTCGGCTGAGCTCAGTCGCTTCATCACAGTCAGCGGTGCGGTCGGCTTGATCATCGCCGAGACGGCGAGCGGTTTCGACTATCGCTCGATGGCCGAACGGCTGGTCGAACTGCATCCGGAGCTGCGCCACGTCGTTGTTGACGGCGACCCCGGCCCCTTCATTCCGTGGTCAGCGCTGCGCTGCGGCGACGCGCCCCAGGTGGTGTTCGACACAGCCCTCCCCGCGTTGCTGCTCGTGTCGGGTGGCACCACCGGCGTGCCCAAGTTGATCCCCCGCACACACGAGGACTATGTCTACAACGCCACCGCCAGTGCCGAGTTGTGCCGGCTGACCAGCGATGACGTGTATCTCGTGTCGCTGCCGGCGGCACACAACTTTCCGCTGGCCTGTCCGGGATTGCTTGGTGCGATGACGGTTGGCGCCACCACCGTATTCGGCACCGATCCCAGCCCGGAGGCCGCATTCGCCGCCATCGACCGGCATGGCGTGACGGTCACGGCAGTGGTGCCTGCACTGGCCAAGTTGTGGGCGCAAGCGTGCGACTGGGAACCACTGATTCCAAAGTCGTTGCGGCTGTTGCAAGTTGGTGGGGCGCGGCTCGAGCCACAGGACGCCCGCCGGATACGCGCGGCGCTGACTCCTGGCCTGCAGCAAGTGTTCGGGATGGCAGAGGGGCTGCTGAATTACACCCGCCTGGATGATCCGCCGGAAGTGGTCGAGAGCACACAGGGTCGGCCGTTGTGCGCGGATGACGAGCTGCGGATCGTCGACGGCGCGGGCGACCCAGTGGCGCCCGGCGCAGAGGGCGAGCTGCTGGTGCGCGGCCCGTATACCCTCAACGGCTACTTCCGCGCCGAGCGCGACAACGAACGCTGCTTCGATCCCGACGGTTTCTACCGCAGCGGCGACCTTGTCCGCCTCAGGGAAGACGGCTGCCTGGTGGTCACCGGTCGGGTCAAAGACGTCATCTGTCGCGGCGGTGAAACCATTGCAGCAGCAGACCTCGAAGAGCAGATGCTGAGCCACTCGGCTATCTTCTTGGCCGCGGCGGTTGCGCTGCCAGATCCCTATCTAGGCGAAAAGATCTGCGCCGCCGTCGTTTTCACTGGGGAACCGGTCAGCCTCACGGAGTTGAACGCCTATCTTGACCAGCGCGGCGTGGCCGCGCATACCCGGCCCGACGTGCTGGTCGCGATGCCAACACTGCCCACTACACCCATCGGCAAGATCGACAAAAAGGCAATTGCCCGCCAGGTCGGCAGCGTGGGTTAACCCGCGAGAATTCCAATCCGCGAGGTCGCCATTCCACACGCAAAGTCGCTGCCACTCGAGGCGGGAGCCACGTGATTGGGGTAGCGTTTCGAGGAGTCTTGAGTAGTTCGACGGCGGAGCGAGGGAGCGGAATGCTGAGTTCGGGCTTGTGGGGCTTTCTGACCATAGTCACCCTTGCGCTGGCGTTGGTGTTCGCCTCCTTTGCCGCTGTATATGTGAAACGGCTGGGGGACCGAACACCTATGCCGATAAGCGAAGAAATAGGCAGCGTCAAAGCGGTGATGCATAAAGTGAGCAAACGCGAGCCCATGTCGAAAGATGAGCTGGATTATGCGAAGCAAATCGTTGCTGATCGTAGTTCCTTGATGGCGCTCTGCATCCCCGGTACTTTGTTCTGGCTGGCATGCTTTTTTGTGTTTGGCAGTCTTTGGTACTTGCACGGAGCCACGCCCTCCGAGCGGACATTCCTCGGGGTGATCCCCATGCTGACGTCCACAAACCTCGCCATACGGCTTCGCGCCAGGGCAAGGTTGAAAAAACGTCTGCAACGAATGTCTTGAGGTAGCACGAGACATGCGGCTGTCGTCACCGACCGTCGTATCGTGTCATTCGCGAGCTGGCCGGACTGTTAGCAAACAATCATTGATTTCCGTGAGTTGAAGACTGGGCTCGTCCGTCTTGCCGAGAGCACCGGCGGGTGGCAACGTCCGTAGTCGTCGTGTTTGCGTTTTGGTGCCGAGCCGCTAGTCTTTCACGGTCAGTTCTCATTGAGCACGTGACCGTCTACTATCTGAACCGGCATGAGGGCGGGGACGAGATGAAAGCACGAGGTCCTGGGCCGGAGTTCGAAGGGGTGATCGGGTGAGTCCACGTTCACGCGGCAGGACCGTCTTGGCGCGAGTCTGGATGCCGTTGGTTGCCGTCGTTGCGCTCGCTTTGGGTGCGGTGATGATGTGGAAGGTGCACGAATTCTCCGCTCCCCCGCCTGTCACTACCGTCCTTGGCCCGCAAGCAGTTCCGGAGTTCAGTCCCAAACGGGTCACGTATGAGTTGTCCGGCTCCATCGGCGATGGGGGGATGCTCGTCTGGTCGGACGTCGACGGGCATCCGCATCGGGTTGATCTCACGACGTTGCCGTGGTCGCACACGGAGACGACCACGCTCACCGTGGTATCCGGCAGTATCTCGGCGCAAGTTCACGGCGGTGGTCAAGTCGG
>DASXMA010000227.1:0-1582 GCA_036495965.1 Mycobacterium sp.
TCGAAGCGGCGCGGATGTCTCGGGCGATGGACCGACTGTGATGGCGCGGGACGCGCTCCGCGTGCTTTGCAGGCCCGCGCGCGGACCACGTTCGGGCCGGAACCGTTTCGTCTTCGACGCCGTGCACAGCATCCGAAGGGCCTGAGGTAGGGAGTGCAATGTCCAGGGTTATCGGACGCTCGGTTGGCTAGCGATGGTCGTGGTAGCTGTTGGGGCGTTCGCTGTTTCGCGGCTTCACGGGGTTTTTGGCTTATACGTGTCGGTTCCGGATTCCGGCACCGCTGATTTGATCATCCAGTTCGAGCCCAAACGCGTGATCTGTGAGGTCTACGGCCCGGCGGGCAGGGTGGCTGGCGGAGCTCTGCGGTGCTGGTAGAGCCAGCCAGAGATGCTGGCGATCGGCGCGTAACTGAGCGGTTGGCGAAAGGTGTTTAGGTGAAGGCTATTCCAGTTACAGGCGTGGCCGCACGCGCGTGGATACCGCTGGTGCTCGTGGTTGTGTTGGCTGTCTCGGGATTGATCGTTATGCGGCTGCACAAAGTCTTTGGCTCCCAGAACCTCAATGCCAATGCCGGCGCCGGTATCGAGATTGTGCAGTTCAACCCGAAGATTGTGGTCTATGACGTGCTTGGCCCGGCAGGGACCAGCGCCAAGATCGACTACTTCGACGCCGATGCCAACACCCACGAAGTCGAGGCGGCCCTGCCGTGGTCGACCACGATTTCAACGACACTGCCCGCGGTCAGCGCCAACATCATGGCGCAGAGCGACGGCGATCAGATCGGCTGTCGTATCACCGTGGACGGGACGGTCCGGCAGGAGAAATCAACCGATGGGGTTAATGCCCAGACCTTCTGCCTGGTCAAGTCCGCATGACCGAGACGAGCACCAAACACGCCGTGCCGCAAGCGAAGCGGCCGTTCTTCGCCCATGCCATCCGCCTGTTGGCGGTGCCGATCATCCTGGGCTGGATCGCCATCACGGTCGTCGTGAATACGATCGCCCCCTCATTGGACGTGGTCGGGGAGGCGCATTCGGCGCCGATGGCCCCCAAAGATGCGCCGTCCATGAAGGCGATGATGCTGATGGGCCACAACTTCAGGGAATTCGATTCCAACAGCACGGTGATGATCGTCATCGAGGGCCAGCAGCCGCTCGGCCCGGACGCGCACCGGTACTACGAGGGCATCATTGGCAAGCTAAAGCAGGATCCCCAGCATATCCAGCATATTCAGGACTTCTGGGGGGATCCGCTGACGGCGGCCGGGGCTCAGAGCGCCGACGCCAAGGCCGCCTATGTGATGATCAATATCGCCGGCAACCAAGGGACGACACAAGCCAACAAATCCGTCGAGGCTGCCCGCAAGGCCGTGGAAGCAACGCCTGCCCCGCCCGGGGTGAAGGGCTATGTCACCGGCCCGGCCGCGCTCGCCTATGATCAGCACGTCATCGGCAACGCCAGCCTGAAGAAGATCACCCTGTTTACTCTGGTGGCGATCACATTCATGTTGCTGGTGGTCTACCGCTCCATCGTCACCACCCTGATCCAGCTTTTCTTGACCGGGGTCGGGTTGATGTCGTC
>DASXMA010000228.1:0-9927 GCA_036495965.1 Mycobacterium sp.
GCACTCCTACTGGGCGAGCTCGTGGACGGCCGCGGGCGCGTGCGCGACATCCACCTCAAGGGTTCTGGTGCCACGCCGTTCGCACGCGGTGGTGACGGCCTGGCAGCGGTGGGGCCGATGTTGCGTGAATACATTGTCAGCGAGGCGATGCACGCTCTGGGTGTCCCGACCACGCGATCCTTGGCCGTAGTGGGTACCGGACGCCCGGTACAGCGCGATTCGCTACTGCCCGGTGCCCTGCTCGTCCGCGTAGCCAGCAGTCACCTGCGGGTGGGGAGCTTCCAATACGCCGCGTCAACCGGCGACGTCGACCTGCTGCGACGCCTGGCCGACCATGCGATCGCCCGCCACCATCCCAGCGCGGCGGGGGCCGAGCGCCCTTACCTCGCGCTGTTCGAAGCGGTGGTCGCTGTCCAGGCGTCACTGACGGCCCGATGGATGTTGATCGGGTTCGTCCATGGCGTGATGAACACCGACAACATGACGATCTCTGGTGAAACCATCGACTACGGACCATGCGCCTTCATGGAGGCCTACGACCGGGAAACGGTCTTCAGTTCGATCGATCTGTGGGGGCGCTACGCGTACGGCAATCAGCCGTCGGTTGCCGGGTGGAACCTCGCCCGGTTCGCTGAGGCACTTCTTCCGTTGCTGTCTGAGAACATCGAGGAAGCCGTCGCACTGGCAGAGGAGTCGTTCGGTGTCTTCCGCGTTCACTATGACGCCGCATGGCTGTCAGGTATGCGCGCCAAACTCGGCTTGTCGGCGGACCCCGCCCCTGGGGTCGTCACACCGTTGGTCGACGAGTTGCTCGTCCTGCTGAAGAACAGCGACGTTGACTACACCTCGTTCTTCCGCCACCTCGGCCAAGCGGCCCGGGGCGACGCCGAATCCGCGCGGGGACAGTTCATCGACCTCGCCGGCTTCGACCACTGGATGTCACGATGGCTTGCGCTGAGTCCAAACGCGGAATTGATGGACCGCGCCAACCCGATCTACATTCCGCGAAACCATCTCGTCGAGGAGGCGCTGACCGCGGCGACCGCGGGTGACCTCGATCCGGTTGGGCAGCTGCTTGATGCCGTCACCGCACCTTATGACGCGCGACCGGGTCTCGACCGCTACGCCAGTCCGGCACCGGAGGATTTCGGCACCTACCAAACCTTCTGCGGCACCTGACCCGCACGGCTAGCCGACTTTAACGAACTCCGCTTGCAGCTCGTCGAGCGTGCGAAGCGTTTGGTCGCGCGGCTCGGTGGGCAGCTCGACCAACACGTGCTCGACTCCGATGTCACGGTAGCCCGCTAGCTCCTCGGCTTTCGGTGCGCCCATGTGGCTGTGGATGATCGGCACGTCGTGGTCGGCGACGCTGCGCAGTTCTTCGAGCTGACGCGACAGAACCTCGGCCGACGGGCTCATCGGCAGCCAGCCGGCATTCAGCCGGGCGATGCGGTTGAAGCTCGCCGGGCCGCCACCGAGATACAGCGGCGGGTAGGGTTTCGTCACCGGCTTCGGCCAACTGTAGATCGGATCGAAATTCACGAATTCGCCATGAAATTCGGCTTTTTCCTGCGTCCAGATCTCGATCATGGCGCGCAGGCGCTCGTCGGCTACCTTTCCGCGAACCTTGGGATCAACACCGTGGTTGGCGATCTCCTCACGCAGCCAGCCCACGCCCACTCCGAACCGGAACCGTCCCTCCGACACCAGATCCAGCGACGCAACCTCCTTGGCCGTCAAAATCGGATCACGCTGCGGGATCAAGGCGATACCGGTACCCAGCACCAGTGTCTTGGTGGCGACGGCCGCCGCCGTCAGCGCCACAAACGGATCCAGCGTGCGGTAGTACTTCGGTGGGATCGGACCGCCCATGGGATACGGAGTCTTCGCGTCGACGGGGATGTGTGAGTGCTCGGCGAGGAACAAGGATTCGAAGCCCCGCTGCTCTAGTGCCTGGCCCAGCTCCACCGGACCTATTCCGTCGTCGGTGACAAAAGTCAGCACCCCGAAACCCATTTTTGCTCCCATCGTCGTTTGACGATGACAGTCAACCTCATCGGAGCTCGGTTCATTCCGTCAGACCGCAGGTGAGCCAAAGTTGGCGCGAATCGATCCAAGTCGTGGGACAGTTCCGGAGATGACGAGGAGAGTCGCCGTCGTCGGGGCCGGACCTGGCGGGCTGATCGCGGCTCGATGGCTGTTGTCGCAAGGATTCGAACCCACGATCTTCGAGCAGGGACCGATGCTCGGCGGACAATGGGCGGGCTTGGATGGCCGGAGCGGCGTGTGGCCGGCCATGTACGCCAACAGCAGTCGCACCGTCACGGTTTTCAGCGACCTCGCCCACGACATCGGCCGGGTGTACCTGCCAAACCGCGAAATTCTCGACTACCTGCATCGATATGCCGAGACATTTGGGCTCACTTCGCGTATCCGGCTCGGCACTCGGGTCGAACTGATCAGTCGAGACGGAGCCGGGTGGCTGGTGCGTCATGCCGGCCTGGACGAGCCCTTCGAGCGGGTCGTGGTGGCGAGCGGCAGGTTCCACACCCCCGCCATCCCACCGGTTCCGGGACTCGAGACATTCTCCGGCTCCCTGCGAGCCATCTCTACCTACCACTACCGAGAGGGCGGTGCGTATCGCGACAAGCGAGTCCTGGTGGCAGGCTGCGCGGTCAGTGCCCTCGAAGTCGCGGCAGAACTGGCCCAGCTCGGCGCGGCCCACGTCGCAGTCACCCAGCGGCGACAGAGGTACGTCGCACCGAAGTTCGCCGCCGGCGTCCCCTCCGACCACCGCCTCTACACCCGATATGGATTCCTGGCGAGCGAGACGCTTCCGCCGGCCGAGATCGACCGGCAGCTCAAGGAGATCGTGGTCGAGGCGGCGGGCAGCCCCGAGCAGTACGGCGCGCCGGCGCCCGACCCGTCGTTGTTCGCCGCCGGCGTCACTCTCAGCCAGCACTACCTTCCGCTGGTGGCCGAGGGCCGGATCGCGGTGCGGCCGTGGATGAAATCTGTGGCGGGCGCGACGGTGACCTTCCTCGACGAAGATGCCGAGGACTTCGACGCGATGGTGTTGGGCACCGGTTTCAAACTGTGGCTGCCGTTTCTCAGTGACGATGTCCGGGCGATCCTCGACCTGGACGCGGAGCACATGGACCTCGACCGCTACACCTTTCATCCCGACCTTCCGGGACTGGCGTTCATGGGCATGTGGGACCAGTCGGGCGGATACTTCGTGCCGCTGGAACTTCAGGCCAGATGGATCGCTTACACCTGGGGCGGCACGATCCGGGCCACCAGTGAGAGCGAGCAGCGGTTGGCGATCAATGCTTATCGCTCCAGGCGGGGTCTGCCGCAGAAAACGCGAATGAACTTGGCAGCGCTCACCTTTGCCCGGGCCGCCGGGGTCGAGCCATGCCTGGATAACTGGCCGCACCTGCGCCGTGCTCTACTGTTCGGTCCGCTGGCACCGAGTTGTTTTCGGCTCGAGGGTCCAGACGCGCTGCCCGATGCGCCGGAGGTGTTCGTGCGCGAGGCTGCCGCGTTCGGCACGGTCACGTCGAATGAAATGACCGAGCGCGAAGAGAGCTACTGGTCGCTAATCGAAGCCGTGGTCCGCTGATGCTTTGGTGTCCGGCGGGTAGCGCCCCACAGCCCAACGCCAATGCCGATGACAGCGCCGCACAGACCGATGAGCTGTGAGCGCTTGAGCTCGTGATGGACACTCAAGCCCCCGAGCAGGTCGGCCGCGTCGGCGCCACCGGAGGCGAGGAACCAGCCGCGGGTGTTCTTGCCACGCAGCGCCGCCGTCGCGAGCAGCCCGCCGATTAATGCGTCGCGGTAGCCCATTGATCGCAACAGCAGTCGCGCTGTCGGCGTCGGCACTTCATGGTCGCCCCACAGCCGGTTCGCACCAAGTGGGTCGACGAGGAAATGGATGCCCGAGGCGAGCCGGATGCTGCCCGCGACGAGCGCGGCACGGTCGATCGACATGGGCGCAGCCTAGCGCCGACAGCAACCTCGTCTCGTGCGCACCCGCATGCGACACGGTCGACTCCGGCTCGACGAAGCTGGGATCTGCCAACGGTGAGGATTATTTTGGTTACTGATGACGGATCAGGGGGACTCGTTCACCCGTCGGCATGCTTACCCGAGCCGACCGGCCACACGCCGGCGAAACAAGCTCGCCCCTGACCCCAATGTGCGTCGCGCCATCGTTGCTGCCGCGTCGAAAACTATCCGTGAGCAGGGAGTCCAGGGCCTCAGCGTCGCCGCGGTCCTGGATCGCACCCAGCTCAGCACCCGCGCGTTCTACCGACATTTCGAATCAAAGGATCAGCTGGTTGCAGCGGTCTTTCTGGAGATGACACGCAATGAAGTGCTGCGCCTGAGAACAAAGATGGCCGTAGCCGTAACCCCGGCCGCGGCGGTGGCCGCGTGGATCGAGGGACGACTCGACCTCGCATTTGACGAGAACATCGAATCGGAACTGCGCCAAGTTTCCGTGGAGGCCCAGGCGACGATGTCCTCCTCCCCCGAGCTGGTTTCGCCCGCATACAGCGCGATCCTCGAGCCACTCATCGAGCAGCTCGAGCGTGGCCTGGAACTTGGCGTGTTTCAAGACATCCTCCCGACGATCGCCGCAAAGTCGATACACGGCGTGGTATGGGGGCAAACTCGGCGACAGTGGGCAACGGATCGCTCCGAACGGGCTGACGTTCGCAAACGCACGCTCCGCTTCTGCCTGCGGGGACTGAGTGTGGCGCCGGAAACGATCGCGCAAGTCGTTGCGCGCAGCGCATACGCGAACTCGGACTCTGGCTGAACTCGAGCTCGGCAGCTGCTGCCGGTCACGCGGGTGGCGGCGCAAAGCGGCCGATGGCTACCATGACCCCCATGGCCGAGCCGGGCCCGGCGGCCGATAAAACCGTCGGACTCAACAATGACGAGACCGTCGCCGCACCCAATTCCGCAGCGCGAGACGCAGCCGATCCCGCGTGGTCGAGCGACGATGACAATGACGCCCAGCGCGACGCGGCGGGTGACCGCCAATCATGGCGTGCGACTTGGCGTATCGCGGCTGCGCTCGTCGCGGCCGGTCTCGTACTTGCCGGGGCGATCGTTTTCGGGCGTTCGCTGTTAAGCAGCCATACCAATGCTGCGCCGAAGCCCGCCGCACCGTCTTCGCCGAAGGACGGCGCGACGCCTGCCCCAACCGCGCCGGCGACGGGCTCAGCGCAGTCCGCTGCCCCGTCGTCGATCGTGTCCACCCCGGATCAGGACAACAAGTACGTTCAGGCCCTCAACGACCGGGGCATCTCATTCGCCAATCCCGACGCCGCCATCGCGAACGGCAAGATGGTATGCAACGACATCCGTCGGGGGGTCTCGGTGCCGCAGATAACCGCGGCGTTTCGTGCGAGTAATCCCGGACTCGCCGACCATGCCGATACCTATGTGACCATCTCCGTTCACACCTACTGCCCGCAAAACAACAACCTGGTTGGCGGAGGGCCCTGAGACGGATCCGCGCGCAACTGATTGCGACTGGTGTGACGTGTGTGCCGACGGGCACACGCACAAACAGCCGCTCACCGTTGAACCCCGTTACTGCCAACACTTCTTGGCTACGATGACCTCATCTTCTAGACGAATTTGAGTTAGCCAGGAGCCGGAGGGTCGGATGGCGACCGTAGCAGCGTGCCGAACGTGTGGCACTGAGCCGCGGGAGGGCGCGCGATTCTGTGACGGCTGTGGCGCACCGGTCAAAGACGACGATAGCCGGGCGGAGTACAAGCAGGTCACGGTTCTGTTTGCCGACGTAGTCCACTCGATGGACCTCGCATCGACGGTGGGCGCGGAGCGCCTGCGCGAGATCATGGCCGGCCTCGCCGACAGCTGTGCCGCGGTTGTCGAGCGCTACGGCGGCATGGTTGACAAGTTCACCGGCGACGGAATTATGGCCTTGTTCGGCGCGCCGGTGGCGTTGGAGGACCACGCCGTCCGCGCTTCTCTTGCGGCCTTGGGCGTGCAGGAGGAGGCGAAGCGGCTCGCCGTCGACGTCCTGGCACACGACGGTGTGGACCTGCAGGTGCGCGTCGGACTTAACTCCGGTCAGGTGATAGCCGGTGAAATCGGTTCTGGACCGTTCGGTTACACGGCGATCGGAAGCCAGGTCGGTATGGCCCAGCGGATGGAGTCGGTGGCACCGCCGGGTGGGGTGATGCTCAGCGCGTCGACAGCGCGGCTCGTAGAGGGCGTGGCGAGTCTCGGCGAATCCGAGCTGGTTCAGATCAAGGGTGCCGTCGCGCCGGTGCCCGCCCAGCGGCTCCTGGCCATGGGCGAAGGGCACGCCGCTGCCGGGCGTGCTGAGTCGAATCTGGTCGGTCGGCGATCGGAGTTGTCCGCCGTCGAGGGCTTGCTGGAGCGCGCAATCGATGGGCACGGCGCAGTTGTCGGCGTGGTGGGGTCACCGGGCATCGGCAAGAGCCGTCTCGTGCGTGAAGTCTCGGCGATGGCAGCCGCTCGGAGTGTCGACATGTTCAGCGCCTTCTGTGAATCGCACACCAGCCAGATCCCCTTCCACGCGGTGGCGCGGTTGCTGCGTACGGTCACCGGCATCGAAGGTCTTGACTCACATGCCGCCCGAGCACGGATGCAGGCTCAGGCGTCGTCAAGCGCGGAGCCCGAGGACTTGTTGCTCCTTAACGACTTGCTGGGCATCGGCGATCCCGATATAGAGCTGCCCAAGATCGATCCGGAGGCCCGGCGGCGGCGGTTGACCGCGCTGGTCAATGGCGCGTCGCTGGCCCGCGAAACCCCGGCCCTCTACATCATCGAGGACGTCCATTGGATCGATGAGGTGAGCGAGTCGCTGCTGATCGATTTCATCACCGTGATCTCGCAGACACGTTCGCTGGTGCTGGTCACCTACCGCCCCGAATATCGAGGCGCGTTGAGCCGGGTGGCCGATGCCCAAACCATTGCCCTTTCGCCACTGAGTGACCCGGAGACCGCAACACTGGTCTCGCAGCTGCTTGGGTCGCACCCCTCGGTCGGTGAGTTGGCCACCGTGATCATCGAGAGGGCCGCCGGTAACCCGTTCTTCGCCGAGGAAATCGTGCGTGACCTCGCTGAGCGCGGTGTGCTGCAAGGGAAGTCGGGCGCGTACATCTCGACCGCAGAAGGTGCCGCGGTGAGTGTGCCCGCCACCCTGCAGGCCACTATCGCCGCGCGTATCGACCGGCTCGATCCGAAAGCGAAACGCACGCTTAGCGCAGCGGCGGTCGTCGGCTCGAGGTTCAACCGGGATCTCCTGGAAACGTTGAGCATTCAACCCGTGATTGAGGACCTGTTGCGGGCCGAACTCATCGATCAGATCGGGCCCACCCGGCAACCGGAGTATGTGTTCCATCATCCTCTGATTCGGACAGTGGCCTACGAATCACAGCTGAAATCCGATCGCGCCGAGCTGCACCGGCGCATTGCGGCCGCGATCGAATCACGTAATCCGGCAGCGGCCGACGAAAATGCCGCCTTGATTGCCGAGCATGTGCAGGCAGCCGGTGATGGGCATGCCGCATACGGCTGGCACATGCGGGCCGCCGCCTGGGCGACCAACCGTGACATCGCCGCGGCATGGCTGAGTTGGGAGCGTGCCCAAGCGATCGCCGATGGTCTGCCCGACGATGACCCCAATCGAACGGCCATGCGCATTGCCCCACGCACCATGTTGTGCGGCATCGCCTTTCGAGTCCACGAACATGTGGCCGGCGACCGCATTGATGAGTTGCGCGAGTTGTGCGCCGCCGCCGGAGATAAGGCCTCACTGGCCATCGCCATGGCCGGGCTGGTGATGGATCACGCGTTTCAGGACCGGCTGCGCGAGGCCTCGCAGCTGGCATCGGAGGCGATGGCCCTCATCGAGTCGATCGATGATCCCACCTTGACGGTGGGGCTGTCCGTCGCCCCTATCTACGCCAAGGGGGAGAACGCCGAATATTCTGATGTGTTGCGGTGGTCACAGAATGTCATCGACCTGGCCGACGGTGACCCGGCCAAAGGCAACTTCATTATCGGATCTCCCTTAGCGCTCGCCTTGACGAACCGGGCTATCGCTCGTTATGCCCTCGGCCGTGACGGATGGCGAAAAGGCCTGCACCAGGGCCTGGACATGGCCCGCAGCACCGACCCCATGTCCTACGTCACGGTCGCTGCATACGTCTACTTGGCGGGAATCGCGTTTGGCCCACTGAGGTCCGACGATCGTGCGATGCGCGAGATCGAGAACGCTTTACGGATTGCCGAACGATCCGGTGATGATTTGGCACTGGCCATCGCCCGGATGACGTTGGGTGTCGCGCTGGTGCACCGCCACACGGGTATGGAGCGTGACCGAGGACAGCAGCTCCTGGCCGAGCTCAGCGACGTGTTCGTACGCCGGGGATATCTCCTGTCCCCGGTTGTCGAGGTGTACTTGGCGCGTGAGAGGTTTCGGCGTGGAGATCGGGATGACGCCATACCGCTCATGCGTGCCACCGTCGAACATCTGTTCCGCAAGGGACTGCTGCTGGGGTGGGGCCTTCCGGCGACGGGTGCTCTGGTGGAGACACTGCTCGATCGCGGGCGCGACGATGACGTGACCGAAGCCGAGGCAGCAATCGAGCGACTAGCGGAAGCGCCAGCCGAAGAACGTCTGGCGATACGTGAGGTCTGGTTGCTACGACTGCGGGCGCTGCTGGCGCAAGCGCGCGGTGACGACGTCTCCTACCTGGACCTCAGGGATCGGTATCGCGCAATGGCTAACGAACTTGGCTTCGAGGGCCACACAAAGTGGGCGGCGGGAATGCCATGACGGCGGACGGGCCCTTGCCTCGAAACTACTGCGCGGCAAGGTATTTCGGGGTGGCGCAACCCCACGGATAAGGGCCTGAGCTCCTTAGAACGCACCTGGCGGGGCCGGCCATGGGAACTCCGGCCAGGTCTCCGGTGGCGGCGGAGGTGGTTGCGTCGTCGGATCTCCTAGGTGCTGGGGGCAGTATGCACGCGCCGCGATCGCAGTGAACTTGGTGGCGTCGTCCACTGTGAATCCTGGATTGCTCGCCGACACGCTCTTGATCACGTCGCTGTCTGGATGACCCTGATCCATCAGTTGGCAAGCTCTTTTGCCTGCTGCAACGGCGCCAGCTTTGCTCTGATAGGTGATGCCGGCGTTGTCGAGCGCAGTCAGAAAGTTCGCATCAGGGCCCGAATTAGGGCCGCCCGGATCGGCCTGCGCCGGTGCGGCCACGCCGATTACGGCGGCGAAACTTGCAAGCACCACAAGCATTCGCATTGCTTCATCCTCGTACAGATTCGCGTCGTTGTCGTGCCGAGCCTTGCGGCTGGCCCAGTCAGCCCCTGAATCCGGCTATGAACCGTTGCACGCTGCGGGCCAGTGACCGTGGGACATAGTCGGGATCCGTCAGGTCGCTCTCCGCCAGCGGGCTCGCCTCACCGGATACCGTTTGCCCGGTAACTTGTCGCAACGTCTTGCCCCATCCTAGAAGTGAGTCGATGGCCTTGACGAACGACCGGCACTGAAGCATCGCCCTTTCAAACTCGCCAACGGACACGCCCAGGTGTGCTGAAATCAATTGATCGCGCACTGAAGTGATTTGGCGGCGGACATCATCGTGTTCCGAGCAAGCTGTGGGTGTTGACGGCGTCAAGAACGGTCATCGCCGTCTTCACTGCGACCGGCTCTGGGCGAGCACTGCGGAAGCCGGTGCAGCCTGTCGGGATCCGTACCCGCCACCCGTAAGTTGCGTCGTCCATCCGCTGCGGTGGCGACACCGATGGGTAGCTCGTCGCCGCCGGCGCTATCCGGTTCCACGAGGAGTTGCAGTTCTTCGGAATCGACGAACAAGAGGGCGTCATCGTTGG
>DASXMA010000229.1:0-6802 GCA_036495965.1 Mycobacterium sp.
AAAAGAAAACAAAGAATCGATCACGACTTGCCAGCAAGCCGTGCGGCAGCCAACGTCAGGAGAGTCTACCCCACTGCCGGGTGGGCCAGTGTCGCTTCGAGCGGAATGGATCGTGCCGCCGGTTCGGTTGGACGCGAAACAGCTTCCGCTCGCGTGTGGTCCGGCCACCCGGGGTAGGGCGGCGGCGTCCCGCCGAAGACCGGGCAGTGCGCCTGATGCGGGCACCAGTCGCACAACCGCGACGGGCTGGGCCGGAAATCGCCTGTGGGCGCTGCGGATTGGATGGCGCGCCAGATCGCCATCAACGTCTTCTCGAAGCGCAGCAGCTCGTCTTGATCCGGTGAGTAGTCCAATACCTGACCATCGGCCAGGTAGATCAGCCGCAGCCGGGTCGGCAGCACACCGCGTGAACGCAGTAGCGCCACCGCATAGAACTTCATTTGGAACATCGCCTTGAACTCGGCCAGTGCACGCGCGGCCGGCGGTGCCTTGCCGGTCTTGTAGTCGACCACCCGTAACTCGCCGGTGGGGGCGACGTCGATCCGATCGATAAAGCCACGCAGCAGCGTGCCGTCGGCAAGCTCGACCTCCACGCGCTGTTCGCAGTATTGCGGGTCGAATCGGGTCGGGTCTTCCAGCCGGTAGTAGCCGGACAGCAACGCGCGGGCTTCCTCGAGCAGTTGGGTTCGCTGTTCGGAGTCCAGCTCGCCGGCCAGGTCGGGCGCTGCGGCAATCACCCGTTGCCATGCGGGTTCCACGAGCGATCTCGCGGTGTCTTCGACGCGCAACCCGGCGGGCAGGCCGTAGAGCTGTTCCAGCGCGGCGTGCACCACCGACCCCCGTAGCTGTGCCGCGGACGGTGCCTCGGGCAGCCGGTCGATGGCGCGGAACCGGTACAGCAACGGGCACTGCTTGAAGTCCGCCGCCCGCGACGGCGACAGTGCCGGTTTTGAAGCCGGTCGTGTGCGCCCCTCCGGCTGGTCGGTCATGCCCGCAGCTTAGGACTGGGCGGCGACAACCCCGAGCACCGGCTACGGTGAGTCGGCTGGCACGCTGGATGCCGTGTCCGCAACCGGCCCGTTCACCGTTGGCGAACGCGTCCAGCTCACCGACGCCAAGGGCCGTCATTACACGATCGAGCTCGCCGAAGGCAGTGAGTTCCACACTCATCGCGGCGCCATCGCACACGACGATGTGATCGGGCTGGAACAGGGCAGCGTGATCAAATCCAGCAGCGGGGCCCCGTTCTTGGTACTGCGTCCGCTGTTGGTCGACTACGTGATGTCGATGCCCCGCGGGCCGCAGGTCATTTACCCCAAGGACGCCGCTCAGATCGTGCACGAGGGCGACATCTTTCCCGGCGCCCGGGTGCTGGAGGCCGGAGCCGGGTCGGGGGCGTTGACCTGCTCGCTGCTGCGCGCCGTCGGACCCGAAGGACGGGTGATCTCCTACGAACAGCGCGCTGACCATGCCGAACACGCCCGTCGCAATGTGTCTGTCTTTTTCGGCCGGGCGCCCGACAACTGGCAGCTGATCATCAGCGATGTCGCGGACTCCGAGTTGCCCGACGCCTCCTTCGACCGGGCTGTGCTGGACATGCTCGCGCCGTGGGAGGTGCTCGACGCGGTATCGAGGCTGGTGGTGGCCGGTGGTGTGCTGATGATCTACGTGGCCACCGTCACTCAGCTGTCGCGGGCGGTAGAGGCACTGCGGGCTCAGCAATGCTGGACGGAACCACGGGCGTGGGAAACGCTGCAGCGGGGCTGGAACGTTGTCGGCCTGGCCGTTCGACCGCAGCACTCGATGCGCGGGCACACGGCGTTCTTGATCGCGGCGCGACGGCTGGCACCCGGCGCCGTCGCGCCGGCGCCTCTGGGTCGCAAGCGCGAGGGCCGCGACGGCTAGCGCCGGTCCGGCTCAGCCGGCGTAATCGTCACTGCGAAGCAGCGAGCGCCGTACGGCCAGCAGCTCGAATTCGGGGTGTGCGGCTACCAGGCGTTCGGCCGCGTCGAGGACATCGACGGCATGGCCGCGGTCACTGGACACGACGGCCACACCGATGCCCGCTCGTCGATACAGATCTTGAGAACCGATCTCCGCGGCCGACACGCTGAACTTGCGCTGCAACTCGGCGACGACGGGACGGATCACCGATCGCTTCTGTTTGAGTGACCGCACGTCGCCCAGCAGCACGTCGAACTCGAGCCAGCCGATCCACATCCCGCTTCTCAGCCCGGTGGAGGTTGGTCGGGGGCTGGAGCCGGCGCAGGCGGGGGCTCCGGCGGCGGAGCCGGTGGCGGGGGTGATTCGGGTGCGGGAGCCGGCGCCGGGGCGGGTTCAGGCGTGGGCGTCGGTGCGGGTGCCGGTGGCGGGGCCGGTGCTGGTGACGGGCCGGGTGCCGGTGGCGGGGCGGGAGCCGGGCTCGGCGGCGGACTCGGTGGCGGCACAGTCGCAGACGGTGAGTTGCCCAGGGCCAACAGCATTTCCGCAGTTCGCCGTGATAGCTGCCAGCCACCCTGAAAGGGCGTGAATTCCATCGGGAAAGTGAACGCACCGTTGTTCCCCCGCGGGGTTTTGATGCTGACCGTCGCCATCACGTTGGACGGATTTCTGTCGGACCATGCGATGTTGTTTGCCGCGAAGGTCATCGGCAAGTAGCCGTTGTCCCGCAAGGCGTTGGTGAACTTGTCCAGGGTGGCCGCACTTTCCGGGGTTGCGCCTTCGACGAGGCTCACCTTGTTGATGCCCGGAACGTTTGGGTCGGCGAGCCGGTTCAGTACCTCGGTAAGGGCTTCGGGCGGCGGCACGGGAGCAGTCGGGGGAGCCACGATGACAGGGCTCGACGCGGCGGGTACCGGTGCCGAAGGGCTCGACGGCGCAACCTTGGGTTCTTTATGCGAACATCCCGAGAGCCCGATGGCCGCCACGGCGGTGGCGCCACTCAGCGCAACGGACAGGTATCGGAGCATCCAGTCGGGTCGGCCGAGCTATTCGGCCACGCCTGATTCTTGCAGCGGGGTGGTAGCTGACGTCGGGCCAACGGATGCAATGCAAGTCACACCTGCCGTCGCCGCGCCGACGTTCGCGACGGCCGCCACGCCTGTGGCGAGGGCTTTTGGGATCACAGGTGTCCTTTCGGTGGTCCCGAATCGACGCTGAGGTTACCAGCGGGAGCAATGACGCGAATTTTGAAGCTATTTGACTCCGCACATCTAGGGGCAATCGCCGGTAGCTTTGAAGTATCCACCGCGTTATTTCGGGGCGGGAAAGGAGCGCAACATGGGTGACTCAGAGCGTTCTGAAGCATTTGGCACATCTCGTGAAACCGACATGTCCAGCGACGATGCTGCCGAACTGGAACAGTTACGCCGTGAGGCAGCGATGCTGCGCGAGCAACTGGATCACGCGGTCGGATCGCAGGGCAGCGCCCGCTCTGCTCGCGATGTGCATCAACTCGAAGCCCGTATCGACTCACTGGCGGCCCGCAATTCCAAATTAATGGAAACTCTTAAAGAGGCCCGCCAACAACTGCTGGCGTTACGCGAGGAAGTCGACCGGCTCGGGCAGCCGCCCAGCGGCTACGGCGTTCTACTCTCTGCGCACGACGACGAAACCGTTGACGTTTTCACGTCGGGCCGCAAGATGCGCCTGACGTGCTCGCCGAACATTGACGCCACCTCTCTGAGGAAGGGTCAAACGGTCCGGCTCAACGAGGCTTTGACCGTCGTCGAGGCCGGTACGTTCGAATCGGTAGGCGAGATATCCACTTTGCGCGAGGTGCTTGTCGACGGTCACCGGGCTCTGGTCGTCGGCCACGCCGACGAGGAGCGCATCGTTTGGCTTGCCGATCCGCTGGTCGCCGAGGACTTGCCGGACGGCGTTCCCGACGCCCTCAACGACGACACCAAACCGCGGAAGCTACGCCCTGGCGACTCGCTGCTGGTCGACACCAAGGCCGGTTACGCCTTCGAACGCATCCCCAAGGCCGAGGTCGAAGACCTGGTGCTGGAAGAGGTGCCCGACGTCACCTACAACGACATCGGTGGTCTGATCCGGCAGATCGAGCAGATCCGCGACGCCGTCGAGCTGCCGTTCCTGCACAAGGAGCTGTACCGCGAGTACGCGCTGCGCCCGCCCAAGGGCGTGTTGCTCTACGGTCCGCCCGGCTGCGGCAAGACGTTGATCGCCAAGGCGGTCGCCAACTCGCTGGCCAAGAAGATGGCCGAGGTTCGCGGCGACGACGCCCGCGAGGCGAAGTCGTACTTCCTCAACATCAAAGGCCCCGAGCTGCTGAACAAGTTCGTCGGCGAGACCGAACGGCACATCCGGCTGATCTTCCAGCGGGCCCGTGAGAAGGCGTCGGAAGGAACGCCGGTGATCGTCTTCTTCGATGAGATGGACTCGATCTTCCGCACCCGCGGCACCGGGGTCTCCTCGGATGTCGAGACAACCGTGGTGCCGCAGCTGCTCAGCGAGATCGACGGGGTGGAGGGACTTGAGAACGTCATCGTGATCGGCGCCTCCAACCGCGAGGACATGATCGATCCGGCGATCCTGCGGCCGGGGCGTCTCGACGTGAAGATCAAGATCGAGCGGCCCGATGCCGAAGCGGCACAAGACATCTACTCGAAGTACCTGGTCGAGACCCTGCCGGTGCATGCTGACGACCTCGCCGAGTTCGATGGCGACCGCTCGGCCTGCATCAAGGCGATGATCGAAAAGGTCGTCGACCGGATGTACGCCGAGATCGACGACAACCGGTTCCTGGAAGTCACCTATGCCAATGGTGACAAGGAAGTCATGTACTTCAAGGACTTCAACTCCGGGGCGATGATCCAAAACGTCGTCGACCGGGCGAAGAAGAACGCCATCAAGTCGGTGCTGGAGACGGGCCAACCGGGGCTGCGCATTCAGCATCTGCTCGACTCGATCGTCGACGAGTTCGCCGAGAACGAGGACCTGCCCAACACCACCAATCCCGATGACTGGGCACGGATTTCGGGCAAGAAGGGCGAGCGGATCGTCTACATCCGCACCCTGGTCACCGGCAAGTCGTCGAGCGCGTCGCGGGCCATCGACACAGAATCGAACCTGGGCCAGTACCTGTAGGGGCCCAAACCCCTACCGGGTCAGTCGAACTCGAGCGAGTAGCTGTTAGTTAGGTCGTCCTGCGTGACGTGCGCGGGACGGGTCCTGGTGTCCACCCGCAGCGTTTCGCTGAGCACGCGCGGCTCATAGCTCCACCCTTCCGGCAGGTTCAGCCGACCGGCGAGGCCAGGTAGGTCGGCCCGGGAAAGGTTGGGGTCTGCGACCTGGCTCCACGTCTGCATGACCCAGCGCCGTCCATCGGGGTCGATGAGTTCATAGATCTCTTCGCCGGCATTGAAGACGAAGACCGTATGGCGGCTGACCTCGTTGACGGTGTAAGGGGCAGGGGGGTTCATCGACGACAGCAGGACGATGGCCTGCTGGATCATCTCGATCCCTCCGAAGTTCTTCGTGATCTGCGGACCCTGGGGTTCCTTTTCGATGCTGTTCATCAGCCAGTAGCGCGGGCCGTTGAGCAGCGCCGCGGCGGCGCCGTTCTCGGCGGCAATCGCCTGCGCGTCCAGCGCGGACCACAGCTCGGCGGGACAGTCGTTGAGCGGATAACTGTTGTAGACCGTGGCCTGTGGACCGGCCTCGCCGGGGGTTACAAGAAGCACTTCGCCGTACCGCTTCCCGGACAGGTTGAGCGCTCGGTCGCGGTTCTCTTCTCCAATTCGGTGGCGGGCCATCCGGGTGAAATTAATCACTTACTTGGGTGCCGTCAACACAAGCGGCCACCGCGACGGCGCCGCGGTAACGGTTGCGCGCGATCAGGGTGGTGCGCAGGTCATCGATCAGCGGGTCGAGGAATGTCGAGCGGTACTCGGCGTCGCCGGCCGCGCGGGCGCTGATGTACATGAACGTCAGCGCGCCCAGGAAAAGAGTCATATGGATCAGCGAATCCGGCACCGGAAGCGTTAATCCCAACCCCGTCGCGGTGCTTTTGTAGGTGTGGGTCCACTCGTTGAGCAGCTCTGGGCTGAGCACGATCAGCCCCAGATCAAGTAGATCGTGGCTGTGACCACCGCCACCACCAGGATCTGCGCAAACTGCGAGGCAGCCAGCACAAAGACCACCACAAAGACCACATTGACGCGTTCGGCCCTTTTCAGCGGGGCGCAGTCTGGAGTATTCGGCATCGTCGCGAAGGGCGTGTCAGCGATGGCCACCACGGTGGCACTGGGATTGGCGCTGACGATGTCGGGCGAGGTGCCTGTAGCGCGATCGGCCTGATCAACGCGTTGCTGGGTCGCCCGGGAGCAGGCCAATTCCGCATCTCGCCTAGGCTTTGAAGCATGCAACGGATTATCGGGACGGAGGTTGAGTACGGCATTTCGTCGCCGTCGGACCCGACCGCCAACCCGATCCTCACCTCGACGCAGGCGGTGTTGGCCTATGCCGCCGCCGCCGGTATTCAGCGCGCCAAACGCACTCGCTGGGACTACGAGGTGGAATCGCCGCTGCGTGACGCCCGTGGCTTCGACCTGAGCCGCTCGGCCGGACCGCCGCCGGTGGTCGACGCCGACGAGGTCGGTGCGGCCAACATGATCTTGACGAACGGGGCGCGGCTCTACGTCGACCACGCGCACCCGGAGTACTCCGCACCCGAGTGCACCGACCCCCTGGACGCGGTGATCTGGGACAAGGCGGGCGAGCGGGTGATGGAGGCCGCGGCCCGGCACGTCGCCAGCGTGCCCGGAGCGGCGAAACTGCA
>DASXMA010000230.1:0-16611 GCA_036495965.1 Mycobacterium sp.
GTGCAGGGACGCAAGGACGCCAAGCTGCAAAAGCGGTTGACCGAGGAACTGGCGTGGGTCCGGTCCGGGGCCAAGGCCCGTCAAGCCAAAGGCAAGGCGCGCCTGCAGCGTTACGAGGAGATGGCCGCCGAGGCAGAGAAGACACGCAAGCTCGATTTCGATGAGATCCAAATCCCCGTCGGGCCACGGCTGGGCAATCTGGTCGTCGAGGTCGAGCACCTCGACAAGGGCTACGACGGCCGCACCTTGATCAAGGATTTGTCCTTCACCCTGCCCCGCAACGGCATCGTCGGGGTCATCGGTCCCAACGGGGTCGGCAAGACCACACTGTTCAAAACCATCGTCGGGCTCGAGCAGCCGGACAGCGGCAGCGTCAAGGTCGGCGAGACCGTCAAGCTCAGTTACGTGGACCAGGCCCGCGCCGGCATCGATCCGAAGAAGACGGTGTGGGAAGTGGTTTCGGATGGACTGGACTACATCGAAGTCGGTCAGACCGAAGTACCGTCTAGGGCTTACGTGTCGGCGTTCGGCTTCAAGGGCCCCGACCAGCAAAAGTCGGCCGGCGTGCTGTCCGGCGGCGAGCGCAACAGGCTCAACCTCGCGCTGACGCTCAAGCAGGGCGGCAATCTGATTCTGCTCGACGAACCGACCAACGATCTGGACGTCGAGACGTTGAGTTCGTTGGAAAACGCGCTGGAGAAATTTCCTGGTTGCGCAGTGGTGATTTCGCACGACCGCTGGTTCCTCGACCGGACGTGCACGCACATCCTCGCGTGGGAGGGTGACGACGACAACGAGGCGAAGTGGTTCTGGTTCGAGGGCAACTTCGGCGCGTACGAGGAGAACAAAGTGGAAAGGCTGGGCGAGGAAGCGGCCCGGCCGCACAGGGTGACCCATCGCAGGCTGACACGCGACTAGTGTCAGCTCTGTCAGCGCTGGCATCCATCGCGAGTTGGGAGCAATCGGCATGACGATCGATCCCGGAGCCAAGCAGAAACCCAAGTCGTGGACCACGTTCACCGACCCTCAAGACATTCCTGACTGGATCTCGACGGCCTACATCCAGAGCTATCGTGGCCCGCACGACGAGGAGTCGCCGGCCGCGCTCACCCGGCCGATCGAACTGACCGACCCCGCCTCAATGGTGACCCCAGCCATGCTGGGCGCACACTATCGACTCGGCCAGCACCGTCCCCACGGTGAAAGCTGCGTCGCCGTCTATCCCGCCGACGATCCCGCTGGATTCGGGCCTGCGCTCCAGGTGGTCACCGACCACGGCGGCATGCTGATGGATTCCGTCACGGTCTTGCTGCACCGGCTCGGGGTCAGCTACACCGCGCTGATGACGCCGGTGTTCGAGGTGCATCGCAGCCCGACGGGGGAATTGCTCAGCGTCGAGCCCAAGGCACCCGATGCACCGCAATACGTCGGCGAGGCATGGATACACATGCAGCTGTCCCCTTCGGTCGACAGCAAGGCCCTCGCCGAGGTCGCGAGACTGTTGCCGAAAGTGCTGGCCGACGTCCAACAGGTCGCCACCGACGCGGCCGCCCTGATCGCCACCCTTTGCGACCTCGCCGCAGACGTCGAATCCAACGCGCACGATCACTTCTCGGCGCCGGACCGCGAGGATGTCGCGGCACTGCTGCGCTGGCTGGGCGACGGGAATTTCCTGCTACTGGGCTACCAGCGTTGCCGGGTGCATGACGGCCTGGTCTCCGGCGACGGGTCGCCCGGACTCGGCGTCCTGCGCACCCGCACCGGTTCCCGCCCCCGGTTGACCGACGATGACAAACTGCTGGTCCTGGCCCAATCCGTCGTCGGCAGCTACCTGCGCTACGGCGCATACCCGTACGCCATCGCGGTTCGCGAATACGTCGACAGCGGCGACAGCGGAGTCATCGAGCACCGCTTCGTTGGGCTCTTCACCGTCGCCGCCATGAACGCAGACGTCCTGGAGATCCCGACGATCAGTAACCGGGTCCGCGAGGCACTCACGATGGCCGACAGCGACCCCGTCCACCCCGGCCAGCTCCTGCTCGATGTCATTCAGACCATCCCGCGCTCCGAGCTCTTCGCGCTGAGCGGTGAACAGCTTTTTACGATGGCCAAGGCCGTGGTGGATCTGGCGTCCCAACGACGCGCGTTGTTGTTCCTGCGCGCCGACCGGCTGCAGTATTTCGTGTCCTGCCTGGTCTATGTGCCCCGCGATCGCTACACCACCGCAGTTCGGTTGCAGATCGAAGACATCCTGGTTCGAGAATTCAGTGGGACGCGACTGGAATTCACCGCTCGCGTCAGTGAATCACCATGGGCCCTCATGCATTTCATGGTCCGGTTGCCCGAAAATGCCGCTCCGGTCGATGTTTCCGAGGCGAACCGGGTCCGGATACAGGGGCTGCTGAGCGAAGCCGCGCGGACATGGGGCGACCGGCTCATCGGTGCCGCGGGGACCGACTCCGTCGCGCCCGACGACGCCGAGCATTACGCGGCCGCTTTCTCCGAGGCCTACAAACAGGCTGTCAGCCCCCGCGACGCCATCGAACACATCGCCATTATCAATGAGCTGACCGACGATTCGGTCAAGCTGGTGTTCTCCGATCGCGGTGAGGATGGGCTCGCCCAGCTGACCTGGTTCTTGGGAGGACACACCGCGTCGTTGAGCCAGCTGCTCCCAATGCTGCAAAGCATGGGCGTCGTGGTGCTCGAGGAGCGACCCTTCACTGTCCGCCGGCCGGACGGACTGCCGGTGTGGATCTATCAGTTCAAGATCTCACCGCACCCGACGATCCGGCTGGAGTCGACGACAGCCGAACGAGACGCGATGGCAGAGCGATTCGCCGACGCGGTGACCGCGATCTGGCAGGGCCGCGTCGAGATCGACCGCTTCAACGAGCTGGTGATGCGCGCGAGGTTGACGTGGCAGCAGGTCGTGCTGCTGCGTGCCTACGCGAAATACTTACGGCAGGCCAGCTTTCCCTACAGCCAGTCCCACATCGAAACGGTGCTCAACGACCACCCCTCTACCGCACGGTCACTGGTCGTACTGTTCGAGGCGCTTTTCGATCCCCGGCCGTCGGGATCGCCGACGAGCCGCGATGCGCAAACGGCCGCCGCCGCGGTTGCTGCGGACATCGATGCGCTGGTGGGTCTGGACACCGACCGTATTCTGCGCGCGTTCGCATCGCTGGTACAGGCCACGTTGCGAACCAATTACTTTGTGACACGCGAGGGTTCGGCGCGTGCCCGCAATGTGTTGGCGATCAAGCTCGACGCCCAACTGATCGAAGAGCTGCCGCTGCCGCGCCCCAAGTTCGAGATCTTCGTGTATTCGCCACGCGTGGAGGGTGTGCACCTGAGGTTTGGGCCGGTGGCCCGCGGCGGCCTCCGCTGGTCGGATCGGCGGGATGACTTCCGCACCGAAATCCTGGGCCTCGTCAAGGCGCAAGCGGTGAAGAATGCTGTCATCGTGCCGGTTGGGGCCAAGGGCGGGTTCGTCCTCAAGCGCCCGCCGCTGCCCACCGGTGACGCCGCCGGTGACCGTGACGCGCTACGCACCGAAGGCGTGGCCTGCTACCAGCTCTTCATCTCCGGCTTGCTGGACATCACCGACAATGTCGACCACTCCACCGGAAAGGTCAACGCGCCGCCGGAGGTGATACGTCGCGACGGCGACGACGCCTACCTGGTGGTGGCCGCCGACAAAGGCACCGCCACTTTCTCCGACATCGCCAACGATGTCGCCAAGTCCTACGGCTTCTGGCTGGGTGACGCGTTCGCGTCCGGGGGATCGGTGGGCTACGACCACAAGGCCATGGGCATCACCGCCAAAGGCACGTGGGAAGCGGTCAAACGACACTTCCGGGAGATGGGGGTCGACACCCAAACCGAGGACTTCACGGTCGTCGGCATCGGTGACATGAGCGGCGACGTGTTCGGTAACGGCATGCTGCTGAGCAAGCACATCCGGCTCCTCGCCGCCTTCGATCACCGGCACGTCTTCCTCGACCCGAACCCAAACACCACGGCTTCGTGGGAGGAACGCCAGCGGATGTTCGACCTGCCGCGGTCCAGCTGGGATGACTACGACAAGTCGTCGATCAGCGAAGGCGGCGGGGTTTACAGCCGCGAGCAGAAGACCATCCCGATCAGCCCGAAGGTGCGCGACGCCCTGGGCATCGACGGCTCGGTCGAAGGGGGGGTCACCGAAATGGCCCCACCCAACCTGATCAAGGCGATTCTGCAAGCTCCGGTGGATCTGCTGTTCAACGGTGGCATCGGCACCTACATCAAGGCCGAAACCGAGTCCGATGCCGATGTCGGTGATCGCGCCAACGATCCGGTGCGGGTCAACGCAAATCAGTTGCGCGCCAGGGTTATCGGCGAAGGCGGCAACCTCGGTGTGACGGCATTGGGCCGCGTCGAATTCGACCTGGCCGGTGGGCGCATCAATACCGACGCGATGGACAACTCCGCCGGCGTGGACTGTTCCGACCACGAGGTCAACATCAAGATCCTGATCGATTCGCTGGTCACCGCCGGCAAGGTCAAGGCCGAGGAACGCAAACAACTGCTCGAGTCGATGACCGACGAGGTCGCGCAATTGGTGCTCACCGACAATGAGGACCAAAACGATTTGATCGGCACCAGCCGCACCAACGCGGCCAGCCTGCTCCCGGTGCACGCGACGCAGATCAAGTACCTGGTCGAAGAACGCGGAGTCAACCGCGAATTGGAGGCGCTGCCGTCGGAGAAGGAAATTCACCGGCGGACCGACGCCGGTATCGGGCTCACCTCGCCCGAGCTCTCAACGTTGATGGCGCACGTCAAGCTGGGGCTCAAAGAACAGATGTTGACCACCGAACTACCGGAACAGGATGTGTTCGCATCCAGGTTGCCGCAATACTTCCCGACGCCGCTGCGGGAACGATTCAACCCGGAGATCCGCACGCATCAGCTACGCCGGGAGATCGTCACCACCATGCTGATCAACGATCTGGTGGACACCGCCGGCATCAGCTATGCCTTCCGGATCACCGAAGACGTCGGCGTTGGGCCGATCGACGCGATACGCACCTATGTCGCCACCGACGCCATCTTCGGTGTGGGTCATATCTGGCGGCGGATCCGCGCGGCGGACATGCCGGTCGCGGTGTCCGACCGGATGACCCTGGATACCCGCCGGCTGATCGACCGCGCCGGACGCTGGCTACTCAACTATCGTCCGCAGCCGCTGGCCGTCGGTGCCGAGATCAATCGGTTCGCCGCCAAGGTGAAAGCGCTGACGCCGCGAATGTCGGAGTGGTTGCGCGGCGATGACAAGGCCATTGTCGAAAAAGAGGCCGCGGAATTCGCATCGCAGGGTGCGCCGAAAGACCTCGCCTACCGGGTCGCGGCCGGCCTGTATCGCTACAGTCTGCTCGACATCATCGACGTCGCCGACATCACTGAGATCGACACAGCCGAAGTCGCAGACACTTATTTCGCCCTGATGGATCGGCTTGGTACTGACCGTCTGCTGACCGCAGTGTCCGAACTGCCCCGAAATGACCGCTGGCATTCGTTGGCGCGCTTGGCGATTCGTGACGACATCTACTCCTCGGTGCGGTCATTGTGCTTCGATGTGCTGGCCGTCGGGGAGCCCGATGAAAGCGGCGAAGAGAAGATCGGGGAGTGGGAACATATCAGCGCATCCCGGGTGGAGCCGGCCCGGCGGACGCTCACCGAGATCCAAGAAAGCGGCGGAAAGGATCTCGCGACACTATCGGTGGCCGCGCGGCAAATCCGACGTATGACCCGCACCAGTGGTAGGGGATCGTCGAGTTGAGCGTTTGATTCGTCGCGCCCGTGCCGGTGCGCTGGTCGGACATCGACATGTACCAGCACATCAACCACGCCACCATGGTCACCATTCTCGAGGAGGCGCGGGTCCCGTTCCTCAAGGAACCTTTTGCGGCTGACATCACCACCGTTGGTCTGCTGATCGCCGACGTCCGGGTCACCTACAAGGATCAGCTGCGGCTGGCCGATTCGCCTCTGCAAGTGACTATCTGGACCAAGCGGTTACGGGCAGTCGACTTCACGCTCGGGTACGAGGTGCGTTCGGTCAGCGCCGATGCCGAGTCCAAGCCCGCCGTCATCGCCGAGTCGCAGCTGGCTGCGGTCCATATCGAAGAGCAGCGCCTAGTCCGGCTCTCACCACAGCACCGGGAGTATTTGCAACATTGGGTGCGGTAGCAGAGCGTGGACTGTGGCTGGGCCCAAAACTTAGGGACGCCCACCGCGCGGATCTGGCTGCGTTCGTCGACCATGCGATGCGGCTTGACGACGCCGCGGTCATTCGGCTTCGGGCCAGATCTTCCGGGCTGCTAACAGCTTGGGTAGCAACGGGTTTCGATGTATTGGCCAGCCGGGTGGTGGTGGGCAAGGTGAGGCCGCGGGATTTGACGGTCGGTGCAGACGGGTTGGCGCGCGGCCTGTCAGCGATGGACGCCTCGGGCCAAGTCGATCCGGGCTTCTCCATGGATTCGGCATGGCGAAGTGCGTTGCCGCCGGAATCGGGCTTCATCCACCTTGATGACGTACCGGCCCGGGTGATGCTGGACTTGGCACAACGTGGCGCGCGACTTGCCAAGGAACACAGCAGTTCCCACGGTCCGCCGGTTTCGCTGCTCGACCAGGAGGTCATTCGGGTCAGCTCGGCCGACGAGAGTGTGGGACTGCCGATGCGCTGTGTGTTCGCATTGACGGCGATGGGCTTTCTGCCGCAGTCACCGGATGCGATCGACACCGATGAAATCATCCGGGTCCGGATACTGCCGGCGTGGCTGCGTCTCGATGCGCGGTTCGGCTCCGTATACCGGCGTCGCGGTCATCCGGCACTGGTGTTGCGCTGATCCGCCGTCGGCCCGCGAGGTCGCTTGCGGTGTAAAACGAATCATCTTGAGTTTTATGGTGCCTCATCAGGTACCGTAGACCATCCACAACGGGAGAACGGTGTCAAGGTAATCCATGAATTTTTTGAGCCCTACCCGGAATTGTCCGTATCCATAGGGGTCTGCTGCGTACTCCGGAAAGGCAATGCCCAGCCCGAACAGGCCGGGAGCAAGGATTCCGTTCTTTTGGTTGTAATCCAACTGGCCCCACTGCGGCGTTTCGGGCAGCTTTCTCCGCTCGAAGCCGACGGTATAAACAACGCGGTCGCACGCCGCGAGTTTCTCCTCGAATTGTGGGCTACAGACCCAGCACCTGTCCAGTCGTTCCGGACACACTCCATCGATGTTTTCCCGGGCCCACACAGCCGCTAACCCTTTGAGACCAGTATCGTCGAATAAGATCCAATCATCGAGATACACAGCATATTTGAGCGGACTACGATAAAAATTGATCACCCTCTCGACTGGATGGCGCAGCAGATGCGGCAAGGCGATCATCGACGAGTGGGATGAGCCGAAGACGGCGACCGTCGCCCCTTCGAGCTGCTCATCGGCGAGCTTCTCGGGATCGAGCGCGACTTCTACCGGAATCTCATCCAAATGGGAATAATTGAGCTTCTTGGGAATTGCACCGACGGCGAGGATCACATTCTCGGACGAGAGTTCTCGGTGCCTCGTTTCAATTCGCCATCTCCTCCCCTGCAACGAGAGGGCGGTCGCCCACGTTTCAAAGACGTCGACCCGCTCGCGCAGGTGCTGGGTGACCCAAGCCAAGGGATCCGCGACCAGGGCCAGGGCACACGTCTCCTCGGGGTCGGTCGCCGCCAACTGCATTGGGGGTGCTTCTGAGAACCGAAACGCGGCAGAGCCATTCAAGTAGCTCAGGAATGTCCCGGCGATGGTGTTACTTGAGACCGACCGCCACTTTTGGCCGAGATCTCCGGCAGCGAAGGCTGGATCAATCCAGGCGATCTTTTCAGGCGGGATTTTCTGATCGAGGAGCCTACCCACCGCGGCAAGTCCCGCGGGGCCGGCCCCGATCACGGTCCACATGTAGGTCGGCATGTACCAGATATAGAGCAACGAAGGGCGAAGTGCTGGTTTGACGTCGGCTACAGCACCCAGGCCGCGCTGTCCGCCGGCAACTTGCCGCCTTTCAGCGGCGCGCTGGTCAAGATGAGTTCTCCCGGTGGCAAAGCCATCGGCCGGCGGCCGGCGTTCAGCGCACACACCAGGCCCTCGCGGCCGCGCCGAAAGATCAACGCATCGCGCGGGGCGGTCAGCCACTCGATCTCCCCGCCATTGAATTCGGGACGTGCACTGCGCAATTCAAGCGCCTTTCGGAAGAACGACAGGGTCGATTCGGGATCAGCACTCTGCCTTTCGACAGTCAGCGCCGACCAATCCGCCGGCATCGGCAACCAGGTGTCGGCATTCGTCGAGAACCCAAACGGAGGAGTGTCGCCCGACCATGGAATCGGAACCCGGCACTTATCGCGGCCGCGTTCAGTGTGCCCCGAACGTTCCCACGTCGGGTCCTGCAGCACCTCGTCGGGCAGCTCGACATCGGGCAGGCCGAGTTCCTCGCCGTTGTAGATGAACACCGCGCCCGGCAGGGCGAGCATCACCATCGCCATGGCCCGCGCTCGGCGCAGCCCGGTCTCGCCGCCGCCGTAGCGGGTCACCTCGCGGCCCACATCGTGGTTGGACAGCGTCCAGGTGGGGATGGCATTTTCGATAGCTGTCGCCGCCAGCGAGTTCTGGATCGCGGCGCGGATTTCGGCCGCGTCGAAGTCGATCTTGGTCAGCCGGAAATTGAAGCCGAGATGCAGTTCGTCGGGCCGCAAATACTCAGCCCAACGGACGTTGTCCATGACCCAGACCTCGCCGACGGTCACCGCACCGGAATAGTCGTCGACGATCGTGCGGATCCCGCGGTGAATCTCATGCACGCTCGGATGGTTGAAGCGCGGGTCGTCGTCGCTGTGATGCAACACCTTGATGCCGTCCTTCGCGTCCGGCAGGCCGGGCGGCTTGGCCATCCCGTGCGCCACGTCGATGCGGAAGCCATCGACGCCGCGTTCCAGCCAGAAGCGCAGCGTCTTCTCGAAGTCGTCGAAGACGTCGGGATGCTCCCAATTCAGATCCGGCTGCTCGGCGTCGAAGAGGTGGAGATACCACTGACCGGGATTGCCGTCCGGTTCGACCACCCGAGTCCACGCCGGCCCGCCGAACACCGACGTCCAGTTGTTCGGCGGCAGCTCCCCATCGGCGCCTCGACCGTCGCGAAAGAGATAGCGTTCGCGCGCGTCGGTGCCCGGGCCCGCGGCCAGTGCCGCCTGGAACCACAGGTGCGCCGAACTGGTGTGGTTGGGCACCACGTCCATGGTGATCTTCATGCCGCGCTGGTGCGCCGCGGCGATCAGCCGTTCGATCGCGGCCATCCCGCCGAACAGCGGGTCGATGTCACGAGGATCGGCGACGTCGTAGCCGTGGTCGGCCATCGGGGAGACGGTGACCGGGTTAAGCCAAATCGCATCGACACCCAGCTGCTGCAGGTGCCCCAGGCGGGCCGTCAAACCGTCCAGGTCGCCGACCCCGTCACCGTTGCTGTCGGCGAACGACCGTGGGTACACCTGATAGAAAACCGCGCTTGACCACCACGGCTTGGAGTTCATTCCACCCCGCTTAGTTTCGTGAGCCGACATCAAAGGCTCGACATCAAGAAATAGGAGCGTTGACGAGTGAGTGGGCAGCCACTTCCAGATAGTCGAGCAACTGGCGCCGGTGCTCGTCGTCGAGGGTCTGCGAGTCGATGGATGCAACGGCGGTGTGCATGCATCGCAGCCAGGCATCGCGCTCGATGGGAGTGATCCGGAACGGGGCGTGCCGCATCCGTAGCCGGGGATGGCCGCGCCGGTCCGAGTAGGTCCGAGGACCGCCCCAGTACTGCTCGAGGAACATGCGCAACCGCTCTTCGGCGGCCGCCAGGTCGTCCACGGGATACAGCTCACGCAGAATCTCGTCCTCGGGAACCTGTGCATAGAAGCGCGACACGATCGCATCGAACGTCTCGGCACCGCCAACAGCGTCGTAGAAGCTCACCTGATCCATCACCTCCATTGTGGTGCATCGCCGGCCTGGCTACGCGCGGCGGGCTTCGACAACTGCCAAGCCACGTCTGCTGTTCACCGGTTCGACACGGCGTTCACCAGCGATAGGGTGCGTTTGGCCGCGAATCATGGTGGACTATCCGCGGAGGATTCATGGCGCATGGCAAGAGACGCCGCAGCCACCGCAGTTCCGGTGCCGCGGCAGGGTTAACCGGGCCCCCAACCGCGTCATCTCTGCACAGCGTCGACACCCACCCGCCTACTCGCCACGAGACCGCATCGATCTGGAGTCGCCGGCGGGTCCTGCTGCTGAATTCCACTTACGAGCCGCTGACCGCGCTGCCGATGCGGCGCGCGATCGTCATGGTGGTCTGCGGCAAGGCCGACGTGGTGCACCACGATCCGGCCGGGCCGGTCATCCACTCGGCTACCAGCTCGATCGTGGTGCCGTCGGTGATCCAGCTGCGGACTTACGTCCGGGTGCCGTACCGGGCCCGCGTCCCGATGACCCGCGCCGCGCTCATGCACCGCGACCGTTTCTGCTGCGCCTATTGCGGGGCGAAGGCCGACACCGTCGACCATGTGGTGCCACGCAGCCGTGGCGGTGACCACTCCTGGGAAAACTGCGTCGCATGCTGCTCGACATGCAACCACCGCAAGGGCGACAAGCTGCTTACCGAAATGGGTTGGGCACTACGACGTGCGCCGGTGCCGCCGACGGGACAGCACTGGCGACTGCTGTCCACGGTCAAGGAATTGGATCCCGCCTGGGCCCGATACCTCGGTGAAGGCGCTGCCTGACCGAACTTAGGTCCTAAGTGCGTCGACGCACCGCGTGGTGGGTTACCGTTTGCGTCGTGAGCGTTCTGCAGATCCACCTGTTCTTTATCGGAATCCCGTTACTACTGGTGGCCGTGTTGTCGGTGCTGATCTGGTCCCACAAGGGACCCCACCCGGCGACCTACAAGATGTCGGAGCCGTGGACAAGTCCGCCCATCCTGTGGGCCGCCACCGAGGAAGACGTCGGCGGCACGCACGGCGGTCATGGCACATCGGAGTTCTCAGTTGGAGGTGGCGCCAGTGGCACGTGGTGAGGTAGCGACGATCGAGCCCGCCGGGCTGCCAAAGGGCTCGGTGATCACCACCAGCGGACGCATCTCGGGGGTCACCGAACCCGGAGAAGTCTCCGTGCACTACCCGTTTCCGATCAAAGACCTCGTCGCCATCGACGACGCGCTGAAATACGCTTCGCGGTCCTCCATGGCGCGGTTCGCCATTTACCTCGGCGACCTGGGCAGCGACACCGCCGCGCGGGCTCGCGAGATTCTGGCCAAGGTGCCCACGCCGAACAACGCGGTATTGCTCGCGGTCTCGCCCAACCAGTCCGCCATCGAGGTCGTCTACGGCGCACAGGTTCGCGGACGCGGCGCCGAGTCGGCCGCACCGCTGGGGGTTGCCGCGGCTTCCTCAGCGTTCCAGCAAGGGCACTTGGTCGACGGGCTGATCAGCGCGATCCGCGTGCTCAGCGCCGGGATTTCCCCGGCCTGATCGGCCGCTACCAGCCGGCGGCGCTGTCGAACTCGCGGGCCTTCAATGACCGCTTGATCCCCGCTTGGCCCTCCAGCACCAGCCGGCGCAACGCCGGCGGCACCTCGGACTCCGGGGCGGTCAGGAACTGGTCGGCGGCGGCAACACCGTCCTCGCTGATATCCCAGTGCGGATAGAGCCCGATCACCACCGTTTGGGCGACCTCGCTGGACCGTCGCGCCCAGACTCCGGGGATGGCGTCGAAGTAGCGCTTGGTGAAGGCCTTGAGCAGCCCAGCCTGCCCCGGCGGCGCGATGCCCGCGATGATCGACCGCCCGACGATGTTGGGCAGCGTGTCGTCCTCGACCACGGTGGTCCACGCCTCCTCCTTGACCTGCGGTTGAGGCCGTGCCGCTGCCGCCTGTGCGCCGTGGCGCTTGCCGGCCGCGGTGGGGTCACGCTGAACTTCGGCGTCGATGAACGGTGTCGCCGGCGCGTCGGCGTCGATCTCACCGGCGGTGGCCAAGGCGGTCACGATGCGCCAGCGCAAGTCGGTGTCGATCTCCAGGCCCGCCAATCCCAATTCGGAGGGGTCGTGATCGAGCAGGTCGGCCAGCGTCACGACGTGCCGGGTGGACAGCACCGACGAGCACAGGGCGTTGACGAAGGCGAGCTGGTGATCCGACCCAGGCTGTGCGCCACGCGCCAATTCCAGCAGCCGGTCAGCGAACTGCGGCCAGCCATGCTCGCGGGCCCAGGCCGGCTCGGCGTAGGAGGCCAGTGCCGTCCGCGCCTGCAGCAGCAAGCGCTGCAACACCGCGACCTCGGTTTCGGCGTGCATGCCGCCTGAGACCAGTGCCACGAAGTCACGGGCGCGTAGCTCGGCCTCGCGGGTCATCTCCCACGCCGCCGACCACACCAGTGTGCGCGGCAGCGGCTCGGTGATGTCGGCGATCCGTTCCAGCGCGGTCTGCAGCGACTGCGTGTCCAGCCGCAGTGAGCAGTAGGTCAGGTCGTCGTCGTTGACCAAAACCAGCTTGCCGCGCGAAACACCAACCAGCGCAGGGACTTCCGTCTCCGAACCGTCGACGTCGAGTTCCTCCCGGTGCACCCGCACCAGCTTGCCGGGCTCAGATATATCGTCGTCGTAGATTCCGATCGCCAGCCGGTGCACCCGCGTCTCACCCGCACCCGGCGCGGCGCCGCCCTGCTGCACCACGAACCGGGTGAACTTGCCGGCGGCGTCGACGTCGAAATCCGCTCGCAGCGTGTTCAGCCCGGTGGTTTTCAGCCACTGCTGACCCCAGTTCGACAGGTCGCGGCCGGACGCTTTCTCGAGCGCGGCCAGCAAATCGTCGAATGTGGCATTGCCGAATGCGTGGGTGCGGAAGTAATCGCGCAGCCCGGCCAGGAAGTGCTCCAGCCCGACGTAGGCAACCAGCTGCTTGAGCACCGAAGCGCCCTTGGCGTAGGTGATGCCGTCGAAGTTCACCTCGACGGCGGCCAGGTCGGGGATGTCCGCGGCGATCGGGTGCGTCGAGGGCAATTGGTCTTGGCGGTACGCCCATGATTTCTCGGCAGTCGCGAATGTCGTCCATGCCTCGGTGAATTCGGTGGCCTCGCTTTGGCAGAGCACCGACGCGAACGTCGCGAACGACTCGTTCAGCCACAGGTCATCCCACCAGGTCATGGTGACCAGGTCGCCGAACCACATGTGTGCCATCTCGTGCAGCACCGTCTCGGCGCGCCGCGCGTAGGACGCCCGGGTGACCTTGCTGCGGAAGACATAGTCCTCGAGGAACGTCACCGCGCCGGCGTTTTCCATCGCGCCGGCATTGAACTCGGGGACGAACAGCTGGTCGTACTTGCCGAACGCATACGGAAGGCCAAAGTTCTTGTGGTAGAAGCTAAATCCCTGCTTGGTCTGGGTGAACAATCGCTCGGCATCCATGTGTTGCGAAAGCGAGGACCGGCAGTAAAGGCCCAGCGGGATCTCGCCGCTTTCGTCGGTATAGGCGTCTTTCCACTCGGCATACGGCCCGGCGATCAAGGCCGCCAGATAGGTGCTCATCCGCGGCGTCGTGGCGAAGGAGTGCACGCCGTTCTCGACACTGGTCATCGCGCCGTTGGAGATCACTTTCCAGTGCTTGGGCGCGGTCACCCGCAGGGCGAACGTCGCCTTGAGGTCGGGCTGGTCGAAGCAGGCGAACATCCGCTTGGCGTCTGCGGTTTCGAATTGCGAGTGCAGGTACGTCTCGTCGTCCACCGGGTCGACGAAGCGATGCAGTCCCTCGCCGGTGTTGGAGTAGCGGCAGTCGGCGTCGACGACGACGACATTGCGGTCGGCCAGCCCGCGCAGCGGGATGCCGGTCGATTCGTCGTAGCCGGAGACGTCCAGCTCACGGCCGTTGAGGGTGGCGCTGCGAATGTTGTCGGCGGCGATGTCGATGACCGTGTCGGCGCCGGCGAGGGCGTCGAACACCACGGTGGTCGTGGACCGGAAAGTTCGTTCGCCGGGAGCGCCGCTGCCGTCGGTGAGATCGAGGCTGATTCGGTAGCTGTCGACGGTGATCAGGGCGGCGCGCTCTACAGCCTGGTCCCGGGTGAGGTTAGGAAGGGCCACGCGTCCAACTTAAAGTGTGTGCGCTCTGCGCTGCGCAGCGGGAACAGGCGTGCGGCGACTACGGTTGTGCTGAACGGTGTTCTAACCGTTGACGAGAGGATTGCGCAATGCCCGAGAAGGCCCCCGTGAAAAACCAAGCCGATTTCTGGTTCGATCCGCTGTGCCCATGGTGCTGGATCACGTCGCGCTGGATCCTCGAGGTGGAGAAGGTTCGCGATATCGAGGTGAACTTCCACGTCATGAGCCTTGCGATACTCAACGAGAACCGCGAAGAGCTGCCCGAGCAATATCGCGAAAACATGAAGAGGGCATGGGGGCCGGTGCGGGTGGCGATCGCCGCTGAGCAGGCCCACGGGGCGGGCGTTTTGGACCCGCTGTACGCCGCGATGGGCACCCGGATTCACAACGAGGACAACAAAGACCTCGACGAGGTCATCAAGCTGTCGCTCGCCGACGCCGGCCTGCCTGCGGAGCTGGCCAGGGCCGCGGACAGCGACGCCTACGACGACGCGCTGCGCAAGAGTCACCACGCCGGGATGGACGCGGTCGGTGACGATGTCGGCACGCCGACCATCCACGTCAACGGTGTGGCGTTCTTCGGGCCGGTGCTGTCGAAGATCCCGCGGGGCGAGGAGGCCGGCAAGCTGTGGGACGCCTCGGTGACCTTCGCGTCCTATCCGCACTTCTTTGAGCTCAAGCGGACCCGCACCGAGCGGCCCGAATTCGACTGACCGCGTTGCGCCGCTGACTTCAGCCGGGTAAGGATTGCGGGCATGCGCGTCTACCTCGGCTCTGACCACGCGGGATTCGAGCTCAAACAACAGATCATCGAGCACCTCAAGACGGCCGGGCACGAGCCGATCGACTGCGGTGCCTTCAGCTACGACGCCGAGGACGACTACCCGGCGTTTTGCATCGACGCCGCGACGCGCACGGTGGCCGACCCGGACAGCCTGGGCATCGTGCTGGGCGGGTCCGGCAACGGCGAGCAGATCGCCGCCAACAAGGTCCCCGGAGCCCGCTGTGCGCTGGCGTGGAGCGTCGAGACCGCGACGCTGGCCCGGGAACACAACGACGCCCAGTTGGTCGGCATCGGCGGCCGCATGCACGCCGTCGAGGAGGCATTGTCGTTCGTGGACGCCTTCGTCAACACGCCGTTCTCGAAAGCGCAACGCCACCAACGGCGTATCGACATCCTCGCCGAGTACGAACGCACTCACCAAGCCCCGCCGGTACCCGGCGCCCAGGCCTGAGGGAGTCCTGTGCCCGAAGGGCATACTCTGCACCGGCTGGCCCGGCTGCACCAGCGCCGATTTGCGCGCGCACCGGTCGCGGTGTCCAGCCCGCAGGGCCGATTCGCAGATTCGGCGGCCGTAGTGGACGGTCGGGTGCTGCGCCGTGCCAGCGCCTGGGGCAAGCATCTTTTTCACCACTACGCCGACGGCCCGATCGTGCACGTGCACCTTGGTCTCTACGGCACCTTCACCGAATGGCAACGCCCCGGCGATGGGCTCCTTCCCGAGCCGGTCGGCCAGGTGCGGATGCGGATGGTCGGCGCCGATTACGGAACCGACCTGCGTGGCCCCACGGTGTGCGAGCTGATCGACGAGGGCCAGGTCGCCGATGTGCTGGCCAAGCTCGGTCCCGACCCACTGCGCGACGACGCTGACCCGTCCTGGGCATGGACCCGGATTGCCAAGTCCCGCAGGCCCATTGGCGGGTTGTTGATGGACCAGACGGTCATCGCCGGCGTTGGCAATGTCTACCGCAGCGAGTTGCTGTTCCGCCACCGCATCGACCCCTTCCGGCCCGGCCGGGCAATCAGCGAGGCGGAGTTCGACGCGGCGTGGACCGATCTGGTGACGCTGATGAGGGTCGGCCTGCGCCGCGGCAAGATCATCGTGGTGCGGCCCGAACACGACCACGGTCCGCCGTCATACCGGTCCGGGCGGCCGCGCACTTACGTCTACCGGCGCGCCGGCGAGCCGTGCCGGGTGTCAGGGGATCCGATCCGCACGACAGTGCTGGAGGGCCGAAACGTGTTCTGGTGCCCCACCTGCCAAACGTGAGCCAGTAGGCCGCCGTCCCCAAACGTGCAGGTCGTCCCCTGAAGCCCAGATTGACAGGAGATTGTCAGGAAGAAACGCTGGTGTCTACAGTTCCCGATCCATGTTCGATGGGTAAGAGTTGGTTCTGTGAAAACTATTCCGCGTTTAGCTGCAACGATTTTCGCTGGAGCCGCTGGCTTGGGTCTGATGGGTGTGGGCGTCGCCGCCGAGGCTCAAGCCCAACCCGGTCCCTTCCCGCAATGGTGCCCGGGTGAATTTTGGGACCCGGGCTGGGGCGATAACTGGGACTGGAACGGCTGCCACGACTGGCATCGCGAGGGTTGGGACCGCGACCACCCGGGCGG
>DASXMA010000231.1:0-4573 GCA_036495965.1 Mycobacterium sp.
ACACGGTGCGGCATGCCATCGCCTCGGTCCCGATCATCGTCCCGGGCTCGACCTGGGTCGAGATCGCGCGCGGGCACACCCGGAAATGTCGTTTGTACTGGGTGCAGATCATCCCGACCATCGCCAGCGAATCGACTCCCCAGCAGCTGCTGTTCTTCGATCACAACACCCCGCTGGGCACGCCTACTCCGAATCCAAAGCCCTACATAACTGTGCTGCCCGCGGGCGACGACGCCATCACGGTTCAGTACCAATGGCAGTCCGGCAACGAAGAACCTTGTTGTCCCAAAGGCATTGGGACCGTGAAATTCCAGATCGGATCCGACGGCAAGCTACAGGCGCTCGGTAAGATCCCACACCAGTAGCGTTGCTGCACAACAATTTCCGGGGGGAGAGACGGTGATGTCGGATCTGGTGGTTGACGCGAGCAGCCTCGACTCGGGAACGAACGGGTATCGACGCGTCGGATGTCTCGGCAGTATTCTCAAATTGCCTGCACTGTCGGCGTCGGGTCGCTGACGGCGGAAGGCAAGAGACGTGGACGCTGTCAACGAGGACACTTTTATGCAGCCGGTGGAAGGCGCCGTCGAGACGGATCGACTGCGCGCACTGACGCGCTACGGCATTTTGGACACCGCCCGCGACAAAACCTTCGATCGGATTGCGCGGATGGCGGCTCGATGTTTCGGCGCACCGATGGCCACCGTGTCGATCGTCGACGCCGACCGAATCTGGTTCAAGGCAGCCTATGGACTTCACGGCGTAAAACAGATCGGTCGTGACCCCGGTCTGTGCGCCTCGGCAATTCTCGATGATGTCCCTTACCTGGTCTGCGATGCATTAGCCGACCCGCGCGCGTCGAACAATCCCCTCGTGCGTGGCACCCTGGGGATCCGGTTCTACGCGGGCGCGCCGATCGTCACCGCGGATGGGCATCGGTTGGGAACCGTCGACGTGCTTGACACCCGCCCGCATCAACCCACCGATGACCAAGTCGCCATGCTGGCTGATCTGGCCGCCACCGTCATGGATCAGCTGGAACTACGGAGGGCGGCAGCCACCGCCACGGGCTTGCAACAACGCCTGCGCGACGCCGCCGAGGACGAACGAAACACAGCACGAGAAGATCGCAACGCTGCCGAACGCGACCGAGATGCCGCTCAACTTGACCGAGACGCCGCCGAACACGACCGAGATACCGCCCAACTCGGCCGCGACGCCGCCGAACAGGAGCGGGACGCCATCGAGGAATACGCCACCGTTCTGCAGCGGACTTTGCTTCCACCGTCGCTTCCGAACATCCCCGGACTTGGCCTTGCTGCGCATTATCATCCGGCGTCGCGTAGGCAGGTCGGCGGCGATTTCTACGATGTCTTCGCCATCGAACCCGGGAGGTGGGCTTTCTTCCTCGGTGATGTCGAAGGTCACGGTGCCGCCGCTGCGGCGGTCACCTCGCTGATCCGATACACGCTGCGTTCTGCCGCACTACACTACAGCGATCCCATCCAGGTGCTCGCCGAGCTCAATGACGTCTTGATCCGCGATTCCAGCGAGAAGCATTCCTGCACAGTGCTATTCGGAACTTTGGAGCTCAGCTCCGACGGACCTGGTTTCCACATGACCATTGCCACTGGCGGCCACCCGCCGGCGCTGCTGATCGATGCGGCAGACGGCTCGGTGTCTGAGGTCCGCTCCAGCGGCGGAATGCTTGTCGGTGTACTCGCCGACGCAGAGTTCGAAGCGTGCAGCGTGTGGCTGCGCCCCGGTCAGACCTTGCTGTTTTACACCGACGGTCTCATCGAGACCCGCAACCAGGGCACCGCCCGGTTCGGCGAATATGAACTGGCCAGCTTTGTAGCGAGTCGTGCTGGTCTCGGCGCTGCCGATCTCGTCGATCAACTCGCAGCCCTGACATCAGCGCTGCGACCCCTCGACGATGTGGCGTTGCTGGCCCTTTCCAGCCGCTAAAGCCGTCGTTGTCGAGCCATCCAGCAGCCGGATCGCCGGCAGCTCAAAGGTTCTCGGGGTGCAGCATCTCGGCGTAACGCAGCGGCTCAGGGATGCCGAAACCGTCGACGAGCGTCTCCGCGTACGGGCGCAGCTCGCGGCATCGATCGTTGATACCGCGGGTGACAGCCTTGGCGCGCCCGGTGGACAGGTACCCATGCTCGATGTACCAGGCCCTGTCGTCCTCGATTACCGACAACGCGTACAGGTCACAAACGAGCTCCAGCAACTTCCGGGCCTCTTCGTCTTCGCAGGAGTCGATCCCGGCGACGAAGGCTTCCAGCACCACCCGGTCGATGTGTGCACTCGCCGCGTGCAGCACGTGATCCTGCACGGCATTGAAGGCGTCGAATGCCGACATCTCTTTTGATTTGCCCTGCAGCCGCCGCGCAACCGAAGACAATAGATAGTTCTCGCGCTCCTCGAACATGTTGACCTGCGTGCCGCGGTTGAACAGGCTGCCCTCTTCCTCGCTGTCCTGGCGAGCGTCCACAATTCTCTGCATAATTGCTTCGGCCGCAGTGCGTTTCATCACTCGCTCGCCGACGGTGTTGGCGGCGAACCGCACCCATTCGACCGGGCTCATGCTGCGGATGTCGTCGGCATAGGCGGTCAGCAGTTCCTTGGCCACCAATTGGAGCAGCACATGATTGTCGCCCTCGAACGTAGTGAACACATCGGTGTCACCCCGCAGCGCGATCAGCCGGTTCTCGGCCATATAGCCGGCGCCGCCACAGGCCTCGCGGGCTTCCTGGATGGCCTGTGACGCGTGCCAGGTGTTCGCCGCCTTCAGCCCTGCGGCGCGGGCCTCCAATTCGCGCTGCTCCTCGGCGTCGGGCGCGTCCGCTGTCTGGATGTCGTGACATTTGCCGACCAGCTCGTTCTGGGCGAACTGCAGCGCGTATGACCTCGCGATCAACGGAAACAGTCGGCGCTGATGCACCAGGTAATCCATGATCAGCACCTCGGTGTCCTCGTCGGGTGCGCTGAATTGCCTGCGCTGCAACGCATATCGGGTGGCAATGTCCAGCGCGACCCGCGCGGCGGAGCCCGCACTGCCGCCCACGGTGATGCGGCCGCGAACCAGTGTGCCCAGCATGGTGAAAAACCGCCGGTTGGGGTTCTCGATCGGGGAGCTGTAAGTGCTATCGGCGGCGACGTCGCCGTACTTGTTCAGCAGGTTCTCCCGCGGGACCCGGACGTGGTCGAAGACGATGCGGCCGTTGTCGACGCCGGGCAGGCCGCCCTTGTATTCGCAGTCAGATGTCGTCACGCCGGGCAGGTCTGTTCCGTCGGCGTCGCGAATCGGGACCATTAAGCAGTGCACGCCGTGGTTGACCGGCTTGCCGTCTTCGGTGGTGATCAGTTGCGCGAAAACCGCTGCCATGGTGGCGGTTTGGGCGGCACCGCCGATGTAGTCCTTGCGGGCCGTCGGGGTGGGGGAGTGGACGATGAACTCTTCGGTCTCGGGGTCGTAGGTCGCGGTGGTCTCCAGCGACTGGACGTCGCTGCCGTGTCCTGTCTCGGTCATCGCGAAACAGCCGCGCAACTCGAGGCTGATGATCTGTTTGACATATGCCTCGTGGTGGCGCTCGGTGCCCAGGTTCTCGACCGCGCCGCCGAACAGCCCCCACTGCACTCCGGCCTTGACCATCAGCGACAGGTCCGACATCGCGAGCATCTCGATCATCGTGATCGCCGCACCGATGTCGCCGGTTCCGCCGTGCTCTTTGCGGAAATTGTCGGCAGCGGCACCGAACGCGGCCATGATCCTCATTTGCTCGGCCACCTTGGCGCGGGCGATCACCGTGTTCGGCGTGTAGTGCGGGCGGAACATGTCCTCGGTCATCGTGGCCCGCATCCGGTTCTTCACGTCACGCCAACGCCCGTCCAAGGCGTTGCGCAGGTGTTCGGCAGTGCTTGTCATGTCTGTCGCCATAAGGCGACGGTAACCCCCTGCTCGGGCCTCCGAAACAAGTCGGGAACAACTTGGCGATGTCAATCGGTGGCGTCGGGGGTGTCATGAGCGCACAGTGGTCGTAAATCGTTTGACTTAGGACCGCGATGCCGCAATACCTGGCCGCTCTCATGGTGGTGCTGCTGATGGGCACGGTGCTTAGCAGGGTCGTGCTGCTGCGCAGAACCGGCACGCGGGCAATGCATTTCGGAGAACTGGACAAGACGGATTTCCTGATACCGCCGGTGGCGCTGTTCTACTTCTATACGGTGTTCGCCGCCGCCTTCGGTTGGCCCCTGGCCAGCAACCGGCGGTTCTTCCAGTCGACGCCGGTGGCCTGGCTCGGGGTGGGGCTTTGCGTGGTCGGAGTACTGATTCTGGTCGCTAGCCTGGTGTCGTTCGGCAGGAGCTTCCGGATCGGCATCGATGTCGACCAACCCGGTCGCCTGGTGACGACGGGCATATTCTCGGTGAGCCGCAATCCGATCTACGTCGGCTTCTTTGTCTTCCTGGTCGGTCAGTTCCTGGTGTTTCCCAATTGGGTTCCGCTGATCTACCTGGTCGCCGCCACCGCGCTGTTCCACCGGCAAGTGTTGCGCGAGGAAGGAT
>DASXMA010000232.1:0-15835 GCA_036495965.1 Mycobacterium sp.
GAAGTCGCCAGCAACGGCGATCGACGACACGTGATGAAAGGTGGCGTTCAGCCGTTGCGCGAGCTCGATGACGGCGCGGGTTCCTTCGACGTTGGCGGCCCGCTGCTCGGCCTCACCGGCGGTGATGTCGTAGATCGCCGCACAGTGCACCAGATGGTCAACCTCGCCGAGCTCGGCAAGGGTCTCCTCGGTCAGTGCCAGTCCCGGGAGCTCGCCGACCAGCGGCTTCGCTCGTTCACCCCACTCGGCGGCGAGGTGTTCGAAGCGCGTCAGCGACGGGCGGCGGACCAACACCCACACCTGAGCATCCGGCCGGGTTTCTAGTAGACGAGAAACGACGCGGCGCCCGATAAACCCGGTACCGCCGGTAACGACATACCGCATGCAGCCATCGTGGCGGCTCACGGCCGCACACGTCAACCGTGCTCAGAAGTTGCGGATGCCGTCCCAGTCCACCAGCGTCCAGCCGGTCATCGGGTTGCCGGTGATCACGACGCGGCCAATGTTGGGCAGTGGATGGCTGGTCAGCAGGCTGTCCTTGGCGTTCCTCACGTTCAGCTGCGTCCAGTACTCGATGGCGTATAGATGCGAGAACACCACCGGGTTGTGGTGGCCACTGTCATAGATTTTCTGAACGGCCCGGGTGAACCGGTCGTTGAACTCTTTGCCGGTGATCGAGCCGGGGATGCTGTTCTGGACGTCGCCCTTGAGCCAGTCCGCCGGCGCTATCAGGTACGTCGAGGGGGCCGTCGAAACCGGCTTGCCCTCAAACCAGCCGGCGTTGATCTCCTGCAGACCGGGCAGAACCTCTACTTGCTTGCCGAGTTCAGCGGCCAACGGCGCGGCGGTTTGTTGGGCTCTCGCCATGGTTGAGGCGTAGATGGCGTCGTAGTTATTGCGGGCGACCTGGTGCGCGACCTGTTCGGCCTGCCCTTTGCCCTCCGGGCTCAGCCCCGGACCCGGCACCTCGGTGTCGATGATGCCGCTGGCGTTGGCCTCAGACTGTGCGTGCCGGATGAACGTCAAGGTGATGCTGCGCACCTGCGGTGATCCGCCGCAGGCACCGAGGATTACCGTTGCCGCAAGCACGGCGGCTGCCTTCCAGATCATGCTGCGATTACGCATGGCGATAGCCTGCCCTGCCCACGGTCCCGGTGGGAAGGGTTTGCGATGGTTGAGTGCAGAAAAAGCTGAATCTTCCACTTGAGAGGATCCTCGTATGGCGATTGATCCAAGTGCCGTCGGTGCGGTGACCGAACCGATGCTGTTCGAATGGACCGACCGGGACACGATGCTGTATGCCCTCGGCGTCGGCTGCGGGACCGACGACTTGTCGTTCACCACCGACAACAGCCACGACATCACCCAACAGGTGCTGCCCACCTATGCGGTGATCTGCTGCCCGGCGTTCGGGGCGGCGGGCAAGATCGGAAAATTCAACTGGGCCATGCTCTTACACGGATCACAAGCCATCCGGCTGCATGCGCCGCTGCCGGCCGGTGGCAAGTTGTCGGTGGTCTCCGAGGTCGCCGACTTGCAGGACAAGGGCGAGGGCAAGAACGCGATCGTGATGCTGCGCGGCCGCGGCACCGATCCCGACTCGGGGCAGCTGATCGCGGAGACGCTCACCACGCTGGTGCTCCGTGGTGAGGGCGGGTTCGGGGGGCAGCCGGGTCAGCGGCCGGTCGCACCGGAAATTCCGGATCGCGAGCCGGACGCCCGCGTCGCCCTGCCGACCCGCGAGGACCAGGCGCTGATCTACCGGCTGTCCGGTGACCGCAACCCACTGCACAGCGATCCCTGGTTCGCCCGGGAGCTGGCCGGGTTCCCCAAGCCGATCCTGCACGGGCTGTGCACCTACGGAGTGTCGGGCCGGGCGCTGGTCGCCGAGCTCGGTAAAGGTGTCGCGGCCAACGTCACCTCGATCGCGTCGCGGTTCACCTCGCCGGTGTTTCCGGGCGAGACGCTGACCACGCTGATCTGGCGGACCGAACCGGGCAAGGCGGTGTTCCGCACCGAGGCTTCTGGCGCCGAAGGCGACACGGATGGGGCCGTCAGGGTCGTGCTGGAGGACGGCGCGGTCGAGTACGTGGACGGCTAGCTGACGTGGGCGTCGGTTAGCTGACGCGCCAGCCGGTCGGTGAACTCGGTCACCCGCGCGGGACTGTCCAGCGCGAACAGCGCCGCGGTGGCACGGTCACCGTCATCGGTGTGCCGCACCACAATTGGAACGCCGTCGTGGCGCACCGCGTCGAACGCGTCCTCGTCGGTGATGTCGTCGCCGAGATAGATGGGCATCAGGGGAGCGCTGCCGGCTTTATAGCCGGCACTGTGCAAGTGATCGATCACCCAGCGAAGTGTTTTTCCCTTGTCCCAGTCGATATCCGGACGTAGCTCGATGACTTCGCGGCCAGTGGTCACGCGAAGCGCGTGGTGCTGGCCCGCTGTGCGCACCGCCGCTGCCACCTCGCCAACACGATCTCTGGCGGCGTCGCGGTAGTGCACGGCCACACCAAATCGTTTGTGCTCCACCACAACACCGGGAATAGACCCGAGCTGGTCGCGCAGCTGGGCGGCGACCTGTTCCAGCACCGGAATGGCCGCTGCCGCGGCGTCGTTTTGGTGATGCGTTCCGTCGGGTGCGGTCAGCTCGAAACCGTGGCTGCCCGCATACCAGATACCGGGCAGTCCGACACGCTCGGTCACATCGGCGAGGTCGCGGCCACTGAGCACCGCGACCGGACAATGCGCAGCCAACTTCTGCAGTGCCTCGGCCGCGCCGGCGGCCGGGCGGGCCGAGTCCGGATCGTCGACGATGTCGGACAGCGTGCCGTCGAAGTCGAAGAACACCGCCGGCTGCCGGGCGGTGAGGCCGGTGGCCAGGCCGAGGGCCTGCAGTGCATCGGGAAGCTGCGACATCCGCCGGTCCCCGGTTCGCACGGTGACTTCATGCAGGTCGGCGACAACCGCGTCGGCGCCGAACCGACGTAGCTCGTCACTGCGCCCCGTCCGGTCGACCCCGATGACCAACGCGAATCCACCATCGCGGCCGGCCGTGACACCGGCCGCGTCATTCGTGACGACGACGCACCGGCCCGGCCGCACGCCCAGTCGGGCGGCCGTCTCAGCCGGGCCGCCCATGTGCCCGTCGACGAGATCGCCGATCCCGGCCCCATCCAATGCGTCCCGGCCGTCGCGGCGTGCTGAAAAAACGGCGGTGCCGGCGCCGATCTCGTGCAGTCGCCGGATCAGCGTCACCGCCGAGTCCAGCGCCCTGCCCTCGGCGGTAACCACAGCGTCGAGGTCGAACAGCACCGCGTCATGGCGGCGCGGGTCGATGATGACCGGCCCCAACTTGCGCACGACCAACCTTCTCACGGTGATCGACGCCGCCGAGACTGGGTCAGTGGCGCGCTCGTGCCGGCGGCGACGGCCGCCCGCGCTGAACACCGCTGGGCACTCCGCGGGATGGACGCTTGCCACGGTCCTTGGTGAACAGCAGCACGGAGTCATGGCTGAGTGCCGCCAGACGTGCCATCCCGCGTTCGATACCGGTGGCGAGCTGTTCAAGCTCGGGCCCGGCGTCGTAGGCGGCGGTGATCCCGAAAACCAGCTCATCGCCGTAGCTGAGCACCGCGACTCCGGTGGACAGTTGCTGGGCCGTCGGCGGGATCGGGAGCAGGCGCCGCACCTGCTTGCCCATCAACCCCAACCGCTGGCGCGGCCCCGGCGCGTTGGTCGCCAGTGTCACGATGCCGGGTTGCGGTAGCCGGGCCAGAATTGCTTGAAACGCTTTCGCGCACAGCATAAATGGCGGGTAGGCGGTTGCCAAGTCCAAGATGCTTGGGGTTTTGCGCCGGTTACCCGGGCTGGGCCGGTTCAGCCTGTTGTGTACGGTACGCAGTCGCTGAACCGGATCGTCGTGTTCGACGGGCAGATACGGCAGCATGACCGAGATTCGATTGTCGGTTTTCTCCAGGGTGCGCAGCGAGTCCGCGCGCGGTTGCTCACCGCGGTTCAGCAAAACCGTCCGGAAGCCTTCGGCGATAGCCGCGAGCGCGACGTCGTTGGCGCTCACTTGGAACTTTCCGCACACATCGTCGACGGCTGCCAGCGGAACGCGCACCGTCCTGTATCGCCTCATGGTGGTGGCGGGGGCGGTCGACGACGCCCGCACCGCGGGCCAGATCGCGTCGGCGAAGTTGCTGGTGATTGTGCCCGCCAGGGCTGAAGCTCGCCATAGCGCATCGGCCCAGCCCCGCTTCTGGACTTGCGAGGGGCGAACCTGTTTGGGACCGACATGATTGGCGAATATGTCACTGTCTGCTTCGTCGCAGAGCCTGGTGAGCAGCTGGGCCGCCGAGATGTCATCGGCGAGGTAGTGGTGGACCTTGATCAAGATCGCCCACTGATTGCCTTTGAGGCCCTCGATGATCCAGCAGTCCCATAGCGGGAAATCGAGGTCGAGGGGACGCTCCAGGGCATGGGCGATGGCACGGGAGAATTCGGCGTCATCGCCCGGGCGGGGAATCGCGACCCGGCGCACATGATGACGGAGGTCGAATCCCGGATCGTCGATCCACTGCTGGGCGCCCGTGAACGGGTGGATCCGCAACACCTGTGTGCATCGTGATATCGACTGAATCCGTTCTGAGAGAACTCTTTTCAGTAGTTCGTAGTCAGGGACAGCACCGTCGACCACGGCGACCGCCCCAATCGCCAGGCTGGCCTGTCGATCGGGGTCGCCAGGCGTGAGGAAACCCGTATCCAGTGTGTTCGCTTGTGCCATGCTCAGTCCCGCCATCGTTTTGTGCCGTTGTACCAGTATCTGTACAGCGTGTTTAGGGCGGTAGGCCCCGAAGCGTTAAAAATGTGTTTATAAGGTGAAGACCCGTTTAACAACCGCTTTAACAACCCCGCGTCAAATCGAACATATATTCGATAGAATGTGAACCGTGGGCTGGTATGGGCTGGTTTAATGGGCCGCCGAGTTGGGCGGAAATGGAGCGGGTGCTCGACGGCAAGCCGCGCCGTGCGGGTGGTCCGGCTGCGGTCGAGCCGCCTGAGGACGTCCCCTGGTCGCGCAAGCGCGGGATGTATGAGCCGCCGGACGACAATCAGAGGATCCGTTCGTCCGTCGCGTACGCCGAGCTGCACGCGCATTCGGCGTACAGCTTCCTTGACGGGGCCAGCACGCCGGAAGAGCTGGTCGAGGAGGCTGCCCGGCTGGATCTGCGCGCTCTCGCACTGACCGACCACAACGGGCTGTACGGGGCGGTGCGGTTCGCCGAAGCGGCCGCGGAGCTCGACGTGCGTACCGTGTTCGGCGCCGAACTGTCGCTGGGGTCGGTTGCCCGCACCGAGGAGCCGGATCCGCCCGGCCCGCATCTGCTGGTGCTGGCGCGTGGCCCGGAAGGCTACCGGCGGCTGTCGCGGCAGTTGGCCGCGGCGCATCTGGCCGGCGGCGAGAAGGGCAAGCCGCTCTTCGACTTCGATGCGCTGACCGAGGCTGCGGGCGGGCACTGGCACATCCTGACGGGATGTCGTAAAGGAACTGTGCGCCAAGCGCTTTCCGACGGCGGTCCGGATGCGGCGGAACGGGCGCTGGCCGATCTGGTGGACCGGTTCACCGCCGCCCGGGTCAGCATCGAGTTGACCCATCATGGTCATCCGCTCGACGACGAACGCAATGCGGCGCTGGCCGCCCTCGCGCCGCGGTTCGGTGTCGGCGTCGTCGCCACCACCGGAGCGCACTTCGCTCATCCGTCGCGCAGCCGGCTGGCCATGGCGATGGGGGCGATCCGGGCCCGACAGTCCCTGGATTCCGCCGCCGGGTGGCTGGCTCCGCTGGGTGGCTCTCATCTGCGGTCCGGCCAGGAGATGGCCCGGCTGTTCGCGCAGCGGCCCGAGGTGGTAACCGCCGCCGCCGAGCTTGGCGAGCAGTGCGCGTTCGGTTTGGCGCTCATCGCGCCGCAGCTGCCGCCGTTCGACGTACCCGACGGGCACACCGAAGACAGCTGGCTGCGGCAATTGGTGATGGCGGGAGCCCGCGACCGTTACGGACCGGCAGACAGCGCACCGCGCGCATACTCCCAGATCGAGCATGAACTGAAAGTCATTGCGCAACTGAGCTTTCCGGGATACTTTTTGGTGGTTCATGATATCGCCCGGTTCTGCCGGGACAACAATATCCTGTGTCAGGGCAGGGGGTCGGCGGCCAACTCAGCGGTCTGTTACGCCCTCGGCGTCACCGCGGTGGATCCGGTGGCCAACGAGCTGTTGTTCGAGCGTTTCTTGTCGCCGGCCCGCGACGGTCCGCCGGACATCGACATGGACATCGAGTCGGACCAGCGCGAAAAGGTCATCCAGTACGTCTACGACAAATACGGCCGTGACTATGCCGCGCAGGTCGCCAATGTCATCACCTATCGGGGACGGATCGCGGTGCGCGACATGGCCCGCGCCCTGGGCTTCTCGCAGGGGCAGCAGGACGCGTGGAGCAAGCAGATCAGCACCTGGAACGGGGTTGCCGATTCGCCGGACGCCGACGGCATTCCCGAGCAGGTGATCGACCTGGCGACCCAGATCCGGAATCTGCCACGGCATATGGGCATCCATTCCGGGGGCATGGTGATCTGTGACCGCCCGATCGCCGACGTGTGCCCGGTGGAGTGGGCGCGCATGGAGAACCGCAGTGTTCTGCAATGGGACAAAGACGACTGTGCGGCAATCGGTTTGGTGAAGTTCGACCTGCTCGGGCTGGGCATGCTCTCGGCGCTGCACTATGCGAAAGACTTGGTGGCCGAGCACAAGGGCATCGAGGTGGACCTGGCCAGGCTGGACCTCTCCGAGCCGGCGGTGTACGAGATGCTGGCGCGCGCCGATTCCGTCGGTGTGTTCCAGGTGGAGTCCCGGGCGCAGATGGCCACTTTGCCGCGGCTGCGGCCACGGGAGTTCTACGACCTGGTGGTGGAGGTCGCGCTGATCCGTCCCGGACCTATCCAGGGCGGGTCGGTACACCCCTACATCCGGCGGCGCAACGGCATCGATCCGGTTGTCTACGACCACCCCTCCATGGAACCTGCATTGCGAAAGACGCTGGGCGTGCCGCTTTTTCAGGAGCAGCTGATGCAGCTCGCGGTCGACTGCGCCGGCTTCTCGGCCGCCGAGGCCGACCAGCTCCGGCGCGCCATGGGGTCCAAGCGCTCGACCGAACGCATGCGACGGCTGCGCGGCCGGTTCTACGACGGCATGCGAGCGCTGCACGGCGCCACCGACGAGGTGATCGACCGGACCTACGAAAAGCTGGAGGCATTCGCCAATTTCGGTTTCCCGGAAAGCCACGCGTTGTCCTTCGCGTCACTGGTGTTCTACTCGTCGTGGTTCAAGCTGCACCACCCGGCTGCGTTCTGCGCCGCGCTGCTGCGCGCACAGCCGATGGGTTTCTATTCCCCACAGTCACTGGTGGCCGATGCGCGCAGGCATGGTGTGGTGGTGCACGGCCCGTGTGGCAACGCCAGCCTGGCGCACGCCACCCTCGAGAACACCGGAACGGAAGTCCGCCTTGGTTTGGGCGCCGTTCGTCATATCGGCGACGACCTGGCCGAGCAGCTGGTCGAGGAGCGAAAGAACCACGGCCCGTTCGGTTCTCTGCTGAACCTGACTGCCCGGCTGCAGCTGTCCGTGCCGCAGACCGAAGCGCTGGCCACCGCCGGGGCGCTGGGCTGCTTCGGGATGTCCCGGCGGGAGGGGTTGTGGGCGGCCGGAGCGGCCGCCACTCAGCGGCCGGACCGGTTACCCGGTGTGGGGTCGTCGTCGCATATCCCGGCCTTGCCGGGGATGAGTGAGCTGGAGCTGGCTGCCGCCGACGTCTGGGCCACCGGCATCTCGCCGGACAGTTATCCGACGCAGTTTCTGCGTGCCGACCTGGACGCGATGGGGGTGATGCCCGCCAACGCCCTGGGATCGGTGCCCGACGGCGACCGCGTGCTGATCGCTGGTGCGGTGACCCATCGGCAGCGACCCGCGACGGCCCAAGGCGTGACCTTCCTCAATCTCGAGGACGAGACCGGGATGGTCAATGTGCTCTGCACGCCGGGAGTGTGGGCGCGGCATCGCAAGCTGGCCAACACGGCACCGGCGCTGCTGATCCGCGGGCAGGTCCAAAACGCCAGCGGCGCCATCACCGTCGTCGCCGAGCGGTTGGGCCGCATCACCCTGGCGGTGGGGTCAAAGTCCCGGGACTTCCGCTGACACCCCTCGCGAGAGTGCAACTAGCTTCGGGTCACTCGGGAAATGCGTCGCCAATCGCACTTTCGCGGCTTAGCCGGTGGGCGTCGTCCAGACTTTGGTCGGCGTGATGACAAGCCGCGTGCTGTAGGTGGTCATCGCCTCGGTCAGGCCGAATTTCGCGGCCAGCTCGCCGTACTTAGCCCAGTACGGCTCGTCCTCCTGGCAGTTGACGTCGGTGGCGTCCACCGTCCCGATACCCCCCACGACGATGATGCCGCCGCCATTGCCGTTGGAATCCAGGTTCAGGCTCACCTCCGGATGGGCTTTGATATGGGCGACTTTGGCCGCACGCGGCGTGGAGTACACCGTCAGGTCGGCCCCGTCGAAGTAGAACCAGATCAGCCGCGGAACCGGCTGCCCTGATTTGGCGACGGTGGTCAGCCACCCATAGTGATCGGAGCTGAATCTGCTGGAAACCTCTTGCGTCAGTTCGACTGTCATGCGGCCGAATGTAGTCTCCAAACATGACCCTCAACCTGTCCGTCGATGAAGTTCTCACCACCACCCGCTCGGTCCGCAAGCGCCTCGATTTCGACAAGCCGGTGCCACGCGAGGTGCTGATGGAATGCCTTGAATTGGCCCTACAAGCGCCCACCGGTTCCAACTCGCAGGGCTGGCAGTGGGTCTTCGTCGACGACGCCGAAAAGAAGAAGGCGATCGGCGACATCTACCTGGCGAATGCCCGTGGTTATCTCAGCTCCCCGTCACCCGACTACGGCGAGGGGGACACTCGCGGTGAGCGGATGGGCAAGGTCAGGGATTCCGCGACCTATCTCGCCGAGCACATGCACGAGGCGCCGGTGCTGATGATCCCCTGCATCTTCGGCCGGGAAGACAAGCAGCCGTTGGGCGGCGTGTCGTTCTGGGCGTCGCTGTTCCCGGCGGTCTGGAGTTTCTGCCTGGCACTGCGCTCGCGTGGTCTGGGCTCATGCTGGACGACGTTGCACCTGCTCGACGGCGGCGAAAAGCAGGCGGCCGAGGTGCTGGGCATCCCCTACGACAAGTACAGCCAGGGTGGGCTGTTTCCGATCGCATACACCAACGGCACCGACTTCCGGCCGGCCCAGCGGTTGCCCGCCGAGAGCCTCACGCACTGGAACACGTGGTAACTACCAGGTTGAGCCGCTCAACCTCGCGTGCCCAGCAGTGCGGGTGACAGCTCTTAAGCCTGGACACTGGCTGTTGCGGAGGGTGATGTGGTTTCACGCCGTTGCCTCGCCGGGTTGGCCGGTGAGAACAGCGGTCAGGTCTCGCCGGTTGTGAACGCCGACCTTGCCGAAGATGGCTTTGGTGTGGTCGCGCACGGTGTGCGGCGATAGGAACAGGGAGGCAGCGATGTCGTCGCTGGAGCGGCCCCCCTCGATGATCAGGGCGGCGACGTCGCGCTCGCGGGAAGTGAGATTCCAAGCGGGCATGAGCACGCGGGTGAGGTCGGCTGCGGGTGCGGTCTGGACGGTGATGGCGTATCCGCCGTCGACTTGCGGGCCAGTTAGCGGTGCCGCGCGTACTAGCGCCCACGTGCCGTCGGCGGCCTGGAGGCGGACCCGGGTGGTCTGGTCGGGCTGCGCGGCGTGGGCCAGGCGAGCGAGCATGGCGTAGATGAAGCCGGGCAACGGCTCTGCGTCGTTGGGCTTTTCCAGCCCCAACCGGGCGATCCAGCGCCAGGCCTGGCTGGTAGCGGTGACTAGCTTCAGGTCACGGTCGACGATGATGGTGCCCGGCTCGCCGGGATCGGTGCTGGCCGGGGTGGTGTGGCGCAGCCCGGCTCGCAGCCGGGCCGCCAGCAGCGGCGCCACGCTGGCGACAAACGCGGCGTCGCCGGGGTTAAACCAGGCGCGGCCTTCGTCGCGGTAGAGGGCCAGGTAGGCCCAGGACACGCCGTCGGCGGCGAGGTGAGCGCCGAGTTGGTCGCCCAGGCCACCCGGGCCGAGCATCTCGCGCCACAGCGGGTTGCGGTCCAAAGCGCCGCCGGTGGCCGCGCTGAGCACGCTCACCTCGGCCGGGTGGGTGCGGCCAGGCGGCGGGCCGGCGGGGCGGCTTTGCAGGTCGAGCGGGAAAAAGCGGCGCTGATTGTGGCCGATCACGGGGTTGGTGGCGGTATAGCGGGTGGGCAGGCCGGTAGCCGGGTCGAGCAGCACCCAGCACCAGGTGTCGAACCCGATTGCTCGCCGCAGCACCTCGGCGGCTTCCCAGCGGAAGACGTCGTTGTCCATCCGGGCACGGGCCAGCCGCCCCAGCGTGGTGCGGGCCGAGCGGTGCAGGGCGTCGGTTCCCATGACAACCAGGCTAGCGCCGGCGCCGCTAACGGAAATCCCTCACGGCGGGGGGTAACGACGGCGCGGCGCGCGCAGGATCGGATCGTCAAGTGGGCGCGGCGCGTCGGATCAGTTCGTTCATCGGCCGCGTGGGGTCGAGCACTTGCGCCGCGGTCTCGCCGCCGAGGACGGGGAGGGAGCGGTCGAGCAGGCCGACCTGGACGAGCACGGAGGCCTGGTCCCAGTAGATGTGCTCGTGCGCGATCTTGTCCCCGTCGAACTGCACGACCACGACGACCGGGAGTTCCACCGGCCTCCCGGTGGGCGGGACGCCGGGCAGGATCCAATCCATCCGGATCGTATGGGTGAAGCGGACGACGAACTCGTCGACGACCCGGCCCTGGCCCACGGTCCGCGAGACCGGGACCATCTCCGTGTCCGGCGGGATCTGGGAAAGGAAATGATCCGCGTAGAAGGCGCGGACCTCGTCCCGCCCGCGGCCACCGATCATCAGCGCGACGGTGTTGACATAGGGGTCCTGGGCCATCGTCGTGATCGCCTCATCGGGGCTCTGGGCGGCATTCCGCGAACCGAAATCCCCCAGCGCGGGGGTAACGGCGGCGGCGGCGGGCGCGCAAGATCGGGATCCATGACCTTCCCCGTGACGAGCGAACTCGGCCACCCTCGTATCGACGGTGCGCGCGGCGCCTGAGGCCTTCGTACCTGATCGGGTCGTCCCAGGTTGCGGTCCTGCCATGGTTACACCGCTTTTCCAGCTCAGCAGGTACAGAACATCTGGCGGCGCATGTTCAGCACGAATTCGGGTGCGTTAGATCGCAGACCACAACGCCACGGTGGACCAGCCCTTGTGGGTCAGGAGAGGACATCACCATGACGATCACCCACGTCAGCGCCTGGTTGATGGTGGCCTTCGGTGGGTTGTTCAGCGGCGGAATCTTTTTCGTTGCGGTTGAACGGCTCAACCTGTGGCGGCGAATGCCCGTCGAGCAGTACGTCGTCGACTTCCGGCGCTCGGTGTACCGGGCGGATCCGCTGATGCCGATCATGGGCAATATCAGTGCGCTGGGCGCGGTCGTGTTCGCGTTGCACAGCGCTGGGCGCCCGGCGACGCTGGCCTGGCTTGGCACCGCGCTGATCGCGACGATCATGGTTACCTCGATCGTCATTGCCGAGCCGATCAATTCGAGGTTCCGGCGGCTGCCGGAGGGCCAGCGGCCAGAAGGCGCCGAGCAGCTGCGGATCCGCTGGCGCCGATTTCACTTGGCACGCACCGGCGTTGCGCTGTTGTCGCTGGCGTGTCTGACCGCCGCGACCGTCTAGCGGGAACCGCTCAGTGAAACAGCACCCTGGAGGCACCATCCCACGGCCCAGCTTCCACGCGGACCCTGCTCTCGGACACGTGCCGCCGAGAACTAACCCGGAGTTCAACGAAATGCGTTGCACAAGAACATATTGGCGGATCCAGCGGGGGATTGTTGATCGCCCACCCACCGCACGGCTAGAGACTAACCCCGTTCCAAGCTGGTTCGGACGCGACGTATGCCGACTGACAGCAGATCGTCAATCGACCTCTGACATCACGACGACCCCGTGACGTCTGCCTCACTACGACCGGCGAGGACGGCCAGCCGGCCGCCGGTCGGGGTGCCCGCCGCCGCACGGAAAAGGAACAGCCGCTGACCGGGTGCCTGGCCCTGCAGGACGGCGCATTCCAGCGCCAACCTACCGACCTGCGGATGACGTAGGACCTCCAAGCCCGGCCGCATGCGGTATACGTCGTGCCGGTCCCAGCTCTGGGCGAACTCGTCGCTGGCGGCCCGCAGTTCGCCGATGAAGCAAGCCGTCGCAGTGTCCTGAGCCCGCTGCGCTGCCAGGGCGCGGAGGTCCGCGACGAAACCGGCCGCGGTGGCATCGTGCGTGTCGGTTGGCGCCCAGGACGCACGCCACGCCGGGTCGGTGAACCACCGCCACACCATGTTGTCGGCGTGGTCGGCCTGGCCCGCGAGGCGGCCGAAAATTTCGACGCTGAGCCGGTTCTGCGCCAGTACGGTTCCCAGGTCATCGACGATCATGGCGATGGTCGTGGCGGTGAGCGAGTCCATCGTCACAACCAGCCCGGCGTCCAGCTCGCCCCGCCGACCGCCCTGGGCAGGCAGCGGCTGCTCGGCAAGCAGGTACAGATGCTCCCGCTCCTCGGCGCTCAACCGTAGGCTGCGCGCGATCGCGGCGAGCACCGTCGGCGACGGCCGCGGCCCGCGCGCCTGCTCCAGTCTCTCGTAGTAGTTCGTCGACATCGCCGCAAGTTCGGCGACCTCGTCCCGGCGCAGCCCCGGGGTACGCCGCCGCACGCCCGGCGGGAGACCGACCTGGGCGGGCGTCAGCGCTTCGCGGCGGCTGCGCAGAAATTTCGCCAGTTCCGTTCGGTTCCCGGGCCGAGTCGGCACGCCCCCATTCTCGCAGATCGCTTGCGGGCGGCCCGTCCCGTGATCGCGAGGCACGGATCGATTGTCCGTGGTTCGTCATCAACCGTCTCCCCCAGAGTGGATTCAGATCGTCCACTGAGAGTCAAAAGGGACTTGGAAACATCATGCGTGTATTGATTTCCGGTGCCAGCATCGCCGGGCCGACGTTGGCGTACTGGTTGGACCATTACGGGTTCGACGTCACCGTGGTCGAGCTCGCCCCGGCACTGCGCTCGGGCGGTTACGCGGTGGACTTCCGCGGTGGGGTCCAGCTCGCCGTGTTGGACCGGATGGGTCTGCTCGACCAGGTACGCGCCCATCAGACCGGCGGCCACCCAGCGCGATTCGTCGATGAGACCGACGCGACGGTTCTGAGCCTGCCGCGAGAATTCACCGGCGGAAACCTGGAGATCCAGCGGGCGGATCTGTCCCGGCTGCTCTACGACCACAGCCGGGAGCGGGTCGAATACCGCTTCGGCGACTCGATCGCGGCCCTGAACCAAACTCCTGCGGGCGTCGACGTCACGTTCGAGCGCGCTCCGTCGGATCGGTTCGACCTCGTGATCGGCGCTGACGGCCTGCACTCGCGGGTCCGGCGGCTCGCGTTCGGCCCCGAGGACGAGTACGTCCGTCATCTGGGCTACTACATCGCCGGCTGGGATCTGCCCAACATGTGGCAGCTCGACGGTGAACAGCGCTTCCATAACAGGCCGGGAACACTCGCCGGAGTGTCCGAGCAGATGCACCGACCGGATCGCGCCAACACCACATTCATCTTCGCCTCGCCGGCCGACCCGGAGCTACGGGGCAACCGCGATCGACAGGGCGAGCTGCTGCGCCGTGTCTATGCCGGGCAAGGCTGGTACGTGCCGCAGCTCGTGGCCGCATTTCCGTCCGCCACCGACGTCTACTTCGATTCGGTCGGCCGCGTAGAGGTGCCCCGTTGGTCCACCGGCCGGATCGCGCTCCTCGGCGACGCGGCGAGCGGAGCCACGCTCAGCGGCACGGGTACGGGCACAGCGATCGTCGGCGCGTACGCCCTCGCCGGTGAACTGGCGAGCGCAGGTCGAAATCACACCGAAGCATTCCAGCGCTACGAACAGCTCATCCGGCCGTATGCCATTCGGGACAAAAACGGCGGCCACACCGCCGCCAGAATCTTCGCTCCCGGCAGTCGAATCACGTTGTGGCTTCGCAATCGGATACTCGGAAGCAGTGTGGGCAGTTGGCTCATTCTGCGCCTCGCCAAGCAGGCGGACAGCCTTGTGCTGCCCGAGTATTCGAGGCCGGTACGACCAAGCGCACATCAACGAACGGACTCGACATGGGGAAAGCTCTGAGGAACGCGCCAATGTGTTTGGGGCGGTGCATATATGGTCGATGCCGACGGTGCACGGCAAGAAGAACAGTTCGGCGCCGATCTGGTTGCTGATGAGTGCGCGAGCCGCAGGCTGGGCGACTTCATCCTCATTGGCCGCCGTAAGTCAAATGACGACAAAGCCGCCCGCCGGGAATGCCGCCGCTGCTTGCAAGTTCGGTCGGATGACGCTACTGGCCTATCACCTGGCGCAAGCAGAATCGACCCATAGCCGCCGTTGGTGGCGAAACCGCCTGGATGCCGAGCGTAGCAAAACACAAGCTTGGTCAACCAGGGTCGAATGACCGCGAGATGAAGGGTTCGCCCGTTGCACGAGAAATGATCTTGCCGCGGGTGCCATTGAAAGGACGAAACATATGTACGCACTGCGCCGTTCACAGAGCGCCGGAGTTGGGGGAGAACATATTTCGCCTCAGCCCGCTTACGCGCCTGCCATGTGTGACGCAATGACGCCGCCGCCAGATTATCGTCAGCTCCTCTGGAACTCACTGTCGACGGTACTGCTCACCACACTGACGATCTTCTTGCTGATCGTGTCGTTTCGCTGACGGTCAATGACGCATCAAAGGAACCACGGGCCGCGACGTCGGTTCCCACTGACAGCCGCGCTGGGGCCGGCATGCTGCGGACGGGAATCCCTCACGGCGGGGGGTAACGGCGGCGGCGCGCGCACGATCTTCTCAGCCGTTGCAACCACTTTCGAGGAGTAAGCGATGAGCACGCCGACGATAGACAGTGCGGCGAACGTCTTGGCCGATCCGAGCGCCCATGCCGACGAACCACGACTGCACGCGGCGCTGACCCGGTCGGCACTCAGTTCTTCAGAGGGGGGTGTGTTCGTGGCCACGGTTGAGGTTCGGCGGACGATGACCGGTGATCCCCAGAAGGTGTATGAGCTGATCGCCGACGTGACCCGAATGGTGGAGTGGAGCCCTGAGTCGGCCGGGGTCGAGTGGCTCAGGGGTGAACCCGGCGCCGTCGGATCGACGTTCCGCGGGGACAACCGGCGGCCGTGGGTGAAGTGGAGCACGATCTGCACCGTGATCACGCCCAACCCCGGGAAACGCTTCGCCTTTGCCGTCAAGGCGGCGGACAGGCCCGTCGCGACCTGGGAATTCGAGATCACCCCACGACCTGGCGGCTGCGAGGTCATTGAGCGGACCGTTGATCAGCGCAGCCTGCTGTTCATGATCACCGCGGCCGTGGCGACCGGCCTCGGACGGCCTTCGGTGCGCAACCGACGGACGATGGAACAGACACTGGACGCGCTGGCGCGCGCTGTGGAGAGCTGAGGCCGTTGATGGTAGAGACTCAGCGCGTCAATCTGTTCGACCGGATGCGTCCGACGTATCAGAAGTGGGCCGAGCCAGTGACGCGCGTTTTCGCACGCACTGTTCTCGAGCGTGCCGATCTCAGCCCGGGCGCGC
>DASXMA010000233.1:0-8892 GCA_036495965.1 Mycobacterium sp.
CGATCACGTGCACGCCGGCGATGTCGAAGCTGTACCAGCCGTCACCGCGGGTCCCGGCGCCGAAGACGCTGCGGTACTTCTGGCCCGCGTCATCGACCGAGTCGTGTTCGCCGGGAACCGTAAACACGTGCGGCGTTCGCAGTCCGCCCAACAGCTGTTTTACCTGGTCGAACTGATCGGGCGTGGACAGGTGGGTGAGGTCGCCGGTGTGGATGACGAAATCCGGTGTGTAGCCCAGATTGTTGACCTGATCGATGGCATGGCCGAACGTCTTGGCGACATCGGGGTTGGCCGCGCCCGTAAAGCCGATGTGACTGTCGCTGATTTGGGCGAATCGCACGGTGGGGCGGGCCGCAATATGCCCGGCTGACGCCGCGCCGGCCACATGCGAGATGACCTCGCCGCCGGCGACGGCCAGGCCTACCGCCGCTCCGAACCAGGCCGTGTGGCGGATGAGCTGACGGCGGGTCATGGTGCGCGGATCTTGGCTCATTGCGTCACCACCACGGTGCCGTGCATGGACGGGTGAATCGAGCAGACGTAGTCGAATTTCCCCGCGGTGGCAAAGGCGTGGGTGAAGGTGGCTCCGGTTCCCATTCCGGGCGAGTGAAACGACCCGTCGGTCGCGGCCACTGTGTGCGGTTCTTCGTCGCGGTTGGTCCACGTGACGGTGCTGCCGGCCTTGACGGTCAACGTGGCCGGCGAAAAGGCGAAGTTGTCGATGGTGACCTGGTCGCCAACGACCGCCGCCGGCGACCCGGTCGCCGACGCCGTGCCCGACGGCGCACCCGTCATCGCGGGCATCCCGCTCATGCCCGGCATTCCGGGCGTGCCGCTGGCACCCGATCCGAAGGTTACCGACGGCTGCGCAGCAGGCCGCGAAGACGAGCAGCCCGCCAGCAACAGGACACCCACGGCCAATACGGCGACCAGATGTTTTCGAAGCTTGGCGATATCCATGCCAAGAAATAGGGCGGCGGGTTACACCGGCGGGGCGAACACCTCGATGACCCCGTTGACCTCGCGAACCATCAGTGTGGGCAACGGCTTTGGCGTGATCGGCAATTGATGGGTAAGCACCTGTCCGCTGGGCGAGAACGACGTCGTGTGGCAGGGGCAGCGCAGCGTGTCATCGGGTGCGTCGAACCACAGCCGGCACCCTTGGTGGGTGCACACCCCGGACACGGCCTCCGGTTTGCCGTCGACGCGGCGGACGAACCCGGTGACCGAACCCAGATCGAAGGGATGCATCACTCCGTCGGGCACGTCCGAGCTGGCCGCGACTCGCTGCCAGCTTCCGTCGTTGGGCGTGAGGTGCCCGGCGACGGCAGGGGCTTCGGCGGGGCTGCCCATCACCGCTCGGTCGATGGAAACCGCGGCAACGGCAGCCGCGGCGGCGGCCGAGGTGCCGACGAGGACCTGGCGCCGCGTGGTGTTCGGCGTCGGCGCGGCTTCCGGCGGCGTGCCGGACATCTGCTCGGCGAGACGACGGTGTAGGTCGGACAGGAATTCCTGGCGCGGGGCGTCAACCACATCAGAGCCCTGCCGAGCCGCGCGCAGCTCGATCGCCGTACGGATCTGCGCTGCCTCAAAGTCGTCGGGCGCAAACGGCTTCGGCCGGCGGCCCCGCAGCAGATCGTCGACGTAACGGCGTAGTCCTCGCGCGTTCATGGCTGGCCCCCATCGTTGACTTGCGCTGCCAGCCGCAGAGCGCGGTGTTGGAGCACTTTGGCGTTGGCAACGCTGATCCCAAGTTCGGAAGCAGACTCCTTGATCGAAGTGCCTTGCAAGAAGCGCAATTCCAGAATTCGGCGATAGCGATCCGGCAGGCTTTCGAGAACCTTGGCGACGCGCTGCGGTGCGGTGCTGATCGCTTCCTCGCTATCAGGTGGTTGTTCGATGTCGTCGATCGAGGTTATCTCGCGGCCCATGGTCTCGCGCCAATGCGCGGCCAGCACCGTTCGGGCCGTGGCCCGCAAGTATGCGCGCACCTCGCCGACGCTCGCAGTCAGCCGCAGCGGCCGCAGCGCGGCGAGGAAGACCTCGGCGGTCAGGTCTTCGGCGTCGGCCCGGTTGCCGACCCGAGCGAACATTGTGCGGTACACCCAGGCCGCATTGTCCTGGTACACCGCTTCCCAGTCGGTGTAGCCATCGTGATAGCCACTGTCAGGCACCGCGCGCAAAGGTCGCGGGCTGACGGGTTCGTTTTGCGCCGCCACGTGCCTCCTTCACCGATCCATATCAGCGCGGGTTACACCTGGGGTCAGGGCGCGGCAAGTGAGGCTTCGTCGACCATCAGCTGCTCCAGTTTCGCGGCGGTGGCCGACAGCGCCGACTTGGTCATGCGCAGTATCCGATCCTGCACTCGGGGCTGCGCGGACCCCGCCGGCTGCAGGTGGCCCATCACATGCCCGAAAAGGTCCAGGCGCGTCGCGGAGAGCCAGGCGGTCAAATCCGGGTCATCGAGCCAGCGCAGCTGATTGCCGAAGTCGGCCATTGTGATGCGTAACCAGTCGAGGTCGGTGTCCGGGTGCGGTAACGGCACGCAAAGCTGGTTTTTCATGGCGTCATCCGGATAAGCCGCTTCGACGTGGGCGACCAGCGCGGCGCTGAAGATTTGTTGGCAACCGCGCACGCTTTGTAATGTGATGCGGCGGTTATCGAAAATGGATGTAGCGGGGCGCTTTTCGGCACCGTCTGCGGTGCAGTCGATGTACAGCGCACGGTCATCAGCAGATACTGCGCCACCGTCGAGCACTATTTCGCCGGCATCGATACGCAGCAGGTGGCCCATGCGGACGATGTTGGTGATGCGTCGTAGCTGCTCGAGTTCGTCCTGGGTGACGGTCGCACACCGGTACATGGTCGGCCGGACGGCGGGATCGAGCCGCAGCAGAGCGCCGGCATCCTCAAGACGACAGAACAGTTCGTCGACCGACGCCGCGTCACTGATGGCCCGCAGTTGCGCGGTGAAGGTGGCTTTGATCCGGTCTGCGAACAACGATCCAGGCTGGATCGTCGCACGATCCAGTAGCCAGGAATCGCGGGGCATGATCCAGGTCAGCCGGTCCGGCGCGAGGCCATGGCCCAACAGCCACAGGCACGTGTCGATGCCGGTCTTGCCGGCCCCGACGATGACGTAGCGCTCGTGGGCGGCATCCCTTGGCAGGTTGTTCGGTGGGACGCATTCGATGCCGGGTGCGACCTCGTACGGCGGCGGGCGCATCGAGGGAACCATGACGCGCATGTAGGTGGCGTCGACGACGCGGCGCGCCACGTTAACGGTGTAATCGCTCCCGGCCAGCGTCGCAAAGCGACCCTCGCCGAGGTATTCGCTCATCGGGAAGTAACTGACCCGCCCGGTCGGCAAGAACTGTTGACGCATCACGTGGTCGTAGTAGGCGCAGACTTCCCCGGCGGTCGCCAGTTCGTAGAGGCCTGCGTTCCAGCCCACTTGGTCGATGGTGTCGCTACCGAGGCGCAGCGAGTTCACACCGTAGAACGCCGAGGGCTGATGCAGCCGCACGAACGGGTAGGCCGTCGTCCAATGCCCACCCGGCTGGTGGTAGCGGTCGACCAGAACCACGCGTGCCTCTGTCTCAGAGACCAGCGTGTCGATGAACGCCATGCCCATGGCGCCCGCGCCGACGACGAGGTAGTCAGCCTCGATGGTGTGCATACCGGGTAAAGGCTAACCCGACTTGCCAGCCGCACGGGCGGTTACTAAGTCACTAGGGCCTCGACCACGCTAAGGGGCGAAGCGGTTTGTACCACCCGTTTCATCTGGAATCCGGATTTGCTGAGCAGGTCTCGGTATTCGGCGGCAGTGCGCTCGCGGGCTCCCAAATTCAGCAGCATCTCCAGATCCACCCATTTGCCCGGGAAGTCACGGTCGTGCTTGGGGATAACCAATTCGACCAGCAACACCGTGGCTCGCGGGCCGGCTGCCGCGCGAACGTTACGCAGGATCTGTACCGCCTTTTCGTCCGGCCAGTCGTGGATGATGTTCTTGAGGATGTAGACGTCACCACCGGCCGGAACGCTGTCAAAAAACGACCCCTCCGCGATACGCACCCGGTCGGCGACTCCGTGCTCGCGCAACAGGCTGGGGGCGTTCGCGACTACCCGCGGCAGGTCGTAAAGTACGCCCCGCGAAGCCGGCGCTCCGGCCAGGATGGCGGCCAGCAGTGGACCGTGCCCGCCACCCACGTCGACGATCGTGGGGTAGGCGCTGAAGTCGTAGCCGGCGACCAGCGTCCCGTCCGTCAGTTCCGAAACGCTCGTCATCGTCTGGTTGAAAAGTTCGGCAAGCTCGGGCTCCCCGGCAAAGTAGTCGAAGCTCTCCTTGCCGCGCATTGCGGGGACGACCGTGCTCCCGGTTCGGATCGAGTCCACCATCTGGGTCCAGCGTTCGCGCTGTTCCCGCGACCCGTAGAACTGCGCCGCCCAAGTCATCGAGATCGGTGCGTCCGAACGCAGGGTGCCGGCAAGGGAATTCAGCTCATAGCGTCCGTCGCGGCGATGACGGAAGATGCCCTTGCCGATCAAGGCCCGCAGCAGCCGCCGCAGCGCGTCCGCGTCGGCGCCTACCTGGGCGGCCAGCTCCTCGATCGGCAACGGTCCGTTGGTCAGGGCATCGGCGACACCGAGTTGGGCCGCCACGGTGATCGCCTGCGATGTCCAGGTGGCAACGATCATCTCCATCATCGCTGCCGGCGCGGGTGTCAGCCGTTGATGGAGCCGATACAGGTGGTGGCGAATCCACTCGACAGCGCGAGCCAGCTTGGCGGGTGGAACCTTGGTGGTTGCCGACATCATTTGGCATCGACCAGATCGGCGGTCGTCGCGGCCCCGAGGTCTCGGCTGACCTCCGCGGATATCCGGCGGTGACTTACCGAACGCAGGAACGTTGTCAGTGCCCAGGTCATGAACCGGTCGGAGATCATCGCCGCCGGCCTCAGCGCGGACTCACTGCGGGACACTTGCAGCGTGGTCACCCAGGACACGGCCTTGACCTTGCGTCGCCTGGTGTTCTCGTACCAGCGCAGCGCGCTCGAGAGGTCACGATTGCTGCCGTGCACGCCATTGCAGCCCTTTACGAAATCCGAAAGCGCCTTGCATAACACCATGGTGTCGAGCAGCGCCTGATTGGTCCCCTGCGCAAGGGTGGGCGGCATCGTGTGGGCGGCATCGCCGAGCAAGGTAACCGCGCCTCGGCCCGAGCGGGGGATCGGGTGCCGAAAATGCGGGAACGGCGAACGGGCCAGATCCCCGTCGGTCAATGTCGCGAGTACTCGATCGACCGAGTCGGACCACCCTTCGAAATTGGACCGGATCATGTCGATCGGACGTCCCGGTCTGACGAAGTCGGGCGACCATGGCAAGTCGAACCACCACTGCACATCCGAACCACCAGCCGGCCACAGGCCAAGGTTTCCGTGCTCGCCGATCATCATGTGTGCGACGTGCTTGTCGGCGACGTTTGGAAGGGTGATCAGACCCTGCCAGCTGCACCAGCCGGTCGGCTCCGCGGGTTGCGCCCCGACGACCTCTCGAACCATTGAGTGCAGGCCATCCGCGCCGATCAACAGATCTCCTTCGGCCCAGCTACCGTCTTCGAATTCGAGCCGAACTCCGTTTGGCGTACTGACGACCCCGACCGCACGGGCATTGCACCAGATGCGATCGGCCGGAAAGCCTTCCAGCAGCCGTTCCAGCAGAACTCGACGTGGGACCATCCGAACTGGAGCGCCCAGCCGGTTCGCGATCGCGGTCAGGTCCACAGTGTTGACTGGGCGACCCGTGGATGTCACGACCCGCAGGGTGGACAGCTGCTGACCGGCGCCATCCATATCGACCCCCAGCTGCCCCAGAACGGTCGACCCATTGGACCAGACGGTTACCGCGCCGCCACCTGCCGTCACGTCCGGCCGCCGTTCGAAGACGGTGACGTCATGTCCGTCACGCAATAATCCCCGCGCAATGGAAATGCCAGCCACTCCGGCGCCGACAACGAGGATCCGAAGCGAGCGGGTCGACGACGGGTTGGGCACTTGCATCAACTTTGCGGAACGACTCACATCAGTCCTCTGCGTGCCGTTCGTAATCCCATCGCTCAAGTCGCGCTTGCAGCTTCAGCAGGCCAAGACCAGCGAACGACGAGCCCGTACAAAAGTAGAGCGTCAGCAGTGGACTCATTTCAAAACCTCCTACTGATACCACGTAGGATGTCGACGAGAAGTTCACCGCGGCACCAGACAATGTGGTATCGCTGAACTGAAACGGCGCGGCACATCCCGCCGAAGTCATTGCTGCGTAAACTCTTTGAATGCCTGGGGGTGCTAACCCTGCACGCTTTCTCACCGCATTTCCGGACGCCATTTGGTCAGCCCGGCGCCTTGGCCACTGCGGCCAGCACCGCTCGAGTGGACGCGCGGCCTCCGACAGTAATCCGAGCAGCGCCGTCAGCGTAGTAGCGGGCCTTCAGCCGGGTGTCGCCGAATACCTCACGCCAGGGTCGCCCGACGGCCGGCAGGTAAACGAAATTGGCATGCCCGTCGGTGGTGTATACGCCCATTGCGCGCAGGCGCCGAGACAGGTAATTCCGCTCACCGCTGATTCGCAGAATGCGTTGCCGCAACTGGTCTTCGGCGTCGTAGGAGGCCGCCACCGCAGTCAAGCTAGTAATGCCCATGCCGAACGGCAATTGCATCCCCCACAGCATCGTGGTCAGTTCTGGTGACGCGAACCCGTACCCGACACGAAGTCCGGCCAATCCATAGGCCTTCGAGAACGTCCTCAACACCACGACATTCGGAAAGCGCCGAACCAGGTCAGGTCCGTCGATGCGGTGCTGGGGGGCGACAAACTCGATGTAGGCCTCGTCTAGCAGCACGACCGTGTCGTCCGGCACCCGCCGCAGGAATCGCTCCACATCCGCGACAGGCTCCAGGGTGCCGGTCGGATTGTGGGGCCGACACAAGACGACGACGCTGGCGTCCGCCGCCGCCTCGGCCATTGCCTCCAGGTCGTGGTGGCCGCGCTCGTCGAGCGGAACAGTGACCGCTGTCAGGCGGGCCATCCGGGTGAAGATCGGATACCCGTCGAAAGTCGGCTCGCTCAGCACAATCCGATCACCGGTCCGCGTCACCGCATGCAGGACCTGCATCACCACCCCGCTGGCACCCGCTCCCAGCACAACCTGCTCGTCGCAGACCCCGATGTGACCGGCGATCAAGCGGCGCAGCCGTTCGGGCAGGAACTCCGGATACCGGTTGGCGACATCGATCGAGCGGATCAGTGCCGAGCGCACCGACGGCAGCGGCGGAAACGGGTTCTCGTTGAGCGACAATGCGAATGGATCGGTCGCGTTCGGCAGCGCGTCGAGGATCTCAGCGTTGGCAGGGCTCGCCTCGATCAATGGATGCATCAGCTTCGTCCGCCCCAGCGGACCGCCGCCGCACCCGCGAAGTCGCCGGCGTGCGCGAAGGCGGCCATCATCACGACGTCGCCGGCCTTGACCCGACCGTCGGATATCGCACGATCCAGGTTGATAGGGATGCCGGCGCCGAACAGGTTGCCGCACTCATCAAACGTGTCCCGATGACGTTCGCGCGGCACCTCGAGCGCTTCGCGCCAGTTTCGCAGGAACACCCGGTTTGGCTGATTGGTGACCAGCAGGTCGATGTCCTTGGACGGCAGGCCGATTCGGTCACAGACGGCAAGCGCCACTTCGGGGACCTGCCGGTTGCCGCGAGCGAGCACCTTGGTGATCTTGGTTTCGGTGAATCCGATGCTGAGCTCACCGGACCCGGCTGCCCACCACTTGCGGGGCGGGTCCGAGGTCAGCGTCATCTCACCGGCGTATTCGCCGTAGGTGCGGCACTCGATGTCGAGGATCGGCGACTTGTCCGACAGCGTCACCAATCCGACTGCGGCGCCGTCGCCAGGCACCGCGGCCTGTGCCTTGCGGCGCACCCCTGGTTGGTCGAAGACCTGGCCGGCGGCATTTTGCGCTACGGCGATCAATGCGGTGTGCCCTTGTCCGGACGCGAGCAGTTGACGGGCCACTTTGAGACCCAGCACGAACGCCGCGCACCCGCCGTTGTGCAGATCCAGCACCCAGTTGGGACGCATGCCCAAGCGGTGTGCGATGCCGCCGCCCCCGCCGTAGAACGGCAGGTCGGGCGCCTGGGTGTGGGTGATCAGCGCGTCGACGTTGGCGATGACGTCGTGGCCGTGCCGCTCGATCAGGCCCTGTGCGGCTCGCTCGACCATGTCGATCGCGGTTTCGTCCGGCCCGACGTGATGGCGAAACTTGGGCGCGCGGAACATCAGGTTGGCCGCCAGGTCGTCCGAGCCGGCGAACTGCGCGTAGTAGTCAGCGCCGAGCGGTTCGCCGGGCAGATAGCTGGAAACGTCGATCAGGCTAACGGTGGGTTGGTTCATGATGTACTCATCCAGGCCGGCGTGACCCGCAGTCCGTTATGGTGGCGGTACTCCGCGATTGATTTGAGGTTGTTCAGCTCCAGCCCATGACCGGCACCGAATAAGTCCCAGAAGTCGCCCACCCAGCCGGTGCGCTCCGCCGGGGCGGCCTCGGGATGCGGGTTGTGGTCATAGAACGCGTGACGGCAATTGGTCCACAGCACAACGGAACCGGGCTTGCCGAGCACCACCTGCGCGTCGAGGACCCGCATCAGGTAGATCATCCACAGGTGCTCGCCCTGGTCCCAGGCGCAGTGGTAATCGACGGTACGGGCCTCGGCGTTGGCCACCGTGCGGGTGTAGATCGTGGTGTCCGGAAGCAACCGGTCGTATGCCAGCCAGAGCCCGGACTGCTCCGTCGGGGTGAAGTCACGCAGGGTATAGGTCCACTCCTCGAGGCTGCGG
>DASXMA010000234.1:0-11699 GCA_036495965.1 Mycobacterium sp.
ACCCGGTTCTCGATGCTGGAGACCATCCGGGCGTTCGCCGAGGAGCAACTCGCCGCCAGCGGTGCGGCCACCGAGGCCCGGGCCGCGCATGCCCGCCACTTTGCCGGGCGCGAAGCCGACATCCTCGCGCTGTGGGACAGCACACGCCAGCGGGAAGCGTACACCTGGTTCAGCGTCGAGCTGGCGAATCTGCGCACCGCGTTTCGGTGGGCCGCCGACCACAGCGATCTCGATGTCGCGGCCACCATCGCCGGCTTCGCCGTCAGCCCCCTCACGAGCACGGCCGCCCCGGAGATCACCACCGCGATCGCCCACGTCCGCGACGTCCTCGGCGACCGGGCCTACGAATCGCTAGCCCGCCACGGCGAGAAGACGACCACCGCGGCCATGGCGACGTACGCATACGACCAAATCGACCAGGCCCGAACGGAACTCGAACACCCGGGCTGAATGCCGGTCTCGGGCAGTGTCCTGCCACCTCCCGCGGGGACACCTAACGCGCCCGCCCGTAACGCCGGTCAGGCTGCCGGGCCGTTGGCGGTGCGCCCAGCCGTGGCAGGGCACCGGGCAATCGACACACAGCTTGAGTGCGGCGATGATGTCCTCGGCGAGCAAAGCGGACTGCAGTCCGGTAACTCGTAGCAAGTCCGCTTGCTGTCCCGGGCGGTCCGCGTACCCCCCGGGTACCCTCCTGCCACTCCCCTCGGGGTGGCAGTGGTGATGGGGGCGCCCTCCCGGTCGCACCAGTGCAGCACGCCCGCCTCGAAATCGACGGCAAGCTGTTTGCCGGTCGTGAACACACCGCGCGTGTAGCCGGGTACACCTAGGCTCGCGATGGGTGGCAGCGTATCGGCGAGAGCTGGTCGCGAACCGCCTCGACTCGTTCTGGGTTCCCGACCACCTCAACGCGTTGTTTCCCCGGTCCATTTGGGCGCCGAAGTATTGCGGCGCAGCGCGGCTGGTCCCGAGGGCGGACGCCTGCCTGGAGCCGTGGACTATGCTTGGGCACCTCACCGCCCGAAATCGATTGGGCCGCCTGCGCCTTGGCGTGAGCGTGACCGATACAGGAAGGCGTAACCCGGCGGTAACCGCGCAGGCCGCCGCCACCCTGCACCTGCTGACTCGCGGACGCGCGATCTTAGGCATCGATACCGGCGAACGCGAACGAACCTTACGAGCGTGCTCAGGCTTTGACCGCCTCAGCGTACGCTCGCGCCCCCATCGCATCGAGTGCGGCGTAGGCGGCTTCATCGATTGCCGCGCTCGCGAAGTCGATGGCGTCCAGCGCATACGACTCGGCCATGTCTGCGCCGAGCGCGGCGTCGTCCGCGTCCAGGCGAGCCTTTTTCGCATTGACGTTCGCCCTGGCCTTGGCGACGTGGGCCTGCCAGTCGCCGCGGATCTGCTCCCAGCCACACGCGCCCGATGTTGGGCTGCAGCGGCCTGCTCTCTGAACTCATCAGCGGCGGCGTGCCCGTTCGCGTGCGCTGGCCACGTCATCCTCCAGCTGATCCCTGGTCCGCTGACCGGCGGCCTTGACCTTCTCGGTATCGGCTTTCGCTCTATCCGAGATCTTGTCGAATTGTGCTGATAGATCAATGTTTGCCATTGGAATGCCTTTCACAATCGCCTGTTGATGCTTCGTCATCGTCTCCGAACGGCCGAGTCCGTTTAGGGGCTAAAGTCCTCGAATGCTCCCCAGAGGTCATGCAGGTCAGTGGGACGGTCAACGTTGATTGGCGCACAACAGAATCAACATGTGGTGCTGGACTTGTTGGGCACTATGTGGATGCTCGGTCGCCCGTCAGGTCCAGGGCGATGTCGGCCAGCATGTCTTCTTGCCCGCCGACGAGGCCGCGGCGTCCGGCTTCGACGAGAAGCGTGCGCGCATCGACCCCGAAGCGGTCGGCGGCCGCCTCAGCGTGACGCAGGAAGCTCGAGTACACCCCGGCATAGCCGAGCGTTAGGGTCTCTCGATCGACGCGAACCGGCCGTTCTTGCAGTGGACGCACCAGGTCGTCGGCGGCGTCTTCGAGTGCGTTGAGATCGCAGCCGTGCTTCCAGTCCAGCCTGTCAGCGGCGGCGATGAAGACCTCCAGCGGCGCGTTGCCCGCGCCGGCACCCATGCCTGCCAACGACGCATCGACGCGGCGACATCCGTGCTCGATGGCGACGATGGAATTAGCGACGCCGAGTGACATGTTATGGTGCGCGTGGATGCCGACTTCGGTTGTGCTGTCTAGTTCTTGGCGCAGGGCGTCGACTCGCTCGGCGATGTCGCGCATGGTCATGGCGCCACCGGAGTCCACGACATAAACGCACCCGGCACCGTATCCCTCCATCAACTTGGCCTGTTCGGCCAGCCGTTGCGGGCTGCTCATGTGGCTCATCATCAGGAATCCGACGGTGTCCATACCCAATTCGCGGGCGGCGGTGATGTGGTGTGCCGAGATGTCGGCTTCGGTGCAGTGCGTCGCGATGCGGACCACGCTGGCACCCGCCCGGTGGGCGGCGGCGAGATCATGGATTGTTCCGACGCCGGGCAGCACCAGCGTTGCGATCTTGGCGCGTTGCACGACACCGGCTACTGCCTCGATCCATTCCAGGTCGGTGTGGGCGCCGAATCCGTAGATACAACTGGACCCGCCCAGCCCGTCCCCGTGTGCGACCTCGATCGAGTCCACCCCGGCCGCGTCGAGAGCCGCGGCGATTTCGGTGGCCTGCGCCAGGCTGTATTGATGGCGTATCGCGTGCATCCCGTCACGCAGCGTGACGTCACTGATGTAGAGCGGCGTGCAGAGGGATTGAGTCATCTCGGTACTCCAACACTTCTGATCGAATGGGCGGCAATGCGTTGGGCGGTGACCAACGCAGCGGAAGTCATGATGCCGAGGTTTCCGGCATAGGCGGGCAGGTAATGCGCGGCGCCGGTCACCTGCAGCATCGCGGTGACCCTGGTACCGAAGAACTTTCCGGTCTCGGGTATGTGCAGCCCGTTGTCGGCGTCGAACGTCTCGAACTGGACGGCTTGCTTGAGCCGGTATCCCGGCACGTAGCGCTGCACCCGTTCCACCATTGCGGCGATGGATGCCGCGATGGCCCTATGATCGCAGTCTCCCTCGACCAGGCAGTACACGGTGTTGCGCATGAGAATCGGCGGATCGGCCGGGTTGAGAATGATCACCGTCTTACTTCGTTGGGCTCCGCCAACGACTCTCAGGGCGGTGGCCGTCGTTTCAATGAACTCGTCGAGGTTGGCCCGGGTACCCGGTCCAGCGGACTTGGCTGAGATCGACGACACGATCTCGGCATAGGACACAAACGCCGACTGATTGACGGCGGCGACGATTGGCACGGTGGCCTGGCCGCCGCAGGTGACCATGTTGAGGTTCGGCGCGTCGATGTGGTCTTCGAGATTAACGACCGGGACGCAGAACGGCCCGATGGCCGCGGATGTGAGGTCGAGCATGCGAACGTCCTTGTCGCGCAACGCGTCCCAATGCTTGAGGTGCGCGCCAGCGGAGGTGGCATCGAAGACCAGGCGGATATCGTCGAAGCCCGGCATGGCCAGCAGCCCGTCGATGCCGTCCGACGAGGTCGTAACACCAAGGTGTTTTGCCTGAGCCAGCCCGTCGGAGGCAGGGTCGATGCCGATCATCGCGGCCAAGTGCAGCGGGCCTTCGCTGCGCTGGATCTTGATCATCAGGTCGGTACCGATATTGCCCGAGCCGATGATCGCCACCGGGAATCGTTGTGTATTCATGAATTTCTCCTGTCGGACTACTGAAAGCTGACGTCGACGGTGCCGAGGCCGCTGATCGTGGCGCACGCCTCGTCGCCTGCCACCACGAACGCCGCGGTGGTGTACGAACCCGACATGACGAATTGGCCGGCCGCGATGCCGGTGGCGAATTGGGCCAATGCATTGGCCAGCCACGCGACGGCGATGGCGGGATGGCCCATCACGGCGGTCCCCTGGCCGGTGCCGACCGTCGTGTTGTTCACAACGAGGGTGGCGGTGGTGTCGGGGAGTGACGGCGCCTGTGCGATCGGCACCCACTCCCCCAGCACTACCGCTCCAGAACTAGCATTGTCGGCAATCGTGTCGGCCAGCGTGATACGCCAGTTGGCGATTCGGCTGTCCACGATCTCCAGTGCCGGAGCCACCGCCTCGGCGGCCGCCATGACATCCTCGACCGTCACGCCCGGCCCCCGCAGCGGTGCCCGCATCAGGAACGCCACCTCGGGCTCAACGCGGGGAGCGCAGAACGCGGTGACCGGAACCGCCGCATCGTTGGGCAGTATCATGCTGTCGAGGATGTAGCCGAAGTCGGGTTCGTTGACCCCGAGGAGCTCCTGCATCGGGGCGGAGGTCAGCCCGATCTTGTGGCCACGCAGCACCGCACCGGCGTCAAGATACCGAGCCAGGTTCAGCCGCTGCACCGAATATGCCTGCGCAACACCGAGATTCGGATACGTCTGGGTCAGGGGTGAAATCAGTACGCCACTTTTTTGAGCATCATGCAGCAGGTGCGCAGCGTCGGCCAGCTCGGTCGGTTGCGTGCTCACGTCTCTTGTCCTGACTGCAGCAGTCTTACGGCGGATTCGAAGACCACCCGCGTATGCAACTCGAACAGCTTCATCAGATCCACGGAATCGCCGCCGACTTCCTTGGCGATGAACAAGCCGTCGGCGCCGGCGATGGCGTAGGTGGTGAGCAGACGCACATTCTGCTGATCCAGTTCAGGAGCGACGTCGCGCACGATCTGCGCGAAACGGTGAAACGCGTTGTCGCGGACCTGAAGAAACATCTCACGTGCCCGCGGTTCGACCGGACGGTGCTCCAGCGCCAGCATCAGCCCGAGGCGCAGAAAGTCTGGCGCGTCCAGCAGCGCCTTGGCCACCTGCGTCCCCAACTCCAACGCCAGCGCCCGGGTGGCCTCCCCGCCGGGCAATTCCAGTGCCGCGAGCCACCGCTGGTAGCTGCGCTCGATCACCGCAGTTATCAGGTCGTCCTTATCGGTGAAATGCCAGTAGATCGACGTCGGCGGCAGGCCGCTTTTCTTGCTGACCAGTGAGATGGTGGTGCCGTCGTAGCCGCGCTCAGTGGCCACCTCAGTGGCCGCGTCGAGAATCCGCTCGCGCGACTGCTCGCCGTTGACCCGGGTGCGCCGCCGTGCGCGGGCCGTGGGCTCCGAGTCCCCAGCAGGGGTGGGCGTTGTCACGTTGCCTCCAAATTCGTGTGTTGACGATCAAGCTATCGATAGCTTACTGTATGGAGCACTACATTAACAAGCCGAATCAAGGAGTCAATCGTGACCGATCAAATGACTTATGACGTTGCGATTGTGGGCTACGGGCCCGTCGGCGTCACCGCGGCCAACCTGTTGGGCCAGATGGGACTCAAGGTGGTCGTGGTGGAACGCGATCCCAACATCTATGCGCGGGCGCGGGCCATCTCCACGGATGAAGAAGTGGTCCGCATCTGGCAGCAGGTGGGACTGGCTGACCGGCTCAACGCCGACATGCAACCTGGCTGCGGGGCCAACTTCGTCGACGCCAAGGGCGTGCCGTTCGTGCGGCTGCTGCCCGTTGATCGGGGAAACGGCCACCCGCCGCAGCAGTTCATCTATCAACCTGCGCTAGAGAAAGTGCTGCGTGCCGGGGTCGACCGCTTCCCCAATGTTTCTGTTCTCCTCAAGCATGAATGCCTGCGGGTCATCCAGCACGACGACTACGTCGAGTTGATGCTCGCCGATCTCACCGTCGATGAGTTCCGGCGGATTCGGGCCTCCTACGTCATCGCCGCCGACGGCGGATCAAGCGCGATCCGCGGTCAGCTGGGTGTCGGATTCGGTGGCCGCACCTTCGCCGAGCGCTGGATTGTCATCGACACCAAAGTGCTCAAGGAATGGCCGGGCCACGACCGGTTGCGGTTCCACTGCAACCCTGCCCGCCCGGGAGTCGACTGCCCCACTCCGCTGGGTCATCACCGCTGGGAGTTCCCGGTGCACGACGACGAAGACGAGAAAGACCTGCTCACCGAGGACGTGATCTGGAATGTGCTCCATGGGCAGGGAATCACCGAGGAGAACGTGAAGATCCTCGGCTTCGCCTGCTACAGCCACCATGTGCGGTTCGCCGACCGCTGGCGGCTCGGCCGGGTCTTTTTGGCCGGCGACGCCGCCCATGCGATGCCGCCGTGGATCGGTCAGGGCATGTGCGCCGGCGTGCGAGACGTGGCCAACCTGTGCTGGAAGCTCGGCGCGGTGCTGTCTGGGTCACTGCCCGAATCCGTGCTCGACACCTATCAGGCCGAGCGGCTGCCGCACGTCAAGGAGGTCACCAACCGCGCGGTCAAGACCGGGAAACTCATCATTCAGCGCAGCCGCTGGCGCGCCGCGGTGCGCAATCACGTCTTCCGTACCGCCACCAGAGTGCCCCACTTCACCACATGGCTACGCAATCACCGATGGCTTCCGGATGCGCGCTACCGCGAAGGACTCCTGGCAGGCAACGGCAACGGCGCCGTCGGGTGGCTGATGCCCCAACCGTGGGTGGTCGACGAAAAGGGCGACAACGCGCGTCTCGACGACGTCGTCGGCAGGCGGTGGGTGGTCCTGCACGCCGGTGAGCCATCTCAGTGGCAAGAATGGCGAGCCGCTGGCGTGCCCATTCTGAAAGTGGCTGCCGCAGGGAGCGTTCCAAGCCCCGACTGCATCGTCGACAGCGAGGGATCTCTGACTCGCTGGCTTGACAAGAAGGGTGCCTCGGTCATCGCCGTGCGGCCCGACGGGTTCGTGTACGCCGGCGCCGCGCACAGTGAACCGCTGCCGCCACCTCCGACCGGATTCAGAGCGTGAAGGAAGAGAAATGACAAGTAGCACCATGACCGAACGCACGGTTCGTGTCGACGGGAAAGACATCTTCGTCGCCGACACCGGCACCGGTCCGCCGGTGGTTCTGCTGCACGGCGGCGGTCCCGGCGCGTCCGGTGTGTCGAATTATTCGCGCAACATCGATGCCCTGGCCGAAAACTTCCGGGTGATCGTCCCGGACATGCCCGGCTACGGTCGCTCTGCTAAGGGCGTCGACCGAAGCGATCCGTTCGGGTACCTCGCCGACCACATCCGTGGGATGCTCGACGAGCTCGGCATCGACCGAGCGCACCTGGTGGGCAACTCCTATGGCGGATCATGCGCGCTGCGGCTCGCGTTGGACACACCGCACCGGGTCGACCGCCTCGTGCTGATGGGCCCAGGCGGCGTTGGAACCACGCGAGGCCTTCCGACACCCGGCCTCAACAGCCTCCTCGGCTATTACGGTGGTGACGGGCCCAGCCTGGAAAAGCTGCGCGCGTTCATCCGCACGTACCTGGTGTACGACGCCGGTGATGTGCCGGAATCGCTGATCGAATCTCGCTACGCGGCATCGATCGACCCCGAGGTCGTCGCGAACCCGCCGCTGCAACGCCCGTCCGGGGTGCGCACGCTGTGGCGGATGGACTTCACCCGCGACCGCAGGCTCAGCACCCTGGCCACGCCGACACTGGTCATCTGGGGCCGAGACGACAAGGTCAACAAGCCAAGCGGCGCAGCGCTGCTGGGCCGGCGGATGCCCAACGCCGACGTTCTGGTTACCGCCAATACGGGCCACTGGGTGCAGTGGGAACGCGCCGACTTTTTCAACGCGGTAACCACCGCGTTCCTGAACTCCTGACTATTTCAAGGAAATCTAATGACTACACAACCCTCAGTCTTCGGCAATGTCCACCTGGGCTATGCCGTCATCGAAACCGACAAGTTCGACGACTGGAAGCGCTTCGGCCAGGAAGCCATCGGCATGCACCTGGAGGACATGCTCGTTGACACGATGCGGTTCCGGTTGGACGCCAACGAATGCCGCTTTCTGTTGCGGCGCGGGCCGGCGGAGGACGTCGTTGCGCTCGGCTGGCACCTCGACGACCACGGAACCTTCGAGGAAATCTCGCGCAGGGTCGTCAACCATGGCGTGCCGGCTGTCGAGGGCACCGACGACGAAGCCAAGCTGCGCGGCGTCGAGCGCTTCCTCCGCTTCCCCGGGCCCAACGGGCTGGCCCAGGAGATCTACACCACCGCCCACAGCGCCCCGCTTCCGCTCGACATCCCCGGCAGCGGATTCGTCACCGGGGCAGGCGGACTTGGCCACGTCGCCGTCACCACCAAGAAGCCACACCAACTTCGCGGCTACTACAACCACGTCTTCGACGCGCGGCTGTCCGACTACATCGACGAGACGATCAACAGCACGAAGCTCAAGATCCGCTTCCTGCGAGTCAACGAGCGCCACCACTCGGTGGCCATCGCATCGGTGAACGCGTTGCCGATCAACCCCATTCGCACCCGCGTTCAGCACGTGAACGTGCAGGCGGCCACCCTCGACGACATGGTCGCGTCGTACCAGCGAGTCAAAGAGCTCGGATTCGAGATGGCCTTGTCGATCGGGCAGCACACCAACGACAAGGAGCTGTCGTATTACGCCCGGACGCCGTCCGGGTTCGAATGGGAGGTCGGCTGGAACCCGATCGTCGTCGACGAATCCACCTGGAAACCCACCACCCATCAGGGCATCAGCATCTGGGGCCACACGCCGGAGGGGCAAACGGTCGTCGACAAGCTCGATCAATTCGCGGTCGCGGCCCGCTCCCTTTTCCACCGTGAAGACACAGTCGAAGCGCTCAGCGCGCCGGGGATCGCCGACCACCGTTCCTGGTGATGCCCACTTTCGCGACCCCATTCATCAGTGGGAACTGACACGCTGCGCGCTCGACGTCCGAGATCCCTCGGCGGTGACACGAGAGCTGTTCCACTTCTACTTCAACGGAAACGATCAGCCGGCAACAGCCACCAAGCGTTGCGTTGCCTCGCCTGTCCACCACATCTACCGCCAACGCTACGCAGGGCGGCGCGGCGGAACTCCCCGGAGCACCAGCTCAACCGGCTGATCCGCCAGATGGAACGCCTAGGCAAAACCGTGACCATCACCGACGTGAATCGCCCTGGTTCTGATGGAGGCGTAAAAAGCGGGCTGGCCTGGGTGCAGCGCGCAGCGGGATTCACACTTCAGAGTCGATCTGGTGGTAACCGCGTACGGTGAGCGAACCCATGCGCTAACACTCAGCGCCCTCCAGCTTCGTCAGCTCCCAGTCAAGCGACGCAGTCGCATACTGAATCCGCTTTTTGACTTCGTCGATACTGTGGGGCTTGAGGCCCAACCCGTCGATGATCTGCTCCGCCACATGGCGAGGATGATCGGACAGGCCTTGGGCCCCACAACTACAGGTCAATGGGGCGTCTGGGCCGATGCCGTCGGCGCGGTGAGCATCGATGATCCGGCGGATTCGTTCAATGAGTGATTGGCGGATGCGTTCGGCCGGGTCGGCCATGTCAACCCCTTACCTCATGGTGCAGACGAGCCGGACCGGCGGCCAGGTGTATCGCCAGGCAGCCGGTCCGCCACTGGCCGGAAAAGTGGTCAGGCTGCTCTATTCGCCGCTCCCGGGATCAGCCGTGACACTCGCTTCTCTGCGGTCCTGAGATCGTTGCGAGTTCCAAACGAGCTGACGATCTGCGTGAGACCAATGAGAACCAGCATGATGCCGGTGACAAGTGCGAGCACGACGATCGAATCGAAAGGCCACGCCAGCACAACGAGACCAGCGATTACGCTAATGACGCCGTAGAAAATGGTCCAGCCCCGTCCGGGCAGGTCGGGGTTGCTGATCGCAAGTGTCGTAGCGGCCACCCCCTGGAAGATGAACCCGACACCGATCCAGATGGCCAGCAACACAACGGCATACCCTTGGCCAAAGTGGCGGAAGGCCAGTACACCCAGGATAAACGACAGCGCGCCGCTGATAAACCACAGCACCCGGTAACCACCCGACACGTCCAGGCTGAAGGCCAAAATCACCTGGGCGATGCCCGCCGCCACCAGGTAAAGGCCGAACAGGACGGACGCGGCAAGAATCGATACACCGGGCCACACCAGCACAAGGACACCCAGACACAGGGCCACGATGCCCATGAGCAGCTGGGGTACCCACATTTCGCGCAGAGGGTTCGGAGCTTCGGTAGTTGTCATAGCAGTCACCCTTCATCTCTCACTAGCTAGGCTAACGATTCGGCGTAAGCCCGCGCATCAATGGCTTCCAGGGTGGCGACATCAGCATCGTCAATTGCCATCCTGGCGAAGTAAATCGAAGCCGTGGCATAGTCCTCCACGGCATCGGCTCGGTGCTCCGCGACCTTGCGGCTAACAGCGCCTTTCTTGGCCGCAATATTGCTCTTGATTTTCTCCACCCGCTGCTTATGGTCTGCCTGAACTTTTTCCCAGTCGGAAGCCGAGGCAGCCTTCTTCTTTGCGACATTCGCCTTGAATTCATCCTGCCTGGCTTTTGCATCGGCTTTGGACGCGTCGAGAATCGCATGCACTTTCTCGCTGGTTTCTTTCTCAGCCGCCTCTGCCTTGTTCTCCGCGCTCGCTGCATGGTCTGCAAGCTCTCGCAGAAGTTCTGAAAGTTTCTTCATTATGATGCTCCTGACATTGTTGGCGTGGTCATCTAGCGCACCGTCTCCATCCGACCACCGCACGACAGCCGACACTAGGGACCGAAGTCCCGAGCCCGGTGGCCTTTCGTAACTGCACAAGAACCTCACCGCGGAATGGCTGACGCCTATATCCGCGCACGCAATGCACCGCCGACCTGATCGCGGGAGTTCGATGCGTGGCTGGCTGAACGCCTCGCCGCCGGAGATGTGCAGGGACTGCTCAATTTTCGGGCTCAAGCACCCGGGCTGCCCAACGCGCATCCGAGCACCGAGCATGTCGGGCCGTTGTTCGTGGCTCTTGGCGCCTCCAGCGACGCCGAACAGAAACCTCGACAAGTCATCGACCGCTATGGTTCGGCTTGGCGCAGCGCTCACTCCAGCTGCATTGAAACGGCGTACCGATTTCGCATGACAGCGAACGCATTGAGCCACAACGCGTCACATCCCGTCAGTTCAGCTAGGCCATAGTGCGGCGCCGAACTGCGGGCCGCGGGATGCGGCCAACATGGCTGAAGCGCGCGGCGCGCCGCTGGATCCGGTGTGCGCGGCCACGGGTGCGGTGCGGCAGTCCAGACACGTCAATGGGTTCGCTGTAGAACACCTTTTTGGTCGCCTCGACCAGGAGCAGGTACGTAACGATGAACAGCAGGAGTGCGGCGAAAAACTGCCATGGCAGGACGGTGAACCCAAGGCTGCGGCCAAGCGGCACAAGGGTGAGTATGACGCCGATGGCCACCACCGACAGGGTGGTCGCCGTCAGCAAGCGCCCGGGTCTACTGCGCAGGAACGGCACCCTGCGGGTGCGAATCGCGAAAATAATCAACGTCTGGGTGGCAAGGGATTCCACGAACCAGCCGGTGTGGAACTCCACCTCTCCCGCGTGCAGGACACCGAGCATCAACCCGAAGGTCAGGAAGTCGAACAGCGAGCTGATCGGGCCGAACGCGAGCATGAACCGGCGGATGAACCCGACGTTCCAGTGCGACGGCGCAGCAAGCTGCTCCTCATCGACGCGGTCGGTGGGGATCGCCAGCTGGGAGGTGTCATACAGCAGGTTGTTCAGCAGGATCTGGCTGGGCAACATCGGCAGGAACGGCAAGATGGCTGACG
>DASXMA010000235.1:0-2053 GCA_036495965.1 Mycobacterium sp.
GAAGTCACCGCGGTAGCGGCTGCCCGCCACCAGCGATCCCAGGTCCAATGTGTAGAGCTGCTTGTCCTTGAGCGTTTCGGGAACCTCGCCGTGCACGATGGCCTGCGCCAGGCCTTCGACGACAGCGGTCTTGCCGACGCCGGGCTCGCCGATCAGCACCGGGTTGTTCTTGGTGCGCCGGCTCAACACCTGCATCACCCGCTCGATTTCCTTCTCGCGGCCGATGACCGGGTCCAGCTTGCCTTCCATCGCGGCGGCCGTCAGATTGCGGCCGAACTGGTCGAGCACCAGCGAGGTGGACGGGCTGCCGACCTCGCGGCCACGACCACCGGTTCCGGCTTCGGCGGCCTCCTTGCCCTGGTAGCCCGACAGCAGCTGGATCACCTGCTGGCGCACCCGGGTCAGCTCGGCACCCAGCTTCACCAGCACCTGGGCCGCGACGCCCTCACCCTCCCGCATCAGGCCCAGCAAAATGTGCTCGGTGCCGATGTAGTTGTGGCCCAGCTGCAACGCTTCGCGCAGGCTCAACTCGAGAACCTTCTTGGCGCGGGGGGTGAACGGAATATGCCCCGACGGCGCCTGCTGGCCCTGGCCGATGATCTCCTGGACCTGGCTGCGGACACCCTCCAACGAGATGCCCAGCGACTCCAGCGACTTCGCGGCAACGCCCTCACCCTCGTGGATAAGCCCAAGAAGGATGTGCTCGGTCCCGATGTAGTTGTGGTTGAGCATCCTGGCCTCTTCTTGCGCCAGGACGACCACCCTGCGGGCGCGGTCGGTAAATCTTTCGAACATCGGTGGTTACCTGCTCTCCCTCACCATTGGGTACAACGGATGCGCGCGGAACCCGCCTCCCACTCTAATCCGAAGTTACGGCCGTGAAGTCGGGTGAAACCTTAGTTGTGCTGGGATTTCGTGGTTTTCGGTGGTGGTTGTTCTGGCTACTGGAGGGTCAGTGGGATGGCGGCGCCGAGTAGTTGGAAGGCGTGGCGTTGGGTGTCGGTGGAGGGGCGAGGATGGGCACCGAGGTGGGGCCGCCATCGACGCGGTCGGGGGCAGCTTCACGACGCGGTACACCACGGTTGCGGTCACTGCGGCGCGAACCGGCGCCGCCTGACCGGCATTTACGGCTATCCGCCCCTGGCGGGGACGCCGAAACTGTCCGCAGGCCCGGAGATTTCATGTCCGCGGAGCCGGAGGACACCTGTCCGCCAGTCCGGAGTTCGCACTGACCGTTGACAACGCCAACATCATCCGCCGCCCGTACCCCGACCAGATGGTCCTCGCCAGCTGCCGGATCGACGCGATCCTGACGGTCACCGACGGAGTTCAGCGCATGCGGCGACTGGGGTGGGAGTGGCTCATGCCTGCGCGGGCCGTGTCCTCAGGCTCGAGCGCGTCTTCCTCCACCCAACCCCAGCGCGTCGGGCTGATGGTCAACTTCGACCCGTCCTCGTGCCAAATCTCAAGTGCGCCGCCTTCGATCACCTTGTACCTATCCCCGTCGCCAAACTCGTCGAACGGTTCGGACTTATACCCATAGACCTTGAATCCCACAGCGGAAACTCTACGAGGCCGGTAGCGCTTAGCCACTTAGCGAAGCGTCGTCGGCGCGCTGACCTAGCGCGTATGGGCAGACTGGCGGGTTGTCCTTCGGGAAGATAGGCCGCCACGCTGAAAATCCCAGACTCGTATAGCATCAGAGTCCTTGCGCGCGTTGCAGTGTCCGCTCAGAGATTCCGACCCTCTTCGGCTCACGTTTCAGTCGGCTGAGCCATCCGGAGCCTTAGGCTTGGTTCGTGGCCTCGCTTGCCGACTCGTTATGGCACCGGAACCGGGTCCTGGCTGAGGCCGCGCTGGAGCACCCGTTCGTCCAGGGCATCGCGTCGGGAGAGTTGGCCCCAGCTACGTTGCCTACTACGTGGGACAAGACGCCGTGTTCCTCGATACGTTCTGCCGCGCCTATGCCTTGGCTCTGGCCAAGAGCCCCGACCAAGACGGGCTGATCGCGTTTAGGGAGCTACTCGACGCCGCCGCCGACGAGCTTCGCCTT
>DASXMA010000236.1:0-14646 GCA_036495965.1 Mycobacterium sp.
CGCGATCTCATTGTGCTGCAAGCGGTTCCGGATGCGGCAACTCGCGGCGTGGTGGACGCACCGGAGGACGTGCTGGATCGGATGCGTGAACAAGCCGCGCGGATCGGGCCGGCCACACTGACGCGATACGCCGAGGTGGTGCAGGGGGGGCTGGGTGAGATGCGCGGTGCGACGGCGCCACGTCTGCTGCTCGAAGTGGTCTGCGCGCGACTGCTGCTCCCATCGGCCAGTGATGCCGAGTCGGCGCTGCTGCAACGCGTCGAGCGGATCGAGACCCGGCTGGACATGTCCATTCCCGCTTCCGACAGCGTTGCACCCCCGCCTCCGCGCAAGCGGGTTGGGGCCCCTGCCTCTGGGGGAGTGCCCTCAGGGCCCGCGGCGGCCGAAACCCCGGCCGCTCCCGTCCGGTCGCGCAAAGCGGAGCCGAAGCCCAAGCCGGTGCCCGAACCGCCGCCGGTGCCGGCGCCCGAAGCCGCCCCTGAATCAGTCTCTGCCCCAGGTGAACTCAACGCGGCCGCGGTGCGAACCATGTGGCCAACTGTGCGGGACAAGGTGCGCCAGCGCAGCCGCACCACCGAGGTGATGCTGGCGGGCGCCACCGTTCGCGCGGTGGACGACAACACGTTGGTGCTCAGCCACGCATCGGCGCCGCTGGCCAAGCGGCTTTCCGAACAGCGCAACGCCGACGTCATCGCCGAAGCGCTCAAAGATGCGCTGGGAGTGAACTGGCGAGTGCGGTGTGAGCCCGTCGCACCGGCCGCCGCAGCGGGCGTACCACCCGTCAGCGGGGAAGCTAATCCGCTAGCCGCCGAAGTGGAGGAAACGCCCCCGAGCGAGTCGGCGGATGCGGATTCCGCTCAGCGGGAAGAAGAGGAGCACATGCTCGCCGAAGCGGGCCGCAGCGACCCGTCGGCGCCGCGTCGCGACCCCGAAGAGGTCGCGCTCGAACTGCTGCAAAGCGAACTTGGTGCCCGCCGCATCGACAACGGCTGACCGCGATCAGGTTACGGCTGCCACCATGGCCGCAGCGGCAGACTGTCGTCGCCCCAGTCGTCCACGTTGGCCGCCAGTACGTGATGCAGCTGAAGGTTGTTGCGTTCGAAGGCCACCCGTGACGCGGCCATGTACAGACCCCACACCTTGGCCGTGGGCAACCCTACTTCGGCGACTCCGGCGTCCCAGTGCTCGACCAGGTTGCGACACCAGTCACGCAGCGTCATCGCGTAGTGATGCCGGAAGTTCTCCTCGTGCAGCACCTCGAAACCGGCGTCCTGGATGTCGGTGACGATGCGGCCCGACCCGGTCAGCTCGCCGTCCGGAAACACGTAGCGGTCGGTGAACCCGCCGGCAAAGGAGGTCGATTGGTTGTCGTGGCGGGTGATGCAGTGATTGAGCAGCAGCCCGCCGGTGCGCAGCTTCGACTCCAAGAAGCTGAAATAGGCGGGGTAATTCTTGACGCCGATGTGCTCGGTCAGGCCGATTGACGAAACGGCGTCAAACTCTGTCTCTTGCACGTCGCGGTAGTCGCAGTGCCGCACATCAGCCAGCTCTGCGAGCCCTTCGGCCTCGATCGCTTGTTGCGCCCACTTCGCCTGCTCGGCCGACAGGGTGGCGCCGATCGCCTGGATGCCGCGTCGCGCGGCGTAGCGCACCATGCCGCCCCAGCCGCAGCCGACGTCGAGCAGCCGGTCGCCTGGTTGTAGCCGCAGCTTCTCGAAAATCAGCCGGTACTTGTTCTCCTGGGCCTCTTCCAGCGTCGCGTCGGCGGTGGGATAGACCGCGCAGGTGTAGGTCATCGACGGACCAAGCACCCATTCGTAGAAGGCGTTGGAGACGTCGTAGTGGTGATGGATTGCCTCGGCGTCACGGGTCTTGCTGTGCAGCACGCCATCGGCGACCCGGCGCCATCGGGGCGGCGCCTCCTGCGGCGGCGGCGCGATGGGCAACAGATGTTCGATGCCGATCGAGCGGACGACGTTGGCCAGCACCCGCGCCGACGGCCGTTTGAATTCAACCCTGTGGGTCAGCGACTTGAGCAGCGGATACGGATCGCCGGGATGAACGCCGTACGCCTGAAGATCACCTGACACGTACGCACGGGCGAGACCGAGCTCGCCGGGAGCCGTGGCCAGGTAGGTGGCGCCGCGGGACGACCGAAGATCCAGGCCGAGTTCGGCGTCGTCACTTCCGGCGGTGCTGCCGTCGTACGCGGTGAACTTCAGCGGTCGGCCCCCGGTAGCAGTGAAGATCTCCAGAATCTCAGCCATGCTCAGTTTGCCCGACTTAGTGGGACGTTCGGGCTCTCTAGTCGTCGTCATCGCCGTTGCACCGCCTTTGCATAGAGATCGAGGAGACGCGAATCGGGATCGTAGGTCTTCTTGACCGTGTTGTAGGCCTCGCCGCCGTAGAGTTCGTCGAACTCCTCGCGGGTGTAGTAGGAGTCGGAGTACAGCGATTTGTGCCCGTCGAGCTCACTCACCTTCGCCTCGATGGCCCGGTTGGTTGCGCCTTCGCCGGCATTGGCCGGCACCGAGGACCAGAACCCAATGTTGACGTAGGTGTTGTCGGGTCGCATCGGATACAGCGGCCACCCTTCGTGATCGCGAAGCCGCAACGGGCACAACCAGATCGGTGTGATGGGCACGTGGTCGTCGAACCACTCCAAGAAGTCGACGGCCCGTTCGACTGGAACCTCGACGTCTTGCACCACCCGTTCACGCGCGGGATGACCGTTGCGCGCCTCGATCCGGTCGGCGATACCGAAGCGCTGGTCGATGGCCACGAGCTTCGCGTAGACGCTGCTGCGTCGGTAGCGGCGCGGCCACCAGCGCCGCAACCGCGGGTTCTGCACGCCAAACGCGCGTGAACACCAAAACCAATCGGTGTCCCAGCGCCAGAAGTAGTCGTGAATCGTCAGCCGGTCATCTTTGGTGGCTTCCACGCCGGGTACGTCGTGCTGGATTGAGCGGTAGTAGATGTTTTTCCCGGTGTAGTCGCTGACCGGTCCTGAGGTGGTGGTCCGTCTGCCCACGCACAGGTAGCTCTCATCAGGGCTGAACACCACCCCGTCGAGGTAGTCCACCGGAGTGCCGCCCTGTCCGCCGGTGTCGATGATGCGTTCCATTTCCGCGACCATGTCGTGCAACGAGCGGAACCGGACGTGCCGGAGTGCCACGAACGGCGCTACGGGCTCCAGCTCGATGCGAAGCCTAGTTGAATACCCAAGTGTCCCATAGGAATTGGGAAACGCGCGGAACAACTCGGTGTGCTGGCTGCGAGATGCCGTGAGCAATTCGCCAGCGCCGGTGAGGATGTCCATCTCCAGCACCGATTCGTGTGGGAGACCGTTGCGAAACGATGCCGATTCGATACCCAAGCCGCTGACCGCACCGCCGAGAGTGATGGTCTTCAGCTGCGGCACCACCAGCGGCGAAAGGCCGTAAGGCAGGGTCTCGTCCACCAAATCCTCATACGTGCACATGCCGGCGACATCGGCGGTGCGAGCTTCCGGATCGACACCGAGGACATTGGTCAGCCCCGAGGTGTCCAGGCCACGCACATCGCGTTTGGTGCGGGCGCGGAACAGATTTGAGGTGGGCTTGGCGAGCCGAACGGCGGACGTTGCAGGGATGGATCGATAACTCGCCATCAACCGATCAACGCCCGCCATGTGAGCCGATAGTGCAGATCCAGGGATAGGCACCACATATACCCTAGTCTTCGAAAACAGCCCGTGCACCCGCGCGGGCGGCAACACGAAGAGGAGTGCGCCTGATGGGCCAGGTGAGCGCGGCCAGCACGATCTTGATCAACGTCGAGCCCGCGGCCACACTTGCCGCGGTGGCGGACTATCAGAAGGTTCGCCCGAAAATCCTGTCCCCGCAGTACAGCGAGTACCAGGTCCTGCAGGGCGGGCAGGGCCCCGGCACGGTTGCCAAGTGGAAGCTTCAGGCCACCAAATCACGCGTCCGCGATGTGCAGGTCAACGTTGACGTCGCCGGCCACACCGTCATCGAGAAGGACGCGAATTCGTCCATGGTCACCAACTGGACGGTGGCTCCCGCGGGCCCTGGATCCAGCGTCACCGTGAAGACCAGCTGGACTGGGGCGGGCGGCGTCAAGGGTTTCTTTGAAAAGACCTTTGCGCCATTGGGTCTGAAGAAGATTCAGGCCGAGGTGCTGGCCAACCTGAAAAAGGAACTCGAAACTTAGGCGCCACGACAGCGCCTTGCCCGAGTTCAACGGTTGGCGGTTGTGATCCCTACGGGGAGGTACCGGCTTACCGGGCGCGGGCGGCAACCATCGCCGTCGTGCCCCGCGGTCGGGTGCGAAACTCGACGGTAACCGCCGGGTCGGCATACTGGGCGAGCGCACGCAGCGCCGACGGGCTATAGGCGCGTAGCGAGCTGATGACCGCATCGTGTAACGGCGGGATCAGCCCAGTGAACGGCAGTGTGAGCGCCAACTGCACCAATTGGAGCGGCGCCCGCCACCTGCGGAGGTCGATGATTAACAACTTGTTCGCTGCCCGGGTCCCTTCGGCGAACACCTGGGCGGCCCGATCAGGCGCCAGGTGATGCAACGACAACGCAAACACCGCGAGGTCGTAATAACCGTCGGGGGCGTCGATTGCGGTGGCGTCCATTTCCCGCACCGTGGCTCGGGGGTGACTGCCGAGGTCGCTGGCGGCGACGGCGGTCACAAACTCGGGATCGATGTCGGTGACCGTCACCTGAGCAGCGGGGTGATACTCCAGTAGCTTGCGCGACAGCCCGCCGAAACCGCATCCGAGTTCGAGGATCTTCGGCGAGGCGATATCGGTCACCTCGTCAAGCGCCGCCCGGGCGCACATGGAGTAAGCACCCAAAAACCGTCGCCGTCCACTGCGATCGAGCGCTTGGATGACCTTGCGCTTCAGATCGTCGACGTCGTCGCGGTCGAGGTATTCCAACCGGTCGGTGCGGAGCCGCCGGTCCAGCCAGGAGGCTTCCGGCCCGCCCCGGGGCATGCTCACAATGTCGTGGGTTGTCCCGTCCATGTGGACCATCATGGATGACAGCAGCCGTGGTTCGGCACAAAACAGTCACAAAGTCAAAATCAATTGCGGCCGACTTAGGTTGGGCCAGCGCCGGGCGCCTCCGTCCCTCGGTCAACTCATCGGTCTCGGTCACAGAATGCCGATGGCGAGTGGTGGACACCAGTTCGAGTGGACCACTATTTCCAAACAGTATTACACCTTTGCTGCTGTTGTCGCGGTATACAACCACACAGAACCTGGACGCTCGGACCTGCTTAGCGAAGCAATTAACTTGCTGGGCAAGAAAATCATGTACATCGGCCGGGGGTTGAGGGAGTTCTACCGGTATCGGCTCTGCCTCGTTGCGGAATCACGTGGCAATCACGCGCCAATACCATTACAAAGCCGACTACACACTTGGCTGCTTAGGGCCCGTAATCAATGCACTCCAAAAAAACGGAGGCCGACAACTCACCAGAAATCCGACAGATCCAGGAATCCTTTCACACAACGCCGTCTTGAATTTCTAATGAAAGTTTGAGTTGTTGGCCAAACAGGTTGAGCGATTCGGGAGTCAACATGGTTTCATGTGGGCAGTCGATGCATACTCTGTAATGTCGCCGCAATAAAAGGTCGCAAACTTGCAGAGCGGACGACCAATTACCTGCCCGGGCCGAAGTCCGATCGCGGGTGGTTCGCCGGGCGGTAAAGCGAGCCAAGGTGGAGGCCATCGCGCCCCACGACCTCCGCCACACGTGGAGGTCGATGATTAACAGCTTGTTTGCTGCCGGGGTCACTTCGGCGAACACTCGGGCGGCCAGTGCAGGCGGCAGGTGATGCAACGACAACGCAAACACGCGGGGTCGTAATCCTCGATTACGCCCTCATCCCGGGTGGTGAGATCGATCGTGAGCGGCGTCGAAATCCGCTTTATTTCCGGCGTCAGTTGTTGAGGAGGTTGGCGTACTCGACGGACACGCGCGGCGGGCCGCGTGTGTTTCTCGGCCAGCAGAGTGCGTTTCAGCCACACGGCATTCGAGACCTCCGGCGAGCCTCGAAGGTGCGCCCGCAAACGACGCGATGGCCTCCTGCGGGTGGCGCACCGCAATCACGTCGTGGATGTCGAATCCGGCCAAACGCGCCGCCTCGAACCACACGCCGTGCAGCAACGTCACCTCCGCCTCCTTGATGACCACCAGCGGCGCGGCCCGCACCCTGGTGAGAAACGCCCCGATCTCGCCGACGCAGGCGGCCCTCTCTTTGGCGTCGAACAGATCTTCCCCCTGCAGGCGCAGTGTGGGCTCGTACAGGGCGCTGCGGCGGCGCTGCAGGATTGCTTCGTTGAGACAGACGGCTTTACGCGGCGCCCGACTGCCACACGGATTGACCGAGTCGGCGCCCAGGGTCCCGGCCGGGAGCGTACCGCCGCACAGCGAGAGGCGGCGACCAACTGTCGGGGACCTGTCAATCAGCAAAACCAACATGTCCCGAATGGAGAAGAGTGTTAGCCTGACCCAGCGGGGAGGATCCGGAACCTCGGTCGGTTCGAGCCTTCCAGCATCGCCGTTGCGACCTTTCGTACGTTGTTCGGACGCTTCGGCCGAACAATTGGCACTGCGCGGGCAACGGAGGTTCACAGCAGTGACCCCTGCCGACCCGCCCGATAGGGTTTAAATCATGGGATCTGACTACATGAATCACAGGAAGATCCGCTCCTTTTCGGATATAGAGGAATTGTGTCACCGCAATGACACTATCGTGACATTATGCGGGGGCGGATTGGACAGTGCATATCTCTTGGCGCAGCTGTCGAAACTTGACGTGCATCTTGTTGCACTGTCCGTCGATGTCGGGGACGACTTCGATATCGAACAATTCTCATGCATCGCGGAAAAGTTTGGTGTAGATATCACCCGACTCGACTACAGAAAAGAATTCGTCGAGGAGTTCGTGTACCCATCGATTCTTGCCGGCGGCAGATACCTTGGTCAGCATCCCATTAGCGCATCGTTGTCACGACCATTGATTGCCCGAGTCGGCGTGGAGTTCGCACGATCAATCGGTGCCAAGTGTCTGCTCCATACAGCCAATCAGTCGCAAAATAGCTTGAGGAGGCTCAACGGAGCTATTTCCGATCTGGGTTTTGAAGGCTACTTCGGGTCGCCCTACGAGTTCGATGCCCTGGCCCGCGACTTCAAGCGCTTAGAACTGCAAGAGGCGTTTGGAATCTCTGGTTTCGCGAATCGGATGATAAGCACCGACACCAACGTGTGGTGCAGAGAGTTCGAGAGTGGCACCCTAGACGATCCCGAAGGATTCGAAATCGATCAAAATCTGTATCAATGGTCTGTCGCATCTGAAACGGCGAGTCGCGTTATAAAGCTACGCTTCGATAGAGGGCATGTCGTATCAGTGGACACGGAACCTGTCACTGACCTTGTCGAACTGATCTCCGGCCTCAACGCCAAAGTTGGTCGTTACGGTATCGGACGGTTCAGCAGCCTGGAGCATCTTGAAAATGGCGAGAAGGTACTCGAGGTCCGCGAGGCTCCCGCTGCGACACTCATCCTTGAAGCTTTCGCTCAGCTCGCGTCAGCGACGGTCGAGGTGGAGACCCTCCGTTGGATGCGCACTCTCGGCGAAGCTTTGATTATGGAGGCCGTAGAGGGGCGATGGTTCCGCGGTCTCCGAAAGGCATTGCAGTCCTTCCTCGAAGTGAGTGCTCACCACGTCAGCGGTGAAGTCCGATTCACTCTTCGGAACGGGGGGTTTGAACTCGCCGGGTTGAAGGCCGTATCACCGCTTTACATTCGTGATCGGGAGCAGTGGGAGTACGCAAAAGCTGCTGCGGCCAGGTCTGTTACAACGAGTCGGTTCGACGGCTCTTCCGTATCGACTGAGCAAGGGCGCGGCACTGGTCTTGGTCGCCGAGGCGAATGGCTCGACTCCGGCTTGGAGCATCACCGCAACGGCGAGAAGGCGTTGCAGGTTCGCGAAAGCCTGCCGCGTGATGCTGCACACCGCCTATCACCTGAACACCGCTTGCCTGCCCCGCCGGATGATCCGAACTCGGCAACTTCGCTTGACTGATCGGCCAAGGAAGCCTTCGCTGGCCACGACATGAGCGGCATGATCCGCGCCGGGCGCCGGGACGTGCGCACCGTGACCGCCACCGGTCCGGCGCCGACCGAAGACGTAGGTCGCGCCGCGTGGACTGGGGCAATCGTGCGGCAATTCGCCTGAGGCTCTGCGGTTTTCCACTATGCCGTTATCGGGGTCGGGGAGCAGCGGGATTGGGCAGCGGAACTTCTTAGTGGAGTTGATTGTCGCCAGGCTGCTTCTGAGTTGCTCACCGTGCGCCACTGCGGGCATCGTTGTGCGGGTCCATTCGTAGCCCGTAACCTCGAAGCATGAGTGGGCCCGGCGATGCTCCCGGCATCGACGCAGGTCACGTCAGCGAGATCGGTGAAATGGACCTGCGGGTGAGGGCGCTGGAAAGCGTGCTCGTCGACAAGGGGTATGTCGATCCGGCGGCGCTAGACGAGCTCATTGACACCTATGAGACACGCATTGGTCCTCGCAACGGTGCGCGGGTGGTCGCTCGGGCGTGGGTTGATGCAAGCTATCGCGACTGGCTGCTGAGCGACGCCACTACCGCGATCGCGTGGCTAGGATATATCGGCCGGCAGAGCGAGCACATGATCGCGGTGGATAACACGCCTCAGCGACACAATCTGGTGGTCTGCACGCTGTGCAGCTGCTACCCCTGGGCGGTGTTGGGCCTGCCCCCCACGTGGTACAAGAGCACGCCGTACCGGTCGCGGGCGGTACGTGACCCGCGTGGTGTGCTGGCCGAGTTCGGCGTGACCCTGCCGCCAGAAACAGACATCCGCGTCTGGGATTCGACGGCCGAAGTCCGTTATCTTGTGGTGCCTATGCGACCGGTCGGAAGCGAAGACCTCAACGAAGAGGAGCTCGCCGCGTTGGTGACGCGCGATTCTATGATCGGCACCGGTCTACCCCGCAGGGCAGAGGCTGTCGCCCCATGAGTCGCGACGATTACGTCACGAACGCCGATCTGGGCGGCCAACGCGGACACGGTCCGATCAAACTTGAGTCCGAGTACAAACCGTGGCACGCGGCTTGGGAGCCGCGTGTGTTCGCGCTTCAGCTGTCGATGGGCGCCGCTGGGGTCTGGAACCTCGACATGACACGTTCCGCACGCGAAACGCTGCCGGACTACGACCAACGCAGCTACTACGAAATCTGGTTCGGCGCGCTGCTCAAGCAGCTCGAGGAGCGCGGGTTGGTCTCCGCCGACGAAGTGGCCGCCGGCCGGTCGCTCCACCCGCCGCTCGCGTTGCCCCGCGTCGTGCACGCGCGCGATGTGCCGACGCTGCAGGCCCACGGCGCGCCCACCGACCGGCTCGCAACCAAGGGGCCGCGGTTCGCCGTCGGTCAGCGCGTGCACACGATTGCCGGGCCCACCCCGCATCACACGCGCCTACCCAGGTATGCGCAGGGCAAGCCCGCGATGATTGAACGCATGCACGGGATGCATGTCTTCGCCGATGCGAATGCCAGTGGTCACGGAGAACAGCCGCAGTGGCTGTATACGGTGGTGTTCCGCGGCACTGAGCTGTGGCCGGACGCTGAGCCGGGCCTGACGGTGTCGATCGACGCGTGGGAACCGTACTTGGAAGCAGCATGAATCAGCCCGCATGGTCTCCCGGGGCCGCCGGTGGCGACGAGCCGGTGTTCGCCGAGCCTTGGGAGGCAAGGGCTTTCGCGATGGTGGTTTCGTTGCACGAGCGCGGGCTATACACGTGGGCCGAATGGGCCGACGCACTGGCGACTCGTATCAAGGCGGCAGCGGCAGCTGGTGACCCCGACATCGGCGATACCTACTACCGTCACTGGCTTGGTGCACTCGAAGACCTGTTGGCGCGCAAAGGCATCGGCTCGGCCGAGACCGCGCGCTGGCGCGATGCGTGGCAACACGCGGCGAACCGCACACCGCATGGCACGCCGATCGAACTACAAGCCGACGACTTTGACGCAGCGCGTAACAACGGTGCCTATCGGCAATAATCGACGATTCCGGCTGCGGCTGGAGATACCCGTCCAGGTGGCGGCGGCGCCACCAATATCGCCGAGGCTCAGTCCGCGAAGTCCCAGCTCAGCTCACAAGCCTGCTCGTCAATTACGTCGGAACCCCGCCGTCCAAAGGCTTGCGCGCCGACACGATCACATAGTCCGTCAAGCCGGTCCCTCGTTCCCACACCTCTACGCCCCGGCACTGGGCGCGATCGTCTTCCGAGACTTCCACGACCACTTCATCCATCTTCTTGTTTCCCTCAACGCGCTGCCGAGCGTATTTGGCCATCCCGGGGAACACGTCTTCCCGGATCGATTCCACGACGATATCGTCGAAACCCGCGGCAGACAGCCGCCGTGAGTACTCCTCGCGGTCGTAGTAATTGGCTTCGGGAATGTGGCCGTACTTTCGGGCGAAGGCGTTCGTCAGGTTGGGTTTCTTGCCTGGATTCGGGAGCATGTCGGCGAGCGCAATGGTTCCTCCTGGTTTGAGGACGCGAAATGCTTCACGCATGAATTGATCACGCGTGTCAAAGTGGAATGCGCATTCCAGGGCCAAGACTTTTTCAAACGATGCGTCGGGAAACTCCATCGCGGTCGCGGAACCGAGTCGAATGTTGATTTGTTTCTCCAGCCCGCGCTTCTCGACGCGTTCCCGGCCCTTATCGACGTGCACGGGTGTGATGTCGATCCCCGTGATGTGAGACACCTTAAAATGATCGAGAAGGACAAAGTCCTGCTCCGCGAAACCGACACCGACGTCGAGGACTCCATCGCCTGGTTGCAGCCCAGCCCGTGTTCCCAGGAGTTCGACCATCGCGACACAAGCATCGGGATAGGTGCGAGCGACTTTCCAGTAACCGTTGTTGAGCCACAGCGGCTTCGAGTTATCGACGTACCCTTCATTCATGAAGTCGATGACGTCATCGCCGAGTATCGTGTAGTAAGCTGCGGCGTCTTTCTGTCGGACCAGGCCAAAGGAGCGCACCACCGTCAATAACGCCCAGTAGATTGAAAGCGCAATTCGCCGCATTTTGTCCCTTCGGGAAATCGGTAATTTATGGTAACGCGTTTCTGTTTCCGTCGTTGTGAAAAGCATTCCCGATCGACAATTTATTGTCTATCTGGGCCATGTGCGCGGTAACCTCCTCAAACGGGCTAGAGCAGTCCGAGCAGTTGCAAGTCGGTGACGTATTTGATGATGATCGGCGCCGAGACGTGCGGGATGTCCGGGGTGTCCTTGTCGGGGCCGATTTTTGCTTCTTGCACCGCAGCACGGAATCGGTCGGTCGGCGCAAACGACCCGCTGGTCGGCTCGGGGGGCTGAACCGGCTGGGAATTGCGCAACAGCAACATCTGCAGCATCGAGTGCTCGCGCTGCCGATCCGGCAGGGCACCTAGGGCGGTCTCGAACCGCTGCAACCACTCCCCAAAGTCACCGATGCGCTGGATCGGGTAACCGGCTTCGATCAGCCAGTCGACATACTCATCGGGCCCGATCCCGTCGTCGTGCGGGTTCATCACATGATAGGTCTCAAACCCGTCGACCACCTGGGCCCCCAGCGTGGCGATCGCCTCGGCGATGAAATCGACGGGCAGACCGTCAAAGTGCGCGCGTTGCCGGTTGCCCTCGGCGTCCAGCTGGAAGAACGAGCCGGGCGCGATGCCGGCGGCCACCAGGCTCAGCACCATCCGGGTGACCGTGTCCGACACGTTGAGCTGACCCGCGTATGTGGGGTCGGTCAGGATCACGTCGCAGCGAAACACTCCGACCGGCAGCCCGCACAGGTCGTTGGCCTCGCGCAGCAGCACCTCACCGGCCCACTTGCTGTTGGCGTAGCCGTTGCCGTAGCTGTCGTCGATTGTGCGGGTGGGGCTGATGACCCGGATGTCGGCATCCTCAGTGAACGCGGACGAATCGATCTGGGTTCTCACGTCGGCAGTCGACACGTAACTGTAGGGCTTGAGTTTCGTGGTGAGCGCGATCCGGATCAGCTCGGCGGTGCCCGCGACGTTGGGCCCGAACAGCTCGCTGTAGGGGAATACGGCGTTGACCAGGGCCGCGGAATCGACGATCAGATCGACGGTGTCGGCCAGCCGCTGCCAGATCTGCTGGTCCACGCCCAGGTTGGCTTCGCTCTTGTCGCCGGCGATGACCTCCAGATGATCGGCGGCCAGTTCCTGGAAGTGCCGTAGCAGTCCGGGGTCGCCGCTGTCGAAAATCTTGTCCAGACGAGCCCGCGCATCCTCGTCGGATCCGGCCCGCACCAGGCAGATCAGCGTGCCGTCGACCTCTTCCATCCGTTCCAGCCATTCCAGGGCCAGGTAGCGGCCGAGGAAACCGGTCGCCCCGGTTAGCAGAACCGTCCGCACCTCGGCGCTTGGGCATGGCAGCGCCGGGGCGGCTGCCAGCGTCGCGGCATCGATAAATTTGTCCAGCGTGAGGTCGGCGGCGTGCACCTCTGTGGTGTTGCGGCCGTGCACGGACGCAAAGCTGGGCTCGTTAGCCGAGCTGGCATGTCTGCCCAACTGCTGGCTAAGTCTTCTCACGGACGGCGCTTCGAACAAGGCGAGCACCCCAAGGCCGGCATCCAAGGCGGTGTTGATCGCGGCGATCAGGCGCATCGCCGAAATGCTGTCGCCACCCAGATCGAAGAATGAGTCGTCGACCCCGACCCGCTCAACCCCGAGCACCTGGGCGTAGATGCCGGCCAGGATCTCCTCGACCTGGGTGCCCGGGGCGCGGTATGCACCGGCGATGTACTCGGGTGCCGGCAGGGCGCGGGTGTCGAGTTTGCCATTGGGTGTCAGCGGCAGCGCCTCGATGGCCACCACCGCGGCCGGCACCATATACGGCGGTAGCCGCTCGCCCAGCTGCACGCGAATCTCAGCCGGGTCTGCCGTCCCGGTGATGTAGCCGACCAGACGTTTGTCGCCGGGGCGGTCCTCGCGGGCGATCACCACCGCCTGCTCCACCCCGGCCAGCCCGTTCAGGGTGGCCTGGATCTCACCCAGCTCGATGCGATACCCGCGGATCTTGACCTGCTCGTCGGCGCGCCCCACAAACTGCACCTGCCCGTCACCGCGCCAACACACCAGATCCCCGGTGCGATACATCCGTGCCCCCGGCCCGCCGAAGGGACAGGCCACAAACCGAGATCCGGTCAACCCCGCCCGGCGCCAATACCCACAGCCCACCCCGGCACCGGCGACATACAACTCACCGACCACACCGACCGGCACCGGGCGCAACCACCCGTCCAACACAAAAAAGGCCGCCCCCGCCACCGGCGCACCGATCGGGGGTGCCCCCGACCCCGGTGTCAATGGCGCACTCATGGACGTATACACCGTGGTCTCGGTGGGGCCGTAGGAGTGGACCATCACCCGCCCCGGCGCCCACCGATCCACCAGCTCAGCCGGGCAGACCTCACTTGCCGCCACCAATGTCACCGACTCCAGACCCTGATCCGAGAGCATCGCCACCGCCGACGGCGTCTGGATGAGCATGCTGACCTGTTCGGCCACCAACAAGGCGTGCAGGTCTTCCGGTGAGCGGCCTACCGAATCGGGAACCACCACCAGCCGCCCACCGCGCAACAGCGCACCCCACATCTCCCACGCCGAGACGTCGAAGGCCAACGAATGCCACTGCGACCACACCTGTTCCGGTGGCAGCCAGGAGTCCAGTGACTTCAGCAGCTGGGTCAGATTGTGGTGGGTGATGGCCACCCCCTTCGGGGTGCCGGTGGTGCCCGAGGTGTACATGAGGTAGGCGATATCGTCGGGCGCCGGTGTCAGCTCGCTCGTGGCCGGATAGGTGTCAATGCGCGGATCATCGACATCGATGACCACTACGTCGAACCCGTCCAGCCGGTCGGCCAGCTCCGCGGTGGTGATCGCGGCAATCGGCGCGGCATCGGCGAGCATGAACCCGATCCGGGCCGCCGGCAGCGCGGGGTCGATCGGTAGATAGGCCGCCCCCGTCTTCAAAACCGCCAAAATCGCGACGATCGCCTCAGCGGAACGCTCCACCAGCAGGCCCACACACTGTCCGGGGCCCGCGCCATGGTCGGCCAACAGGTGCGCCAACCGGTTGGCGGCTTGGTCGAGTTCGCGGTAGGTCATCGAATTGCCGTCGAAGGTCACCGCCACCGCCTCGGGGGTGCGGGTCACCTGTTTGGCGAACAACTCCGGAATCGACACCGGCATCGCGGGCTGGCTCAGCACCGCGCGGTTACCGAATTCATCCAGCCGGGCATGCTCACCCTCATCGAGCAGATCCATCGACGACAACCGCTGTGTGGGGTCGGCGGTGAAGGCCACCAACACCCGTTTGAATCGTTCGGTGAGTGCGGCGATGGCTGAGGGGTCGAATACGTCGGTGTCGTATTCGACCCGCAGGCCCAGCTCCGGCCCCGGCGTGGCTTGCACCGTCAGCGGGTAGTGGTTGGATTCACGGCCGGTGAACTCGGTGATGGCCAATTCGTGGTCGCCGGACAACGCGGCGGTGTCGATCGGGTAGTTCTCGT
>DASXMA010000237.1:0-14108 GCA_036495965.1 Mycobacterium sp.
TCGCGATCGAGTGCGAGCGCGAGAGCGCACTCCCCCAGCAACACCGAGGTCGCCTTGTAGCCCGGGTCCCCGCGCTGCTCCATCCGCGCCACATAGCGGGAGCCGCTAGTTGTGGTGGTGTAGGTCTCGACCTTGTAGTAGCCACGATCGCGCGCGGCGGTGCTCGGACCGGTGCCGGGTTTGGGAACAAACCGGTCCAGCAGCCGACGCGGCAGCAGCCGGAAGTAACGGCTACCCAATCCGAATGTCGCCCTGCCGACCCCGGCGAACATCGCGGATGCCAGCGGCGCAAGCGGCGAGGAACCCAGGCTCATGTTCTCGCTGTAGCGGAACCGGCGGCCGTATGCCCAGTCGAGTAATGCGTTGCTCCGTCTGACGACTCGCGTGTTGATCGACGCCATCACGAATCCGGCCGTCCAGTGGCCTATCAGCTCCGGCGCGATGTGACGGCCACGACGCCACGGCGAGTCCGGCTGTGGGCCGAGGTCAGGCTCGGCGGCGCGGTCGCTGCTGAGCGTGTACGGGTCGGCCAGCACGCGACGTAAGTCGGGGTCGTGGGACGCGGCCTGCAGCACGTCCATCATCGACGCGATGGTGCCGCCGGACAATCCACCGGAGAACGAGCGCATCACGAAGTCGGTGTCCAGCAGCTCACCGGCACCCTCGTCGCGCGCCGCCCGGTACAGCGCATACACACTCATATCCGAAGGGATTGAATCGAATCCGCAGCAGTGCACAATCCGGGCACCGGTGTCGGCGGCCTGCTTGTGGTACAGGTCGATGCTCTCGCGGATGAACATCGCCTCCCCGGTGAGATCCGCATAATCGGTGCCTGCCGCGGCACACGCGGTCACCAGTGGCATCCCGTAGCGGCTGTAGGGCCCGACCGTCGTGACGACGACTTGTGTGCGGGCGGCCATCTCTTCCAGCGTCCACGGCGATGTCGCGTCGGCGCTGAGAACCGGCCAAGAGCGCGCGGATTCCCCGAGGCCTTCGCGAACGGCGGCCAATCGGTCGGTCGACCTGCCGGCCAGCGCGATCCGCGCGCCCGACCCGGCGCGTGCCAGGTATTCGGCGGTCAGCTTCCCCACGAAGCCGGTCGCCCCGTACAACACGATGTCGAATTCGCGCGGCGTCGCGGTCATCGATCCGACGCTACTCGACCGGCAGATAAGTAATGCCGGGCCCAAGGCCCGGCATTACTTATACGTGTGACGGCGAGGCCGTCAGTTGCGGCGGTTGGTCACCCGCGCCGACCGCAGACGGGCCAAGCGTGGATGCCCTGCGTGTGCAGCACGTTCTCGGCCACCCGGATCTGCTCCTCACGGCTGGCGTTGGACGGGGAGCCCGAGCCGCCGTTGGCGTGCCACGTGCTCGAGGTGAACTGCAGGCCGCCGGAAAAACCGTTACCGGTGCTGATCCCCCAGTTTCCACCCGACTCGCACTGCGCAATGGCGTCCCAGTTCACGCTGTAAGCCTGGTGAACCGGGGGCGGGGGCGGGGCGTCCGGAGCCGGAGGCGGGGCGTCGGGAACCGGAGGCATCGGCGGGTTGCCGTCGAAGCCCGCGGGGGCGGGAGGCGGCGGGACCTCCGGTGCCGGAGGCGGCGGCGGAACGTTCGGGTCAAAGCCCGCCGGCGCGGCAGGCTCGTCAACGGGCGCCAGGGCGTCCGGAGCCGGAGGCGGCGGAACGTTCGGGTTAAAGCCCACGGGGGCCGGCGCGTCCGGAGCCGGAGGCGGGGGCGCGTCGGGGGCAGGCCCGGCGGGGGGAACGTTCGGGTCAAAGCCCATCGCGTCGGCGTTGGCGGTAGCGGATGGCACCGTCAGCAGCGTGCCGGTGATCGCGGCGAGGATGAGCGTCTTACGGACGTTCTTCAAGGTTGTTCCTTTCGCGGTGCGCGCGCGCCAAAACAAACCCACGGATGTGGGTTTGGGGTGCTGTTGTCCAAGTGGAATAGGTGCTCTGGGACGTGCCGTCTCGTTCGGGCACGACAGCGGGGGGCCTGATCGCCCGGCGAGCTACCGCCCACCGACCGCGTGGCGGCTGACGCCGACCGCAGCCACGCTCACATGCGGGTCCGTTGATTCAATTTTTTTCGTTACTTTTCCGTCACCCGATTCGGGCTAACAGGGACCGTACGAGAACCGATTGCATTCGTCATCTTCAGAAAATGGACATATCGGTTCGATAACGAGCGGGTAACGGCGGGATGGGCAAAATAATCTTGCAGGTCAGCCACCATTTTTCGATTCACACCCGGCCGTCGCGGCTGGCCCGTTTTCGTGAGCCGAATCACGTACAATTTGTGAGCTGGAGCACCATTTGCGGCGTGGCACCGACCGCTGCCCGTGGCGCTCCGTGGACAGCCAGGTGCGCAGGCTAAGACCGCGATTGGACCAATTGCTGCCTGACACGCGGAAGTTTGACACACGTGTTCGCGACACAACTTTGAACGTCAAAGCCTTTCAGGCATATTCGTCACTTCAGGTCGTGCGAACGTTAGAACGCGGACAAGGCCTTGCACCGATGTCGTGCAGCCCGTATCGGCAATCACTGTTCAGTGAATTGCTCACTGTGCCAAGGCTTTTAGCGAACTTCCGACGATCCGACAGCAGTGGCGGCTACCGACTCGATGCCCCTCGGCACGGAGGCGTGCGGTGGCTTCGACGATTTGCACAGCTGCAATTTGCCGGTGGAACTCTCGGTTGCACACTCCCGGCTTGGGCCGCCCTCCATCTATCCTGGTAGGATGTCCGTCGGGGCCATCTCAAATCGCCACTGCGCCAACATATTACGACGGCCTTTGTGAAGAGCGCGACGATCGGCTTCTGAGGAGCTGAAAAGCCGACTAGAGGCAATAGTTTCTAAATGACAAAAGTCGATGATTTTCAAGCCTGAACGCCATTGTCGGACATGTGTAACGCAATTGTTTCGGCGAAATGAAAAAGTGCACAAATGCGTGGTGAAGCTCTTTCGAGCCTTAGTCAGTTCGCGTCAGGACCCGGGCTGCACCAGGGCGCGCAGATCAGCATCGTTGTTCACATTGGTCAGCGGACGTGAATCCGACATCACGATCCGCTGCGTGTCCGAAACGTCAACCAGGGCACGCATTTTGCGCTCACCGGCGGCCACCAGCGCATCAGCCCGATCGGCCAGATCGGTCCGGTAGACCGCCGCCAGAAAGTGGTCCCGCCCGTCCCATGGCAACACCACTTCTGCGTCGGTCTCAACGGCCCGGCGGGCCAGGACATCGATCAGTTCGACGGCCAAAAACGGCATGTCCACGGCGCAGACGAAGGCGAGCCGGGCGCCCGCCTCCGCGGCGGCACGCAGGGCGCGGGCGGTAGCCGGCAACGGGCCCTGTCCGCCAAACTCGTCCCGCATGATGCGGGCCTGCAACGTGGGCAGCGGTTGTCCTTGGGCGGCCATCACCAAAACCGGCTCGCAGCGCTGTCCGAGAATGCCGGCCACGTGCTCGACCATTGTGGTTGCGCCGGCACCGCCGGAAGACCTCGGGAAGGCCAGGGTGGCTTTGTCGCGGCCCATCCGCCGCGACTCACCTCCAGCGAGTACCACCCCGGCCAGTGATACTGCGTCGGGCACGAGCTGAGCCACCCTTACTCGACGGTCCAGGTGTCGCGCCCACGCAACAACGACTGCAACGCGGCGGAATCGAACGGCTTCGACGACTGAGCGGTACGGACCTGAGAGCGGGCCGCGTCGTCGTAGGTGGCCCGATTGATGTTCCGGAAGATTCCGAGCACGGTGTGCTCGAGGTTCTGGTCCGACAATCGCGACAGCGCGTATGCGTAGGCCGAGTCGTCGGCCTGCGCATCGTGCACGACGATCTCTTCGATTGCCACGTCGGCGGTCTTGGCCACCTCGAGGCTGAAGCCTGACTTCACCACGCAGTATTCGCCGTTGGCGCCGAAGACAATTGGCTCGCCGTGGCGGACGTTGATCAATCGCTCTTCGGCGCCCTCCTTGCGCAGCGCGTCAAACGAGCCGTCGTTGAAAATCGGGCAGTCCTGCAGGATCTCCACCAATGCGGCGCCACGATGCTGGGCGGCCGAGCGCAAGACCTCGGTCAGTCCGTTGCGGTCGGAGTCCAGTGCGCGACCGACGAAGGTCGCTTCGGCCCCCAGCGCCAACGACACGGGGTTGAACGGGTGATCCAGCGACCCCATCGGGGTCGACTTGGTGATCTTGCCGACCTCCGATGTCGGCGAGTACTGCCCCTTGGTCAGGCCGTAGATCCGGTTGTTGAACAGCAGAATTGTGATGTTGACGTTGCGGCGCAGCGCGTGGATTAGGTGGTTACCACCGATCGACAAGGCATCGCCGTCGCCGGTGACCACCCATACCGACAGATCCTCGCGAGCCAGCGCAAGCCCGGTCGCGATGGCCGGCGCCCGGCCGTGGATCGAGTGGAACCCATAAGTCTCCAGGTAGTACGGAAACCGGCTCGAGCAACCGATACCGCTGACGAAGACGATGTTTTCCCGACGCAGCCCCAACTCGGGCAGAAAGTTGCGGACGGTGTTGAGGATGACGTAGTCGCCGCAGCCCGGGCACCAGCGGACCTCTTGGTCACTGGTGAAGTCCTTGCCCTTCTGCGGCTCATCCGTGGTGGGCACGCCGTCGTTCTTCGTCAACCTCGGGGTCAAGCCGAGGTCTGTGCCCGCCAGATCGCCACCGATCACGTTAGTCACGAGCGCCGCTCCTCCTCATCGCTTCGCTCTGCATCGTCGCCGGCGCCAGTCATGCGTTAGCTCCCGCTCCAATTGTTGCTGCCGCCATTCTGGCGACCATCGCCTTGTCTTGCTCGATTTCGGCCAATGTTCCGCCCAGCGCCGCGCGGATTACGCGCCCTATCTCGTCAGCCAGGAACGAGACGCCTTGGACCTTGGTCACCGATTGCACGTCGACCAAATACTTGCCGCGCAGAATCAGCGCCAGCTGGCCCAGGTTCATCTCCGGCGCGACCACCTTCGGGTAACGGCGGAGCACATCGCCCAGGTTGGCCGGGAATGGGCTGAGATAGCGCAGGTGAGCATGCGCGACCTTGATGCCCTTGCGCCGCGCACGACGGCAGGCTTCGCCGATCGGGCCGTACGAGCTGCCCCACCCGATCAACAGTAGCTCCGCGTCTCCGGTCGGATCGTCAACTTCCAGATCGGGAACAGAGATGCCATCGATCTTGGCCTGACGCAACCGGACCATGAGGTCGTGATTGACCGGCTCGTAGGAGATGTTGCCGGTGCCGTTCGCCGCTTCCAAACCACCGATGCGGTGCTCCAGGCCGGGAGTGCCGGGAACGGCGAATTGGCGAGCCAGCGTTTCCGGGTCGCGGGCATACGGCTGGAAGGGCTGGTCCGGCTCGGCGAAGGTGTGGTTGATCGGCTCCAGCGAGTCGACGTCCGGAATTCGCCATGGCTCAGAGCCGTTGGCGATCGAACCGTCGGACAACACGATCACCGGGGTGTGATACGACACCGCGATGCGCACCGCCTCGAGGGCAATCTCGAAGCAGTCGGACGGCGACCGTGGCGCCACCACCGCCACCGGTGACTCCCCATTGCGGCCGTACAACGCCTGCAGCAGATCGGCCTGCTCGGTCTTGGTCGGAAGACCGGTCGAAGGTCCGCCTCGCTGCACATCGATGACCAGCAATGGCAACTCGGTCATCACTCCCAGGCCGAGCGCTTCGGACTTCAGCGAAATCCCCGGGCCCGATGTGCTCGTGACGCCGAGGGCGCCGCCGTAGGAGGCGCCGATTGCCGCACAGATGCCGCCGATTTCGTCTTCGGCCTGGAAGGTGATCACGTTGAAGTTCTTGTGCTTGGACAGCTCGTGCAGGATGTCCGAGGCCGGCGTGATCGGATAGCTCCCGAGCACGACAGGAATGTTGGCCAGCTGACCGGCCGCCACGATGCCGTAGGCAAGTGCAGTGTTGCCCGAGATCTGCCGGTATTCGCCGGCCGGCAAGGTCGCTCGGGAAACCTCGTAGGTGGTGCCGAAAGCCTCGGTGGTTTCGCCGTAATTCAAGCCCGCCTTGAGAGCGAGCACATTGGCCTCCGCGATCTCGGGCTTGCGGGCGAACTTCTCCCTGATGAAGCTTTCACTGGTCTGGATCGGCCGCCCGTACATCCACGACAAAAGGCCAAGCGCGAACATGTTTTTCGCGCGCTGGCCGTCTTTCTTCGATGCACCGATCGCCTCGACGGCTCCGAGCGTCAGCGTCGTCATCGCAACGGAGTGCACGACGTAGTCGGACAACTCGTCGGTTTCCAGCGGGTTTGTTACGTAACCCACCTTCGTCAGATTGCGCTTGGTGAATTCGTCGGAATTCGCGATCACCATTCCACCGCGCGGCAAGTCGCCGATATTGGCCTTCAGCGCTGCGGGGTTCATGGCGACAAGCACGTCCGGCCGGTCTCCGGCGGTCAAAATGTCGTAATCGGCGATTTGAATCTGGAACGACGAAACGCCGGGCAGCGTGCCGGCGGGGGCTCGGATCTCGGCGGGGTAGTTCGGTTGGGTCGCCAAGTCGTTGCCGAAAAGCGCTGCCTCCGACGTGAACCGGTCACCGGTCAGCTGCATACCGTCGCCGGAGTCTCCGGCGAATCGGATGACAACTTGTTCCAGCCGCTGACGCTCGGACCCGTTATGAGGGGCCTCGCCATGAGAATCTGACCCGGCTCCGCCGCCGTTCGGACCCACGTCTCCGCCTTCCATTTGTTAACCGGATAGGCACTCCACTGGAGCTTTAGGGTACGCGCCATTGGAGTGACTCCTGTGCCCGCAAGCTTGTGTGTCACTGGCAGTATCAATTATGGCACTGCTTTTCGACGAGGACGACCGTCTCATACCCCATGCACGCAGCGGGTTTATCGCCAAAGCCGAAGTCAGCGGGGTGGTACGGGTGCGGGCACTGCAAACTGTGTTGTTGGTCACGTCGATCGACGCGGGACCACGTCGCTGCTGCCCAGGGGCGTGCGGCAGCCGTAGCTAGGCGCTCTTGTCGCGACGCTCAGAGCGCGAAGGCTTACGCGGCACGATCGTCGGCAACACGTTGTCCTGCACGGTCTCCTTGGTCACCACAACTTTGGCGACGTCGTCGCGGCTCGGGATGTCATACATCACCGGCAGCAGGACTTCTTCCATGATGGCCCGCAGGCCACGGGCACCCGTGCCGCGGTGAATCGCCTGATCGGCGATCGCTTCCAGCGCGTCGTCAGTGAACTCCAGCTCGACGCCGTCCATCTCAAAGAGCCGGGTGTACTGCTTGACCAGAGCGTTCTTCGGTTCGGACAGGATCTTCACCAAAGAATCCATGTCCAGGTTGGTGACCGAGGCCACCACTGGGAGACGTCCGATGAATTCGGGGATCAGACCGAACTTGATCAGGTCCTCGGGCATCACATCGGCAAAGTGATCGGTGGTGTCGATCTCGGCCTTGGAGCGGACCTCGGCGCCGAAACCCAGTCCACGCTTGCCGACCCGCTCGTAGATGATCTTCTCCAAGCCGGCGAACGCACCCGCGACGATGAACAGCACGTTGGTGGTGTCGATCTGGATGAACTCTTGGTGCGGATGCTTGCGGCCGCCCTGCGGGGGAACCGACGCCTGAGTGCCCTCGAGGATTTTCAGCAGGGCCTGCTGAACGCCCTCACCGGAGACATCGCGAGTGATCGACGGGTTCTCACTCTTGCGCGCGATCTTGTCGACCTCGTCGATATAGATGATGCCGGTCTCGGCGCGCTTGACGTCGTAGTCGGCCGCCTGGATGAGTTTGAGCAAGATGTTCTCGACATCCTCACCGACATAACCGGCCTCGGTCAGCGCGGTGGCGTCGGCGATGGCGAACGGCACGTTGAGCATCTTCGCCAGCGTCTGGGCCAGATAAGTCTTACCGCAACCGGTGGGTCCGAGCATCAAGATGTTGGATTTGGTCAACTCAACCGGCTCGTACCGCGAGTCACGACCCTTCTCGCCCGCCTGGATCCGCTTGTAGTGGTTGTAGACGGCAACCGCCAGCGTCCGCTTGGCGGTGTCCTGCCCGATGACGTATCCCTCCAGGAACTCCCGGATCTCAGCGGGCTTGGGCAGTTCATCGAGCTTGACGTCGTCGGCGTCGGCGAGTTCCTCTTCGATGATCTCGTTGCACAGATCAATGCACTCATCGCAGATGTACACACCGGGGCCAGCAATAAGCTTCTTGACTTGCTTTTGGCTCTTCCCGCAGAACGAGCACTTCAGCAGGTCACCGCCGTCTCCGATGCGCGCCATGGTGCTGAGGGCCTACTTCCTGTTCGCCGTTCGTCGTGCTGTGCCGCATGTAATCCCCGACGCTACCCGCTTGCTCGGGCCCCACGCGACCATTAGCGCCGAATCGCGTTGGTGGTATTCATGCCTGTCCGTCTGAATGAAACATATTGCCCGACAGCGCGGCGCACTTGTCAAAGACGCGCATAACGTGTCTTTGGCGTGTCGCGGTCGTTACCCGACCGAGGCTCGTGCGCCACCCAACCCGGTGGTTTTGGCAGACCACCAGGCAACCCACCCTACAGTGGCCGTGTGGGTTTGGCTCTGTCCAGCGAATCCGTGCTGATCAGTGATGGCGGCCTGGCCACCGAGCTTGAAGCGCGTGGTCACGACCTTTCCGACCCGTTGTGGTCGGCGAGGCTGCTGGCCGACGACCCGCAGCAGATCGTCGCGGTGCACACCGCGTACTTTCGCGCCGGTGCCAGGATCGCCACGACCGCCAGCTACCAGGCATCGTTCGCAGGGTTTGCGGCCCGTGGGATCGCCCGAGACGAGGCCATCGCGCTGCTGCGCCGTAGCGTCGAACTCGCCAACACCGCGCGTGAGACAGCCGGTGCGGACGATCTGTACGTCGCCGCCTCGGTCGGACCGTACGGCGCGGCGCTCGCCGACGGGTCGGAATATCGCGGCCGCTACGGCCTGTCCGTCTCGGCCTTGACGCGCTGGCATCGTCCCCGGCTGGAGGTTTTGGCCGACGCCGGCGCGGACATGCTCGCATTGGAAACGGTCCCCGACGTCGACGAGGCCGAAGCTCTGGTCAACCTGGTGCGCTCGGTCGGCGTACCGGCTTGGCTCAGCTACACCATCGACGGAACCCGGACGCGCGCCGGACAACCGCTCGCCGACGCGTTCGCGGTGGCCGCCGGGGTCGACGAGATCGTTGCGGTCGGCGTCAATTGCTGTGCGCCCGACGATGTGCTCGCCGCTATCCCGATCGCCGATATCGGCAAGCCGATCATCGTCTACCCGAACAGCGGTGAGCGTTGGGATGATCAGCGCCGCACCTGGATCGGTCCATCCCGTTTTTCCGCGCAGCGCGCAGCACAGTGGATAGCCGCGGGGGCTCGCATTGTCGGCGGGTGCTGCCGGGTGCGACCTGCCGACATCGCCGAACTGGCGAAGGTCGTGACGTAAGACCGCCCGCAAAACCTCAGGCGGTCTGCGCGGAGAGCTTGCGGTACTCCAGAACGGTGTCGATGATCCCGTAGTCCTTGGCCTCTTCGGCGGTCAGGATCTTGTCCCGGTCGGTGTCCTTGCGGATCACCGACGCGTCCTTGCCGGTGTGGCGGGCCAGCGTGGTCTCCATCAGCGTGCGCATCCGCTCGATCTCGGCGGCCTGGATCTCGAGATCGGAGAACTGGCCCTGGATCACGCCGGACAGCGACGGCTGGTGAATCAGGACACGCGCGTTGGGCAGTGCCATCCGCTTGCCCGGCGTTCCGGCCGCCAGCAGCACCGCCGCCGCCGAAGCGGCCTGACCCAGACACACCGTCTGGATGTCGGCCCGCACGTACTGCATGGTGTCGTAGATCGCCATCAGTGAGGTGAACCCGCCACCCGGCGAGTTGATGTACATGGTGATGTCGCGGTCGGGGTCCAGCGACTCCAGCACCAGCAGCTGCGCCATGATGTCGTTCGCCGAGGCGTCGTCGACCTGGACGCCGAGGAAGATGATGCGTTCCTCGAACAGCTTGTTGTAGGGGTTGGATTCCTTGACGCCGAAGCTGGAGTGCTCGATGAACGACGGCAGAATGTAGCGTGCTTGAGGTTGGATCTCGGGATGCTGAGTGCTCACTGGGCTTCTCCGTTGGTGATGTGTGCGGCGCGGGTGATGATGTGGTCGACGAAGCCGTATTCCAGGGCTTCCGGGGCGGTGAACCAGCGGTCGCGATCCGAATCCGCCTCGATGCGTTCGATCGGCTGGCCGGTGAACTCGGCGTTGAGGCGGAACATCTCTTTTTTGATGACGGCGAACTGCTCGGCCTGGATGGCGATGTCGGCCGCGCTGCCGGTCACCCCGCCCAGCGGCTGGTGCATCAGGATGCGGGCGTGCGGCAACGCGTAGCGCTTTCCCTTGGTGCCGGCCGCCAACAGGAATTCGCCCATCGAGGCGGCCATGCCCATCGCGTAGGTGGCGATGTCGCAGGGCGCCAGGACCATCGTGTCGTAGACCGCCATCCCGGCACTGATCGATCCGCCTGGGGAGTTGATGTAGAGATTGATGTCCTTGCTGGAGTCTTCGGCGGCGAGCAGCAGGATCTGTGCGCACAGCCGATTGGCGATCTCGTCGTTGATCTCCGAACCCAGGAAGATGATGCGCTCGGAGAGCAAGCGCTCATAGACCGAGTCCGTGAGGTTGAGACCCTGCGAGTTCGAACGCATGTCAGTCACGACTGGGTTACCTGCTTTCTCGAAATCCGTATGTACCGACACTAACCAACCAAGCCCACTGTGTGCTGGCCGCGCACCCCGTGAAACGGGCGCGTTCGCTCACAGCGTCATTCCGCGGCGTCCTCGGAGGCCTCCTGCGCCTCGACGTCGCCGCCCGCATCGGCCTCGTCGGCTTCCTCGCCCGCCTCGGCGGCTTTGCCGCGCTTGCCGAAGAACTCACTGGTGTCGATCGTGTTGCCCTCGGTATCGCTGACCGTCGCCGCCTCGACCACCGCGGCGATGGCCAGCCCGCGCCGCACATCGGCGAACATGGCCGGCAGCTGGTTGTTCTCTTGGAGATAGGAGAACAGCTGCTGCGGCTCGATGCCATATTGCCGAGATGTCATCACCAGTCGTTCGGTCAGGTCGTCCTGCCCGACCTGGACGTCCATGTCGTCGGCCAGCGCATCCAACACCAGCTGCCGTTGGACGTCCTTCTCTGCGGCGTCGCGGGTCTCGGCCTCGAACTCCTCGCGCGACTTGCCTTGCCCGGCGAGCGCCTCTTCGAGCTTGCTCGGGTCGTGGTTGAGACTGCTGAGCGCACCGTGCATCGCGTTGTCGAACTGGGCCTGGACGATCGCCTCGGGCAGCGGCACGTCGACCTGCTCGAGCAGCGCGTCCAGCGCGGCGTTGCGAATCTGATCCGCCTGCTGGGCGCGTTTGAGCTGGCCCACCTGCTCGCGGAGGTTGGACCGCAACTCGTCAATGGTGTCAAACTCGCTGGCCAATTGGGCGAACTCATCGTCGGGCTCCGGCAGCTCGCGCTCCTTGATCGACTTCACGGTCACGGTGACCTGCGCGTCCTGCCCGGCATGTTCGCCGGTCGCCAAGTTCGCGGTGAACTCCCGGGACTCATCGACGGACAAACCGATGAGCGCCTCGTCGAGACCCGCGATGAGCCGACCGGAGCCGACCTCATGGGACAGCCCCTGGGCGGCCGCGTTCGGCACGTCCTCGCCGTCGACGGTCGCCGACAAGTCGATCGAAACGAAGTCACCGTCGGCCACCGGCCGATCCACCCCGGTCAAGGTGCCGAACCGGGCACGCAACGACTGCAGTTCGGCGTCGACGTCGTCATCGCTGACCTCGATCGGATCCACCGAGACCTGCAGCGCACTCAGGTCCGGAAGGGTGATTGTGGGACGGACGTCGACCTCGGCGGTGAAGGCCAGCTCCTCGCCGTACTCCTTCTTGGTCACCTCGATGTTGGGCTGGCCAAGCGGATGGACTTCCGACTCCGCAACCGCCTGCCCATAGCGGGCGGGCAGCGCCTCGTTGACGACCTGGTCCAGCATCGCCTCCCGGCCGAAACGGGCCTCCAACAACTTCGCCGGCGCCTTACCGGGCCGAAAACCGGGTAGCCGCACCTGCTTGGCCAGTTCTTTGTAAGCACGCTGGAAATCGGGCTCGAGCTCGGTGAACGGCACCTCCACATTGATGCGCACCCGGGTGGGGCTCAACTGCTCGACGCTGCTCTTCACGGGGGGTGCTCCTCGGTGGTCGTTACTGGCGGCTGGTCGGGGTGACAGGATTTGAACCTGCGGCCTTCCGCTCCCAAAGCGGATGCGCTACCAAGCTGCGCTACACCCCGCGCTGACCTCGCGATCCTACGGCCCGACAGCACTGGCTGCGCAGCGACCTCACCCACCTCACGGAGGGATAACAAACCCGCTTCGATTAGATTTGATGTTCGCCGCCAGATACAGTTCCGCTCGACTAATAAATGCGGGCGTAGCTCAATGGTAGAGCCCTAGTCTTCCAAACTAGCTACGCGGGTTCGATTCCCGTCGCCCGCTCGGGCTAGGCAAATGCTCGACAGAAAGGCGCCATGAGCGACGTCGATATCAAGGGCTCATGCGCGTCGAACTTCGTCGGCGTACGCGATGCGTTCGAGCGTAACTTTGCGCTGCGGCACGAGGTCGGCGCAGCCGTTGCCGTGTGGGTCGAAGGCGACCTCGTCGTCAATCTGTGGGGTGGCTCGGCTGACGCGGCGGGCACTCGCCCGTGGCGGCAGGACACCCTCACCACAGTGCTCTCCGGCACCAAGGGACTCTCCGCCACCTGCATCCATCAGCTCGCCGACCGCGGTGAACTGGACCTGCAGGCGCCGGTAGCGCGCTATTGGCCCGAGTTCGCGCAGGCTGGCAAGCAGGACATCACCTTGGCCATGGTGATGGGCCACCGATCCGGCGTGATCGGGCCACGCATCCGAATGAGTTGGGAAAAGGTCGCCGACTGGGACTTCGTCTGCGAGCAGCTGGCTGCCGCCGAACCGTGGTGGGAGCCGGGCACCGCCCAGGGCTACCACATGACCACCTTCGGTTTCATCGTCGGCGAGGTGTTCCGCCGAATCACCGGTCGCACGATCGGCCAGTACCTTCGCACCGAGATCGCCGAGCCTATCGGCGCCGACGTCCACATTGGCTTGTCCCCCGCCGAACAACGCCGCTGTGCCGAGCGGGTGAACAAGCCTCACGCGCGAGACCTGTTGGCCGACGTGCAAGCCCCCGGCTACCCGACCAGCCTGGCCGAACACCCCAAAGCGGGATTGTCGATCTCGATGGGTTTTGCACCCGATGATGAACTCGGCTCCCACGATCTGCAGCTGTGGCGCCAGCTCGAGTTCCCCGGCACCAACGGTCAGGTGTCGGCGCTGGGACTGGCGACGTTTTACAACGCGCTGGCCCAGGAGAAGCTGCTCAGCCGAGAGCACATGGACCTGGTCCGCGTGTGCCAGGGTGGCTCTGAGACCGATTTGGTACTGGGACCCCGGGTCGCCGGTCACGGGTGGGGCCTGGGCTACATGCTCAACCAGCGCGGTGTGAACGGACCCAACCGGCGGATCTTCGGCCATGGCGGGCTGGGTGGCTCATTCGGGTTCGTCGATCTGGAATACCGAATCGGCTATGCGTATGTCGCGAATCGCTTCGATGCCACGAAGTCCAACGCGGACCCCCGCAGCCTCGCACTCAGCAACGAGGTCTACGCCGCCCTGGGTGTCACCTCGGACTGACACGCCGACGATCGCCACCAAACGGGCTGGGAGACAAACGCGCCCCGCCGACCCTCGGCAGGGCGCGTTTGATTGCAAGGATCTAGTTGGCTCAGGGGTGCCAAGGGCCGCCCGGGTGGTCGCGGTCCCATCCCGGCCCGCCCGGGTGGTCGCGGTCCCATCCGGGCCCGCCCGAGTGGTCACGGTCCCATCCCGGCCCGCCCGGGTGGTCGCGGTCCCAACCCTCGCGATGCCAGTCGTGGCAGCCGTTCCAGTCCCAGTTATCGCCCCAGCCCGGGTCCCAAAATTCACCCGGGCACCATTGCGGGAAGGGACCGGGTTGGGCTTGAGCCTCGGCG
>DASXMA010000238.1:0-2907 GCA_036495965.1 Mycobacterium sp.
CGACATTGACCTGCGAAGGCGAGCTCTTGCCAACGGGTGAAACGCATTTCCACATCGGTGCAATCGATCAAGCCGCGCGACTTCAGCCAACGAAGCACATCTTTCCCGAAGAGCGCCTGCCTTGGTTACATTTGATCATGCCGAGGGATGGCGTCATCCGCGTGCGGGCGGGCACGCTCGACGATACCTCTTGGTTGCGACCGACAAGGCATATCTGGACCCGCAGCAAACAGCCCTGGATTACGCTCCCGCAGGGCGATGAGATCTTCGAGGTGTCTGATCCGCGCCACTAGCCGATCGGCGCTCGGCTGTTCCGCTCTCACGCGTCCTTGCGAGCCCGCGGACAGGCGGCCCTGGCGGGTCGTTCCGGCGAGGAGCAACCTCCCGTCGTTCGCTTCACCGATCGAGATTGCTTCGTCGCCTGCGGCTCCGCGCAATGACAGGTCACTCAGAGCGGTGGCGGCCCGACGATCTCCCAGCGATGGCGCCGATACGCCGCTCTGACGTCTTCCGAATCGAACGACTGATAGGAGCGCTGCAGCCGCTGCGACTCCTCGAAGAACCCGCCCGCCCCGGCCGGGGTATAAAGAAACAGCACCTGCGCCGTCTCGGCACCCGAGTTCTTCCACGCATGAGCGAGCCCGCGCGGCATGAAGGCGCAGGTGCCCGGCCCGCCGACCGTGACCTCGTCGCCGATCTTGAAGGTGATCTCGCCGGCGAGCACGTAGGCTACCTCGTCGCTGTCGTGGTGCAGGTGATAGGTCGTCTCAGTACCCGACGGCGCGGTTTCCTCAAACATCATCACGCTCTCGCCGGTCTCCCCACCTAAGAGTTTGAGCGCCGACGACCGACCCGCTGCCATCTCCCACACCCGTCCTTGACCGGGCGGTACGACAAAACCTTTTGCCTCCATCGTTCAATCCTCCGTTCAGTGCGCGGATCACTTAATCAGGTCCAGCGCCGGACCGCGCCGCCAGTCATGCCGCCATCAATCACCAGCTCTGCGCCGGTCATGTAGCTGGACGCGTCTGAAGCCAGGAACAGCACGCCATTGGCGATATCCTGTGCCTGCCCGACCCGGCCGAGCGGGACCCCCGATCTGGATACCTCGTTCGGGTCAATCGGCGTGTTGCGGCCCGCGGAAGTCGAGATCTTTGTCCAGATCGGCGTATCGATGACCCCGGGGTGCACTGTGTTGATCCGGATCCCGTCGCCTTCGGCCGCGCACTCCATCGCGACGGCTTTGGCGAAGAGGCGCACGCCGCCTTTGGTCGCGCAATAGCCGGCCAAACCCGCCGATCCGCGAAGGCCGGCCACCGACGACGTGATGATGATCGAGCCGCCGCCAGCCCGGCGCATCGCCGGAACAGCGTATTTCACCGACAGGAACACTCCGTCGAGGTTGATCGCGGTTTGCCGCCGCCAATCGGCCAGCGACATCTCGATGGCCTTGCACAGAATGCCGATCCCGGCATTGGCCATCATCACATTGAGTTGCCCAAACCGTCGCTCGGTGGCCTCGATCACACCGGGCCAGTCCTCCTCGATACTCACATCCTGGTGCAGGCAGATCGCTTCGCCGCCGGCGGCGGCGATCTTACCCACCACCGCCTGCGCGCCGGCATCGTCGATGTCGGTGATGACGACCTTGGCGCCCTCACGCGCCAAGGTCGTCGCGCATGCCGCGCCAATTCCTGACGCACCCCCGGTCACGATCGCGACCTTGCCGTCCACCTGGCCCATGGCTTCCTCCCTGACTGTCCAAGTCGCGGTATTGCGCGTGTGGTCTATCCTTCCAACGGGCGGGGCTCTATGACAGGACGAAAGAGCGGCTCACTCAAGAGGAAATGGAGGGGATCAGATTATGACTGGCATGACCGATCAATTCGAAGGCGGCTGCCTGTGCGGCGCTGTGCGCTTCGTCGCCATGGGTCAACCGAACTCCGTTGTGTGGTGCCATTGCCAAAGTTGCCGGAAGCACAGCGGCGCGCCCGTCTCCGTGTTCGCGGCGTTCGACCGCAGCGCTTATACTGTTACCCAAGGTGAGATTACCAAGTTCAACTCGTCGCCCGGTCGATGGCGGGGTTTTTGTGCCCGCTGCGGGTCGACATTGACCTGCGAAGGCGAGCTCTTGCCAACGGGTGAAACGCATTTCCACATCGGTGCAATCGATCAAGCCGCGCGACTTCAGCCAACGAAGCACATCTTTCCCGAAGAGCGCCTGCCTTGGTTACATTTGATCGACGCCTGACTTCGCCGGATCCGGACGCGCCGATCGCCCGCGCCTGGCCGGCGCAGCTCAGGTTCCGCCTGACACCAACAGCGCGTGGTAGGCCATCAGAGCCTCGATGTGGTTGCGGTCGGCGCGGAGGCCGACATGTCCGTCGGGCCGGATGACAAGAAGCGTGATCCCGTCGATGCCCAACTGGTCGGCTGCGGCGGGCGCAAGCCGTGCGTACGAATCCTGATCGTCGGACCGGGCCGTGAGCACAATGGTCGCTTCGATCAGGAACGTGCCGCTCCGAGCCCGTGTGGAACTGTCGAGTCGTGCGAGGCTTTCTCCCGGCACCGATAATCCACCCATGAGCAGCGCGGTATGGCCTTCGCGGTTGGTCAGCTGGTGCAGCATGCCGACCTCGCCGCCAGCGCGGACAACCTCGATCGTATCCGGGAGTCGTTGGCCAGGTGCCAGCGCATCGTGCTCGTCTCCCGTGACGATCGGTGAGCCGCTGTAGTCAACGTCGAGCTCAGCCTCTGCGATCGTCACGGCACCACGAGGCGATCGCAGAGGATGAGCTCGACGTTGACTACAGAGGTTCACCGATCGTCATGGGGGACGAGAACGATGCGCTCGCGCCAGGCCAACGACTCCCGGATACGATCGAGGTTGTCCTCGCCGGCGGCGAG
>DASXMA010000239.1:0-2290 GCA_036495965.1 Mycobacterium sp.
GGTGATCAGCATGCTGGACGGTTACGAGGGACAGCTCGCACTGGTCGACGTCGTCGGCGAGCAGCGCAAGGTCAACGTCGGCATGTTGCCCGAAGAGACATTCGCGCCGGGCGACTGGGTGATCATCCACATGGGCTTCGTCGTTGAGAAGACGGACCGGGCCGGGGCCGACCAGGCGATGGCCGGTCTGCAGTTGATGGGCCGGGGCGACCCCGACCCGACAGTCGGGCCGGGGGGCGGTTGAGATGACCGACACCCCCCTGATGCTGCGGTCCGACCGCGTCGATACCGTTGTTCGGCAGCACTACACTGTGACCGGTGTCGTCCAGGGGGTTGGTTTTCGTCCGTTCGTCCACCGGATCGCCACCGAGCTGGGACTGGCCGGATTCGTCGGCAACGATTCGGGCGCAGTCTTTCTCGAGGTGCAGGGCGAACGCGCACACGTGGACGAATTCGGTCGCCGGCTGCGTGCCGAGGCTCCGCCGCTGGCGCGGATCAGCGCCGTCTCCGTCACAGACATCCCCCTGGATAAGGCGGAAACCGAGGCCGAGACCCCGCGCGAGTTCCGAATCGTGGAAAGCCAAACGGTCACCGGGGCTAAGACACCGATTCCGCCCGACATCGCGGCGTGCGACGACTGCGTCGCTGAACTGTTCGACCCGCACGACCGGCGTTACCGGCACCCGTTTGTCACCTGCACCAACTGCGGGCCGCGATTCACCATCATCCGCGAATTGCCATACGACCGCCCGGCCACCACCATGTCGGCATTCGGCATGTGTGAGCGATGCGCGGCCGAATACCACGATCCGGCGAATCGCCGGTTCCACGCCCAGCCGATCGCATGCCCCGATTGCGGGCCGTCGCTGTGGTTCTGGTCGCCGGCCGGGCGAGTGAATGGCTCAGACGCGGCGCTGGCGGCCACCCAACGGGCGCTGGCGGCGGGCGCGGTGGTTGCCATTAAGGGCATCGGCGGCTACCACCTGGCCTGCGCCGCCGACGACGAAACAGTGGTCGGCGCGCTGCGAGCACGAAAGGCCCGGGGCGCCAAGCCCTTCGCCATGTTGGTCCGCGACCTGGACATCGCGCGCCGCTACGCCCACATCGACGACACCGAGGCCGCGGTGCTGTCGGGTCCTGCCCGCCCGATAGTGCTGCTGCGACGCCGCCTTGACGCGCCGGTCGCCGACGCCGTTGCGCCCGGCAGCCCGCTGCTCGGGCTGATGCTGCCCTACTCCCCCATCCATCACCTGCTGCTGGCACCCGTGCCCGGCGGCGCCGACCGGGTGCCCGACGCGCTGGTGCTGACCAGCGCCAACCGTTCCGACGAACCCATCTGCTTCACCAACGACGATGTGCGGCAACGACTTCTGCGAGCTACCGGGCCCGGTAACTGGGGGGCTACCGTGCCTGGCGGACTTTGTGACGCCCTGCTCGACCACGACCGGCCAATTCATGTGCCGTGTGACGACTCGGTGGTGCGCGTCATCGACGGCCGGGAACTGCCGATCCGCCGATCCCGCGGCTATGCGCCGCTGCCGGTCGACATCAACCGTGTGGGCCCGGCGGTGCTGGCAGTGGGCGGCGAGTTGAAAAACACCTTCTGCCTCACCGACGGCTCGCGCGCCTACATGTCCGGGCACATCGGTGACATGGCCACCTGGGAGACGCTGCGGGCGTTCGAGCGTGCGGTGGGCCAGCTCAGCGAAATCCGCGGCGAGCCAATGCGACTGGCCGCCGACCTGCATCCCGGGTATCACACCCGAGCCTGGGCGGAACGCAACGCCGGCGATCGACCGCTGGATCTGGTCCAGCACCACCACGCGCACGTGGTGTCACTGCTGGCCGAGCACGGGCGGATCGGCGAACCCATCGTCGGCGTCTCCTTCGATGGCACCGGCTACGGCTGCGACCGGACCATTTGGGGTGGCGAGATTGTCGCGCTCGGTACCGACAGCCACCGTTTCGTGCGCGCCGGCCACCTGCTGCCGGTGCCGCTGCCCGGTGGCGACGCCGCGGTGCGTAATCCGTGGCGGATGGCGCTGTCTCAGTTGTGGATGGCCGATATCGACTGGACCCCGGATCTGGCGCCGGTCGCCGCGGCAACGCCCGACGAATTACGGCTCACCCGCTCGCAATTGGAGAGCGGAATCGGATGTGTGCCGTGTTCGAGCGTGGGCAGGCTGTTCGACGCCGTTGCCTCGCTGCTCGACGTGCGGCACCGGATCGACTACGAAGGCCAGGCCGCCATCGAACTCGAGGCGCTGGCTCAACCCGCCTTCGACAACCC
>DASXMA010000240.1:0-8331 GCA_036495965.1 Mycobacterium sp.
CTCGCGGTACTCGTCCCAGTCCGGATGTTCGCCGGCGATGTTGCGATACAAGGCAATCAGCGCCTCGACGGTATCGTCGTCGGGCGCGCCGGGCGGGGGCGTCAGTTCCGCCGTGCCCTCGGCCACGGCATACGACCATCCATCGTCGGCGTCGACCAACAGCGATGCCCGCGGGTCGCGCCGCAGATTACGGGTCTTGGCCCGCGGCTCGGTGATGGATATCCGTACGGCCAGGTCGCGCGGATCGAAGTGATAACTCACGTTCGACAGCTGGGGGCGTCCGTCCCGCTTGATGGTGGCCAACACCCCGAGGGAGTTCCCACTGATCACGGCCAACAGTTTGTCGTCGAAGACTTGGCGTCCCATGCCAAAAGCCTACGTCGTGTGCGCAGCAGGGCACTCCCTGTCCATGTTGCGACCCAACCTGGTGGAATCGGAACATGACCAACTACGCGGCCTTCTTGCGGGGTGTCAACGTCGGCGGTGTCAATCTCAAGATGGCCGAAGTCGCGGCTGCGCTGACCGACGCAGGATTTAACAATGTGCGCACCATCTTGGCCAGCGGCAATGTGCTGCTGGAGTCATCCGCCAAGGTCGCCGCGGTGCGCAAGAAAGCCGAAACCGCCTTGCGCGCGAGATTCGGTTACGACGCGTGGGTGCTGGCCTACGACATCGACACGGTGCGTGCCGTCGTCGACGCCTATCCCTTCGAGCGCGAGGTCGACGGGTATCAGTCCTACGTCACGTTCGTCGCCGACCCCGCAGTGCTCGACGAACTCGCCGCGCTGAGAGGCAAAGTCGGCTCCGACGAGAAGATCAGCCGCGGCAACGGCGTCGTCTATTGGCAGGTTCCCAAGGGGAGCACCCTGGACAGCACGATCGGTAAGACGATGGGCAAGCCGCGCTACAAATCGTCGACCACTACTCGCAACCTGCGCACCCTGGATAAGGTGTTGCGGTGAGCGGCCACGGTTGGAAGCAGCCATTCCTGACGGCCAATTCCGGTGGCTTACAGTCGATCTGCCGGAAGTCGTCGATGTCCGCAGCCGGTTGCTTTCCCGCGTCGCCGCGGGTGTCGACCCGTGCCCAGTCCGCATTGGATTACAGCTGGATGGAATCGGTAGACCCGTCCGGCGGGGTGTTCATCACCGCCGAGGGACTGCTGGTGTATCTACAGCCCGAGCAGCCGCCGGGACTAATCGCCCAGTGCGCCAGGAGGTTTCCCGGCGGTCAGATGCTGTTCGACCTGCCCCCGGGACGTGGCCGGATGTTCAACGCCGCCCTGTCGACCACGTACCGCAAGCGCTTTCTCGCCCCGCTGCGGCCGTGCTTTACGCTGCTGGGATTCGGCTAGCGCGACTCTTGATCGTCGGGCACGTCCTCGATGTAGCGCAACGCATCGGCCTTGTCCAGCCCCAGTCCTCGAGCCACGCGGACGTATTCCCGGGCCGCGGCCGCCATCGCCGCGTCGGTTGGGTCGTAGCGGGCGACGAAAGTGCCGAAGCGACCCCGGGTTTCGACGATGGCCGCGGTTTCCAGCTCCCGGTATGCGCGGGCAACCGTATTGACGGCTACGCCAAGTTGGCCGGCCAGCTCACGCACGGTCGGCAATCGGGTGCCGGGCGGCAACGCGCCATCGCGAACTCCATCGATGACCTGCGTCCGGAGCTGGTCGAACAACGGCTTGCCCGCCTTCAGGTCGACCTTCAACCATTCCGCCAGCTCCACGTATCCAGTATCACCCACACACCGCTATGTTGGTGGGATGCGAGTGACGGTGCTCAGCGGCGCGGGAATCTCCGCGGAGAGCGGCGTGCCGACATTTCGCGACGACAAAAACGGGTTGTGGGCCCGCTTCGATCCTTACGAGCTGTCCAGCACCCAAGGCTGGCGCAATAACCCCGAACGGGTCTGGGGATGGTACTTGTGGCGCCATTACCTGGTGGCCGACGTCGAACCCAATGCGGGCCACCGGGCCATCGCCGACTGGCAGGACCATGTCGATGTCAGTGTCGTCACCCAGAACGTCGACGACTTGCACGAGCGCGCCGGCAGCACCGCGGTGCACCATTTACATGGCAGCCTTTTCGAATTCCGTTGTGCGCGTTGCGATATGCCTTATACAGGCATGTTGCCGGAGATGCCGGAACCGGCGCTGGAGGTCCAACCGCCGGTCTGCCGGCGTTGCGGCGGCCTGATTCGGCCCGACATCGTGTGGTTCGGTGAGCCGTTGCCCGAGGAGCCGTGGCAGCGCGCGGTCGAAGCGACCGAGGCTGCCGATGTGATGGTGGTGGTGGGCACCTCGGCGGTGGTGTACCCGGCGGCCGGGCTACCAGATCTGGCGCTGTCCCGCGGCACGGTGGTGATCGAGGTCAACCCCGAACCCACGCCGCTCACCGGCGCCGCTACCCTCAGTCTCCGCGAGACTGCGAGCCAGGCGTTGCCCGGGCTGCTGCAGCGGCTGCCCGCCCTGCTAGAACTAACTCCACGCAAACGCTAGGGCCTGCGCGCCCGGCCCAGCGCCAACTCCGACACCGGCAGCGGCGCCCAGGCCGGCAGCGTCCACTCCCGCCGCGAAGTGCCCACCTCGAATCCCGCGTCGAGGACCGCGCGCTCGGTATCGCGATGGGTATGACAGTTGCCAAACAGCCTGGGCCACAGGGTCGCGTCGGCGAAACGCTGCAACCGGCCCCGCGCACCGGCGCTGGCCACGTGCTCGAGATATCGCAGCTCCCCACCCGGGCGCAGCAACGAATAAAGACGCCCCAGCACCATGGCGGGGTCTTGCACCGAACACAGCACTAGTGAGCACACGACAACGTCAAACGGCTTCCCGCCGCCGCACGTCTCCGCGGTCTCTCCGGTCACGCTGATAGGAATGGGCGCGGCCGCGGCTGCGGTGCGGGCCCGAGCGGCCAGCCGCGGCTCGGGCTCTAGGGCCACCACTTCCTTGACGGAATCCGAATAGAGGGCGAAGTTCGTCCCGATACCCGCTCCGACTTCCAGCACCCGGCCCGACAAGCCGGCCACATTCTCGCGGCGGAGGGCCCGCACTGCCTCTGCTTCGCGGGTGGCCACCAAGGGCCAGATCCAGGCGAAGAACGGACTGTCGATCGCTGGTCCCGCTACTGGTGCCATGCGCGTCCTTCCGACTCAGACAGGCCCCAGCATAGGTCTCATACAGACGAATCCTCCGACTGTCGATGTGCCGTCACCCATTTCACCAACTGCTGGTGGGTGGCACCCGGGCTGAAAAGCCCAATTACCAGTCGCCCGCAGAAGACTGAGCACAGCACCCGATCAGCGAACTCCTCGGCATCGCCAAATGGCAAGTGCGGCTTGGCGATCAACATGGCCGCCACCCCGTGCGCCGCGCTCCAGAGCTCTAGGGCGACGGCGGCCGGGTCGCCGGGCTGGTAGACACCGTCTTGCATCAACTTGAGCACGGTGCCGCGCATGTGCTTGAACGCCGAGCTCTCCAGCGTCATATCGATGTTGCTTCCGGACCGCCACTCTCCCATCGTGGCGATCCGGTATAACTCGGGGGTTTCGGTGGCGAACCGGACATAGGCCAGCACTTGGGCGCGTAGTACCTCGACCGAACAGGTGTGCTCAGCGGCTATCCGTTGCATTTCCAGATCGAGCTTTTCGAAGTAACAGGCACAAACCGCGTCCATCAGCGCATCTTTGTCTGCGAAATGTAGGTAGATCGACGGCGGCGTGACGCCGACGCGTTGTGACACCGAACGGATCGATACCGACCTGGCGTGCCCGGTTTCTAGCAGCAGTTCGGTGGCCGCTTCCAGAATCTCCTCACGGAGCAGATCGCCGGATCCACGGGGGGCTCTGGTGCGACGAAGACCATCTATCGGCACGCTAACCAACGTTCGTCACCGACTCTCGGATCGGGTGCCCATCGTGTTGTACCGGGATCTCGGTCGGCTCGACGGGTGCGACCTCTTGGGCTGTTCGCTCGCTGATGCCGAACCGGTCGTGCAGCCGCACCAGCGGCTTGGGCGCCCACCAATTCCACCGGCCGAGCATATGCATGAACGCCGGAACCAGGACCATCCGCACCAAAGTGGCATCCGCAAACACGGCCAGGGTCAGGCCAATGCCGAACATCCGCATGAACGACACCTGGGCGGCGATCAGTGCGGCGAACGATATCGACATCACCAGGGCAGCCGCGGTGATCACCCGGCCGGTGCGAGCCAGCCCGAGAGCCACACTCTCGTCGACGGCAGTACGAGCCTGGCGCGCGCTCGAGGTCGCCGACATGCCCCCGGAGTCCAGCCAAAACTCGCGGATCCTGGACACCAGGAACACCTCGTAGTCCATGGACAGCCCGAACGCGATGCAGAACAGCAATACCGGCATGTTGGCCTGCAATGTCCCGCTGGGGGTTGTCCCCAGTGCACCGAGATGGCCGTCTTGGAAGATCCACACCAGCGCACCGAACGCCGCCGTCAGCGACAGCACGTTGCAAATCAGCGCCTTCAGCGGCAGCACCACGCTGCCGGTGAGCAGGAACAGCAGCACGAACGTGATGGCAGCGATGAGCCCCAGCACCAGCGGCAGTCGCGTCATGATGGCCTCGACGCTGTCGTGGTTGATCTGTGCAAGCCCGGTCATCTCAACGGATCGGCCGGCCGGCCCAGGTACGGCGTGCAAGCGGTCGAGCTGGGTGGTGGAGGCCTGTGAGAACAGTGGGGCGGTGCTGGCGACGGTGAAGAATGCGCTGCCACCGGTCAGCCCGGTGGCCGCAGCAGGCGGTCCGACCCGGTTACCCGCCGCGAACGCCCCAGTCGGGGCGGTCACCGACGCCACCTCGGGCACTCGAGACAAATCGGCGGCGTAGCGGTCAAGATCGGCCGGGCTCAGACCGCGGGCGTCGGGAACGACAACGGGCACAGCCATCGCCGAGTCGTCGGCGAAGTCCGTGCGCAGCTGGTCACCGACCTGATGCGACGACGCCGAACGCGGCAGCACTCGGTCGTCCGGGAAACCCCACTTCACCCCGAGGAACGGAGCCCCGAGAAGTACCAGCAGCGTTACGACTGCCAACGCGATCGGCGCGGCGCGGCGCACGACGAACTTGGTCGACCGATACCAGAACATCCGCTCGACCGGCTTGCGCACCGGATCGGGGCGGCGCAGCACGCGACGCACGAGCCGGCGCGCATCCAGCGAGTTCAATCGCGACCCCAGCAGCACGATCGCGGCCGGTGTCACCACGATGGCCGCGGCGGCGACGAAGGCCACGGTGGCGACGCCGGCGTAGGCGAATGACTTCAGGAAGTACATCGGGAACAGCACCATCACAGCCATCGACAACGCGACGGTGGTCGCCGAGAAGAGCACGGTGCGGCCGGCGGTGGCCATGGTCCGGATCAGTGCCTCGTCTCGGGTGGCGCCGTCGGCCAGCTCGTCACGGTAGCGGCTGATGATCAGCAGGGTGTAGTCGATGGCCAGGGCCAGGCCCAGAGCGGTGCTCAGGTTGAGCGCGAAGAACGACACGTCCGTGGTGAAGGTGACGAGCCGCAGCACCGCCATCGAACCAACGATGGCCAGCCCGCCCAAGGCCATCGGTAGCGCCGCCGCCAGCAGCCCACCGAATACCCAGACCAGCACCAGGAAGCTAAGCGGGATCGCGATCGCTTCCATCAGCAGCAGGTCACGCTGGTTCTGCTGGTTGATTTGCGCGTACTCCATCGCCGAGCCGCCGGCTCGGACGGTGACGCCGTCCCGGTCGTGGACGACTTTCTCAGCCAGGGTTTTGGCGTACTTCTGTGCGTTGTTCTCGCCGCCCTTGAGGTTGGCGACGATCAACCCGGACTTGCCGTCGGTGCTGACCAGATTGGCGGCCGCCTGTGGGGGCGCAGTCCACGCCGAGGACACATTGAACACCTGCGGTGACCGCTCGAGTTGGCCCACGATGTCGGTGCCGACCTGACGGGCCCGATCGCTACGGGCGCCCGCGGGGGCGATCACCAGGATCAGCATCTGCTGGTCGCTTTGTCCGAACTTCTCGCTCAACAGCTGGTTGGCATGGGCCGACTCCGAGGTCGGATCTTGAAAGCCGCCGGCAGACAGGCTCTTGGCGACTGGTACGCCGAAGATCGCAGCCGCCACCATCACTAGAACGGCTGCGGCGATGATTCGTCGCGGGGCCGCAATGGCCATTCGAGCGATCGCCTGCAGCACGTTGGAGTCCTTCCGCCGCCGGTGCCGATCCCAATGCCCGCACCATATCCGCGGTAACTTATCGGCGATAAGTTACAGGTGCCCAATAACACCTTTCCCTAGATACGGGTGTGGGCCCCGGATGGTTCGACACAGTTTGCAAGTTGCAAGGCGGGATGCGAACCCTCTCCGGAAGCGGTTTGGCTACGAAATTGACCTGGAATCGGTCGAACCAGCCCGCAACGGCCGGCAAAGCTACCGGCCAGTAAATTGCCACCATTTTCCGAATCGTGACTCAAAGATTCCTTAATGGCGGCCCATACGCTCATTGTCATGTGGATCGACGACTCGAGTGCCGACGTCATCAAGGCTGACTTCGAGGCCCTCTACCACGGCGACATGCTGGTGGAAGGGGAGACCTCCGAGCAGTTCGAAGACTCGCACCCGCTGCCTACGGCAAGCTGACCGCCATGAGCATGCTCGCGCGGCTACTTATGGCCGAACCCGCCATCACCCGATGGTTCCGTCGATAACTTCGTTCTTGTTTCCAAGTCAGCCCTCCGCACGCGGAGGGCTTTCTTTCTTTTTGTCCGCTGACGGATCCCGGCGCGCCCGTCAGCGAGGCGCCATGCGGATGGCGCCGTCCAGCCGGATCACCTCGCCGTTGAGCATCGGGTTTTCGACGATGTGCACGGCCAGTGCCCCGTATTCGTCGGGATTGCCCAGCCGCGACGGGTGCGGCACCTGCTTGCCCAGCGATTCCCTGGCCGGTTCCGGCAGCCCTGCCAGCAGCGGGGTGTCGAACAGACCCGGGGCAATCGTCACGACCCGGATTGCCTTGCTGGCCAAGTCGCGGGCGATCGGCAACGTCATACCGACCACGCCGCCCTTGGACGCCGAGTAGGCAGCCTGCCCGATCTGGCCATCAAACGCCGCCACCGAGGCGGTGTTGATGATGACGCCACGTTCTTCACCGATCAGTTCGGTCTTTGCGATTCGCTCGGCCGCCAGCCGCAGCACGTTGAAGGTGCCGACCAGGTTGATGTCGACGATCTTGCGGAACACGTCCAGCGGGAAGACGCCGTCCTTGCTGAGCACCCGGATGGCGTTGCCGGTGCCGGCGCAGTTGACCAAGATTCGCAGCGTGCCCATCGTTTCGGCCGTGTCCAGCGCGCTGCTGACGGCGGCCTCGTCGGTGACATCAGCCTGCGCGAAACGCGCGCGATCGCCGAGCTCGCGAACCGCGTCTTCGCCTCGCAGGTCCAGCACCACCACGTGTGCGCCGGCGTCCAGCAGCCGCTTGGTGGTGGCCAGGCCTAGACCCGACGCACCTCCGGTAACGACTGCTACGGCGTCTTTGATCTCCATCCGAGTCCTTCCCTACCGTCCAACCGATCCTGCCAACCAGTTGGTTGGGGACTATACCCAGTCCTGGAGTATGGCTTCGGCATCGGTCACCGTCGACGCGGGCCGTGGTGTATCAGGCACCGTCCGTGAGAACCGCGGAGCGGGCATCGGCTGCAGACCGCCGTTGACTTCGTAGAAGGTGTTCCGCTCGGTGATGTGCGGCTCGGTGTGCACCTCGCCGAATGCCAGCACCGGCGTGACACAGGCGTCGGAATCGGCGAACACCTTCGTCCAGTGATCACGATCGTGGGCCGCGAACGCATCGGTCAGCACCGCCCGCAGTTCAGGCCAGCGGGTGGCGTCGTTCTGCGGCGGCAGGTTGGCGGCGTCCAGACCGAGCCCGGCCAGCATGGCCGCATAGAACTGGGGCTCGATGGCGCCGACGGCGACGTAGCGGCCGTCTGCACACTCGTAGGTGTCGTAGTAAGGCGCACCACCGTCGAGCATGTTGGTGCCACGCTCGTCAGTCCACATGCCGGAGGCGCGCATTTGCCACATCATCTGGATCAGCACGCTCGAGCCGTCGACCATCGCGGCGTCAACGACCTGCCCCTTGCCCGAGCGTTGCCGCTCCCATAGCGCGGACAGGATGCCGACCAGCAAGAACATCGAGCCGCCGCCGAAGTCACCGACCAGGTTCAGCGGCGGCACCGGCCGCTCGTTCGCCCGGCCGATGGCGTGCAGGATCCCGTTCAGCGAGATGTAGTTGATGTCGTGGCCTGCTTGCTGACTGCGCGG
>DASXMA010000241.1:0-11204 GCA_036495965.1 Mycobacterium sp.
CGTCATCCTCAACAAGCCCGCCCGCGAGTACACCGGCAACACGCTGCTGTGCGAGGACGTGTTGGTCGATTCGGGCGTCACCGACTTGTCGGTGTACGACTGTGTGCCGGGTGGGCAGCTCGGCGTCGACTTCTGGGTGGAGGGCGTCAACCCGCCGGGGTACACCCAGCCCTAACGTGGTGGGGGCCGCCACACCCGGCATCGCCGCACTCGTCAAAGCCGGTGTGCCGCACCAGATCGTGAAGTTCGATCACGATCCACGAGAACCCTCGTTCGGCGTCGAGGCCGTCCACGCGCTGACCAAAGCGGGCGGCATAGCGCCGGAGCAGATCTACAAGACCCTGGTTATCGCGGTGCCCGGCGGGCTGGCCGTCGCGATAGTGCCGGCGTCGGCAAGGCTTTCGCTGAAGGCGGCCGCCGCGGCGCTGGGGGTGGCCAAAGCCAGCATGGCCGAGCCCGCGGCCGCCGAGCGGGTCACCGGTTATGTGGTGGGCGCCGTTTCGCCGTTCGGGCAGCGCAAGCGCCTGCCCACGGTCGTCGACGCCGGTGCGCTCGCCTTTGAGCTGGTGTACTGCAGCGCAGGCCGGCGCGGCTGGGATGTCGCTGTTTCACCACAGGATTTGATCCGGCTCACCGGCGCGATCACGGCGGACATCCTGGCGTAGCGGACCGCGAGCGTAGCAGTTGGCGCTCAGGCCCTCTTGGCCAGCTCGAACCGATGGACGTGGAGCCGCCCAGTCCGCAGCGCCGCCTTCAAGGGAAAAGGGATACGCGTGTGGCGCATCAGATCGTCGATCGGAACAGGAGCGCTGGTGCGTAGTTCCCAATCGCCGAAGCGGTTGCGCAGATCGTCCTCCGAGATCCCGGCGATGATGCCGGGGATTCTCGTGAAACCGGCCATGACCAGCACGGCCCCGGGGGCGGCGACGCGGGTGACGCCCTCGGCATAGCCGTCCCGCTGGTCGCCGGATAGACCGTAGTAGCAGCCGCTGTCGACGATCAGGCCGAACCCATCGCCGATGTCGAGCTGACCGAGTCTGGTCACGTCGCCCTGCAGGAAGCGCGCTTTCGCGGCGGCGCCGACGGCTTGGGAGCGCGCCTCGTCGATGGCGCGGCCGAGCATGTCGATGCCGACCGCGTCCCAGCCATGGGAGGCGAAGTAGCGGGTGTTTCGTCCCGTGCCGCAGCCGAGGTCGAGGACCCGGCCCGGCTCGAGTCGATGGGGCCCCTCCACGTATTGGACGAGCCAGGTGTCGGGGACGTCGGCCGCCTTGAGTGACGGGTTCAACCCGATGCTGGAGAGCGCCTCATAGAGGAAACGTAAGGCCCGAGGATTCACGGCGTGTCCCTTCCTACCCGCCGGGGGCGTCGGCGGCGAACCGGCCACCGTTGTGCTCCAACAGGATTCCGTAGGGCGTGACGTCGCCGAGTACACGCTACGACGGGAACGGCTGGCTCACGGTCGCTCCCCCGGGTCGCGCAGAAATGTGTTGATGACGGGAGCGAGTTCGGCCGCGTTGTGGACGAGGTCGATGTGCCCGCCGGAATGCAGGTGCAGCCGTGAGTGAGGCAGCAGCGCGTTCATGATGTGCGCGTTGGCTACCGGGATGATCGGGTCATCCGTGCCCGCTACGATCAACGTCTCCTGCCGCACCGCGGGCAAGGCGAACAGGCTGGTCCATCCCGCACCTGCGAGAAGCTGGTGCAGGTAACCGATCTTCGACCCGGCGTGCAATTGCCGTAAGAACAGTCGCGCCACGTCTTCACCATGAGCGCGGACGGTACCGCCGTACAGCTCACCGGCAATGGATGCGGCGTAGTCGGGATCCGAGAACCTGCGCGGTGTAACCATTTTCGCCAGAATCCTTGGGTGAGCGGGGACCATCAGCGCGCCGGTGCCGGTGGCCGCGAGTACCAGGCGCCGGCACCGGCGCGGGTTCTGGAAGGCGAACTGCTGTGCAAGAGCGCCTCCCCAGGACAGCCCGAGTACATCCACCACCCCTATTCCCAGCTTGGACAGCACCCGGCCCAGCACCCAGGCAAGGTAGGGAAACCCGTAGGGCAGCAGGGAGGTGGGCGATCCTCCGGTCCCGGGGACGTCGAATCTGACTATCGTCGACTCCGGATTCAGCTGCTCCACCAGCGGATCGAGTACTTCCAGGCTGGCCCCGATGCCGTTACACAACACGAGGGGCACGCCGGTTCCGTGGCGCACGTTCACCCGGATCCGCTGCCCGCCCGCGTTGACGTAGCGCTCCTCACCAATCGTGCTTTCCGATGCCACCATGAGCGCCCTGCGGCGTTGCGACGCGCTAGGCATGCTCATTTCTCCATCACATAGCTGCCCGGAGCGGGACCCAGCGGTGGCAGATCCTCTCCGCCAAGAGTTTTCGGAGCGTCGACCTCGGTGCCGCTGCGCTCGGCCAACCAGGCCACGTAGTCCGGCCACCAGGAGTCAGCGAACTGCTGCGCCGAGTCCAGCCACTCTTGCGGATCTTCGGCATCGACCGGACCGGTCCGGTATGACGCCTTCGGGTTGCCGGGCGGGTTGACCAGTGCCGCGATGTGACCGCTGGTGGACAGCACGTATCGGTTGTCCTTGCTGCCCAGCAGGCGTGCGCTGCGATAGGTGGCTTGCCACGGACAGATGTGGTCGGCGACGCCACCGACGACGTAGGCGTCGGAGGTGATCTTGCCCAGGTCGACCGGGCTGCCCAACATACTGATCGCACCAGGGGTGACCAGCGCGTTATGCAGCCCCATCAGCACCAGGTCGCGGTGCAGGGCGGCGGTCATCCGGGTGGTGTCGGCGTTCCAGAACAACACGTCGAACGGGGCCGGCTTGCGACCCTGTACGTAGTTGTTCACCACATACCGCCACACCAGGTCGGTGGGCCGCAGCCACGCGAACATCTCCGCCATATCACGCCCGTCGAGGTAGCCCTTCCTACCCGACACCCGAATCGCCGCCTGCGCCGCGCGGTCGCTCATCGCCGCGGCCGCGAACCCGGCCCGGGTCTCGTCCAGCACGGTGACCGCCAGGTTGAGGCCCGCGACCCGATCGCCCTCACCGATGTCACCGAGGTGGGCCGCCGTCATCGCCGCCAGGATGCCGCCCGAGCAGGTGGCCAGCAGGTGGGTGCTGTCGGTCCCGGCGATTTTCTGCACCGCGTCCATCGCCTCCACGATGGCCGCGCCGTAGGCGTCGAAGCCCCAATCCCGGTGGCGCGCTTGCGGGTTGCGCCATGAGATGACGAAGACCTGTTGGCCCTGCTGGACGAAGTACTCGATCATGCTGCGCCCGGGCGCGATATCCATGATGTAGAACTTGTTGATCACCGGCGGCACCATGAGCAACGGGATCGTGCGCACCTTCGGTGTCTGCGGGGCGTATTGAATCAGTTCGAACATCGAGGTCTGCAGCACCACCGCCCCCTTGGTGATGGCCACGGTCTCCCCCACCGCGAAGGCGTCGGGCTCGACCATGGCCGGCACGCGAGGCCTCGACAGCATGTCTCGGGCGAAGGCCCTCGCCCCCCGTATTGCGTTCAGACCGCCGGTGTCGATCAGCGCCTTCCAGCCCAGCGGGCTGATCAGCGGGTTGTTGGTGGGCGCGAGGCCCTCCACAAGGTTGTCGACGACGAACTGCATCTTCTCGTTGTCGCGCCAATCTAGCTGCGCGTCGTCGAGGAGACCCTCGGCGGTCTCGGCGCCGGCGAGGTAGGCCTGCATTATTCGGTGCAGCAGCGGATTCTGCTGCCACGCGGGGTCGCTGAAGCGTTTGTCGGCTCGCGCCGGGACACGGTGGGACTTGCCCGCCGCGATGGCGCCGAGCTCACGAGTGAGGGTGCCGACCCGGTCAGCCACGGCACCCGGGTGCTGGGCGAGGTTGGCACCGAAGCGCGCCCACGTGGCGTTCGGCATCATTCGGCTGGCGAAGGGCTTGGTGGCGCTGGTAAGAAGCAGGTCGAGCGGTGCGGCCAATTCGTCGACTTTGGCCACGGGAGCCGAGGGATTCGAGGGTTTAGCCATAGTTATCGCGTGCTTTCACTTGTCGGGACGGTGATTTCACGCTTCAGCAGCTTGCCGGTCGGGCCTTTGGGCAGAGCGTCGACCAGCCAAACCAGGCGCGGATACTTGTAAGCGGCCACCCGGGCTTTGACGTAGTCGCGCAGCTCGTCGGGCGTGGCCGTGGCTCCCTTCTTGAGAGCGACTGCTGCACCGACCTCCTCACCAAGGGAGTCGTGCGGGATGCCGATGACGGCGGCTTCGGCCACCGCGGGGTGCTCGTAGAGCACTTCCTCGATCTCGCGTGGGTAGACGTTGTACCCGCCGCGAATGATCATGTCTTTGGTCCGGTCGACGATGTAGAAATAGCCGTCTTCGTCGATGCGTCCGACATCGCCGGTATTGAGCCAGCCATCGGCGGTGATCGTGTCCTTGGTGGCGTCGGGAAGGTTCCAGTAGCCCTTCATCACGTTGTGGCCGCGGATCTGGATTTGGCCGGTGTCCCCCTGCGGAACCTCAACTCCGTCCAGGTCGACCACCCGCATCTGGACACCCTGGATCGGGGTGCCGATCGAGCCCGCCTTGCGGGGCCGGTTCGGATGGTTGAAGGCGGCCGCCGGAGAACTCTCGGATAGCCCATAGCCCTCGAGAACGGTGCAGCCGAAAGCTTTTTCGAAGTCGGCGAGGACCTGGACGGGGAGCGCCGCGCCACCTGAAACACAGGTACGCAAACTCCGCGTCGCTTCTGGCTTGGCCTCTCCCGCCACGCTTAGCAGCGCCGAGTACATCGTCGGCACGCCCTCGAACACGGTGACGGCGTCACGCTCGATCACCTCAAGAGCCTTGCGGGGGTCGAATCGGGGCATGAGGGTCAACATCGCGCCCGCGAGGACGGAACCGTTGAGCCCGCAGGTCAGACCGAACACGTGAAACAGCGGCAAGCAGCCCATCACCACGTCGTCCGGGCCGGTTTCGACGAGTGTGCGGACGCTGACCTCAGCGTTACGGCCCAGGTTGCCATGGGTGAGCATGGCACCCTTGGGCTTCCCGGTGGTGCCGGAGGTGTGCAGGATGACCGCGACGTCATCGTCGGCGCGTTCCACCGGAAAATGCTCCGGCAGGTCGGCGATCAACTTCATCAGCGCGGCGTCATCGACCACCCAGCAGCGTGCGCGCACCTCGGCGGCCCCGGCGGTGGCCTCGTCGGCGAAGGCCGGCGTCGCGAACAACGCCTTGGCGCCGCTATTAGACAGGTAATAGGCGACCTCGCGAGCCTTGAGCAGCGGGTTCATCGGGACCGCGACGGCACCACGGTACATGATCCCGTAGAACGCGATGGCGAATGCCGGCGTGTTGGGTAGCATCACTCCCACCCGATCGCCCGGCTCGACTCCGGCCTGTTCCAGCAGCGTCGCGACGCGGGCCGCTGCGGCGTCGAATTCGGCGAAAGTGAACTGCAGATCGTCGCATCGCAGCGCAACGCGGTCAGCGTGGTGATCTTTTGATGCGACAAGATTGGTGCTCAGGGCGGTCACGGTGTGCCTCCGGGAAGTGCTTGAGATGGCTGGTTGTGGGCTTGTCGTGGGTTTCCAATCGTCCTCTCGACGGCCTCGCATGACAATGTCGTCAACAACAACAACCTGGCCGCTTTGGTGTGACGGCCCACTGCCAACATGCGGGACATCGAACAACGTCACACTGCACTGTCATTTGTGCGCGTGGCCGCCGAGGCGGCTGGTGCCCTACTCAGCACCTTCCAATTTTGTCAGCACATCATCGAACCATGCACTCACGTAACGGATCTCGTCCTTAGTATTGGCAGCCCTCTCCGGCCGCAGACCCAATCTCGCAACGATCTCCTGGGCCAAATGACGCGAATGATCGGATAGCTCCGCTTCCCCACAGCGACACGGATGGCTTGTCGCCGCAGTGGAATCCTCAAGGCGATGGCGTTCGATGATCTCGCGTATGCGATCGACGAGATGCGAGGATGTTGCCGGAGGCAGGGTAATGCCTTCCGCAGGTTGCGCTTCCGACACGGTGGCTCCGTCCTCAAATGCTTCGCTGACTGTTCCAGTGTAGAAGTCATCGCGCCGGCCATCATCGTTGTCAAGAACAGCGTCGACGCTTCGTCGGCATCAGAACGCGATGCCTGGGCGCATCGCGATCAAATGAGCCGACGATAGACCTCGAACGCTAAACATAATTCTGCGACGTCCCGTGGGCGCGAGAGGGATCGTCCGGTCCGTTGTTCGATTCGGCGCAACCGGTAGCGCACGGTGTTGGGGTGACAACAGAGTCGCTCGGCTGCGACGCCCACCGAGGCGTCAGTGTCCTGCCATACCCGAAACGTCTCGAACAGGATCTCGCGCTCTTCGTCGGCGAGGTCGTCAAAACACTCCAACGCGGTGCCGGCGGATTTGACCATCACCTCCGGGTGGGCGAGCGCGGCGGTGGCCAAGAGGGTTCCGTCGAAAACCGCGACCGGTGAGGCGTGCTGCGGCCGGCCCCGCAGCGTCATTTTGGCGAAGTGCAAAGCCTGCGGCGTCTCGCGCAGATCGTTGAATCGCGCGCTCACCCCGACGCGGTCGACCGCCGTCCGAGATACCAAAGCGACAATCTTGTCGAGTTGTTGCTCGGATGCGACGTGCACGATCCCGACCTGCCAATCGGGCAACAGCCGCCACGCCGAATACACATCGAGGCTGCGCAACTTCGACTCGATCACCGGCAGCGGGTCACTACCCCGAGAGCCAACCTCGGCTGCGATAACCACATAGGGACCTTCTTTAGGCAGCCGAAGATGGCAGGCGACCTCGGACAAGCCGCAGTCGTCGAAGACTCGGCCCTTGATCAGCGAGTCGATCAACAGGGACCGCCGCGACGTGTCATCGAACATCTGCCGGTTCTGGTCATCGCGATGTCCGGCCACCACGGCTGCGCCAATCAGTTCGGCGAAGCCGCTGACGCGGACCTCGGTGTCAGCCGACATGGGCCCAGGCGCATACTCCGCATACAGCTGGGCGTTTTCCAGCGACAAATCAAGTTGCCCGGCCGCAAGTTCGCCGTCAGTCAATTGTTCGTCCATGGCTTCTTGCCCCTAGGAATTGTGATATCGGTGTCAGTCCTAGCGAACGAGGACACTCTGGTCAGCTGCCAAAGCTCACCCTTTGCCGTGCATCGCCAACACGATGCGCCGACCGGCGGGCCACCACCACCATCGCCAGCAAACGTGCTGGTGTCCATGTGACCGGTTACACGATCAAGGCCTGGCCACTGTGCCTGATCACAAGTACCGTGTTTGCCCCATGGAGGGTGGAGACGGTCTAAGCGCAACACGGCGCCGCCCGTCTGGGCTCAAAACGTCAGGTCAGTCGGGAACCTCATCCGCTGACATTTGCCAGTGCTCAGAGCCTATGGTGTGGGGATATGAGCGCGGCAAGGTATCCCGCGGGCGTCCGGCGTGGCGCCGCCCCTGACACGCACATCGCCGAGCTCGGCAAGCTCATGCTGTCGCGCGCCCCGAGATTGGGGAAAGCGATGGGTGATCTGCTGTGCCGAGAGATCGACGCATACAGCGACGGCACTGTCGTTACCAAGGACGAAGTACGCGACAGTTGCGTGGCGAACGTGACGTTCATCTTCGACTCGCTAGCCGGGGACGCGGACGTCGATGTCTCGCCAGCCGAGCACACCGGCACCGCACGCGCGCTCGCAGGTGTGCCGCTGCCCGCGGTGATGACCGCCTACCGGATAGGTTTCCGGTTTATGTGGGAGCGGACCCTCGCGGCCGCGCGCGCCGCGTCCATACCCACCGACTCGATCCTGGATGCCACCGCACGGGTCTTTCTCGCTCAGGACACGTTTACCCAGGCGATGGCCACGGCTTACCGCCAGCAGCTCACGGCGCAGATTCTGGAGCAAGAAGAAGAGCGGTCGGCGTTGGTGGAAGCGTTGCTGTCCCGACGGATCACCGACAGCCATAGCCTCTGGGAAGCGGCAGACTTGCTGCGGCTACCGACTACGGGACCGTATGTCGTCGTGGCAGCGGACCTGCCGGCGATCGGGAAGCTGGGATTACCCACGATCGAGAACAAGCTGTCCATCCGCGACATCCGGTCGGCGTGGCGACTGCTGCCGGACTTGCAGGTCGGCATCGTGCACCTCAGGGGCCCGTCGACAGCAGAAACCTTAGACAGAGTCGTCGAGGTGCTCCGCCAGGCCGCGACCGCGCGAGTCGGCATCAGTCCGCCGTTTCAAGACCTGGCCGAAACCAGCGACGCGCTGCGCTTCGCCCGGCTGGCGGTGACGGGGAAACCTTCGGGCGAGTCGCTCATTTCTGTCTTCGATGACACTCCGCTAGCCGTCGCGGCGGTTAGCGCGCCGGATGTTATGGCGAAGATCAAGGCGTTGGTGCTGCAGCGACTCGACGAACTGCCTGCCGACGAACGCACGATCCTGATCGATACCTTCCAGGCTTGGCTGGAGGCGGGCGGCTCTGCCAACGACACCGCGGCGAAGATCTATTGCCATCCCAATACGGTGCGGCACCGTCTGCATCGCATCGAGGAGTTGACCGGCCGATCACTTTCACGACCGAAGGATCTCGCCGAGCTGTGTCTGGCGTTCGAGGTCGAGCGGCGACTGCCCTAAACGCCCCCGACAGACTCCGCCAGGTGTTTCGTCCGACTGCGCACCTGGAATGCGCTGATGACGTCCATGATGCCGATCACGATCAACCACCAGCCCGCGACCAGAGCCAGGATCGCGATCGAATCGATCGGATAGATGATCAATACTCCGCCGCCGATAACGATGACCACTCCGGAGAACGCCTGCCAGCCGCGTCCGGGCAAGCGGTCGAAGGACAGCGCCGCGGCGAGCAGGGTCATCCCACGGAACACCCAACTGATGCCGATCCACAGGGCCAAAAGCGCGACCGCCTCGTATTTGTCGCGGAAGCAGAAGAACCCCAGCACCAGTGACACGACGCCGGTCAGGAACGAAAGCACTCTCATTGCGGCACCGGCATGGGTGCCGAAAGCGGCGAACACGTACCCGATCCCGGATACCACCAAGTAGATGCCGAACAGGACACCTGCCACCAACAGTGTTTTGCCCGGCCAGACCAGCACGATCACACCGAGTGCCACGGCTGTGATGCCGATGAGGAGGAGCAATTGCCACGTGTTGCGCGCAAGTTGGTGCAGTGGGCCTTCGAAAACAGTCTTTTCGCTGGTTGTCATGGGAAAACGATAGCCACACAGGCGGCGCGCAGGATTGTTTTTCGTAACAGAGTTACGCACACGGTATAGGTTCGAAACCTCGGTGAGTCCAGGGTCGCGGCCGTTTTGTCGCTAGAAGACAAGAACTCCTCGCAACTTGATCGATCAGCGACATGGTTGCGCCGAGGCGACACCACTACATTTCTCGACAAGCGCAGCGCCGCGCTTCAGCAAGCCAGCTGATCTCGAATTCGACACCCAAGCTCGAATTACCGAGTACCACAACCTATCCCAACGTTCCGCCTCGCGGAGAAAAGTGAGCAAATCATGATGACGTACTTGTCCATCGCCGGAATGCTTGTTCTCGTTCTGTTCCCCGTGCTGATGCCGGCGGTCATCACCGCTTTCCACGCCATCCGTCGGACCAACCGGCCGGCCACCACGCTCGGCCACCTGCGGCCCGCTCTCGCGTAACCGGCTTCGTCAGCACGCCAACCGGGGCTCACCTGCATAGGTGCGGCCCCGGTTTTATGGCTGCAGAACCGCCGGTCCGTACCAGTGACAGGCAAGCAACGCGAGTTCTACTTCGAGCCGATCGCTGCCGATCTCCCGGCCACGTCGTTCGACAGCGCGCCCGACGCGATACTTCACCGAGTTGAAGTGCATGTTGAGTTCCTCGGCGGCCACCTTGTAGCTGGCGCCGCAAGCCAGATACACCCGCAACGTCTCGCGCAACCGCGCGTCGTTCTCGTTGTCGCCGGCAAGGTCGCCAAGCACGGCCGCCACCCATTCGCGGGTATCGGCCACATCGCCACCGAGACGCGCCACCACGGATAACCCCGGATCACTCGCGGCGATCACCGTCGGTCCGCGACGCTCGCGGACGATCGCGACGCCGCGGGCCTCCTCCGCCTCCCGATGTGAGCGCCGAAAGCCTTCGATGCCGCCCGCCATTGTCCCTATTGCCACACTCGGCGAGTCCGGGCGGTCCAGCGCGAATCGGCGGACCTTCTCCACGGCGTCGGTCACCGCGGCGCGATATGGTAGCCATCCCCATCCGCAGCTTCGATCGGCGGGAACGAAAAGCGGGCCGGCACCGGCACCGGCCGCTTCGCCCAGTTCGCGGACAAACCGTTGCAGCCTGGCGAGGTGGTCGCCTTCGGTGCCCACATCCGGGTACCACATGATGAGCCCGAGATGGTGCCACCGCAGCGGATAGCGAATCGACGTGGTTGCCGCATCGACATCGATGGCCTTGTTCGCGGCCAGAACCTCACGCACCCGCAGGGCGCGAAGGCTGTTCTGCGTCTCCAGCCAGCGTTCGCGTTCGTCTTCGTAGACAGCGACGACTTGCTGCGACATCCAGTCGATGTACCCGAACATCGTGGCGGTGATCGCCTCGATGACCTCTACTCTCAGCGATTCCGGGATATCGATCGTGCGCAATTCGGCGAAAACCGCCTCATTCATCCAGCGTTGACCGAGCCGATAGGCGCGCACCAGCGCATTGACCGGCACCCCGTGCTGTGCCAATCGGCGGGCGTATTCCAGCGCTGCGGTGGGGGCCTCAACGCGCTCGACTGCGATGTCGTAGCGCAACGCGTGTATGAGCGTGTCCACGTTGCCCTCGACACTGGTCCCGAGCAACTCCACTAGCGCTGGATCGCCGCGCAGCTCGGGGATCTGCTCCTCGAGGGAGCGACGAAGCGCCGAGGACACGTCGGCCACCTGTCCGTGCAATCGGCCGGCGACCTCGGCGACGTAACCATTCACCTCGACACCGCTGTCAAGAGGTGGTTTCTTCACATCCATGACGTTAGACCCGGTTGTCGCCCACCGATAACACCGCCGCGCGGTTTTGTTGGTGACTGACTGTGTCCCACCGCGCATAATTCCTAATGTTGGCGCCACTCTCAGCAAACAAAGGTCAAAGGAGCCACGACAATGGGATTCACCAAGCCCTATCTTCCG
>DASXMA010000242.1:0-9863 GCA_036495965.1 Mycobacterium sp.
CGACCTCAGTGTGCTGGGCACGCCTCACCGCCGGCGACCGGAACGCGGGCACCGCATTGGCGATCGCCTCCACCCCGGTCAGCGAGGAGCATCCGGCCGAAAAGGCCTTGAGAATCACCACCAGCCCCAGCGCCTCGGTCGCGTGGATCGGGCCGAGATCGTCACCGATCACGGCCACCGGATGCGGTTCGAAGAAGCCGACGACGATGATCGCGAAGATCCCGACGATGAACACCAGCGTCGGGCCCATCAGCACTTTCGCCGACTCCGCAATGCCGATCAGATTGACCGCGGTGACCACGGCAAGCCCCGTCATCGTCACCGCAAGCAAGTGATGCGCCAGCGGCGGAAACACGCTCCCGAGGCTCGCGGCGCCCGCCGCCAAGCTCACCGCCACGGTCAGCACGTAGTCGACGACCAGGCTCGCCGCCGCGAGCAGGCTCGGCCAACGGCCCAGATCCTTCTTCGCCACCGCGTACGCGCCGCCACCGTCGGCGTGTACGGCGATCACCTGCCGGTAGGACACCACCAGCACCAGCAGCAGCACGGCGATAGCCGCCGAGATCGGCACGGTCCAGCTCACGGCGGCGGCGCCCGCGGCGACCAAACCGAGCACGATCGCTTCCGGGCCGTACGCGACGCTGGACAATGCGTCCAGCGACATCGCGGCAAGGCCGCCGATCGCGGTCAGCCGGTGTGAGTCGCCGCGCTGATGTCGTCGGAGGCGACGATCGACGATTCGATCGATTGGCACCACCCGGTCCCGGGTTTCGACCACTGTCCGATTTAACACCGCAAAAGCGTGGACCGCTGGGTTTGAGCCCGCTCGGGCCACCCCAATGACGACCGAGCGCCGCCAGACGTCCAAGTGAAAGCGCGCGCCGAGCGTAACGTCAGTGCGAAATAGCGGGCGGAATTTCGCAATGGCGTTACGCTGGCGCGGCCCGGCGAAAGGGTTAGGTGGGCCGGAATGGATTTCGAACTCGACGTCGCGCAATGCGCGTGGCTGACCGAGGTTCGCGAATTCCTCCATGACAACGTCACCGCGGAGTTACGGGCTGAACTGGCCGAGCATGATCTGGAGTTTGCCGGTGGCGAGGTGGCACGGTTTCGTCGCAAGATCGGCGAGAAAGGCTGGTTCGGGCTGAACTGGCCGCGAGAGTACGGCGGTCTCGGGCTCGGCGCCGTTTATCAGCACCTGCTGATGAGCGAGTTCGAATATTGGGCCGTCCCCGGACCCGACCTGACTGTCACATCGGTGGCGCCGATGATCATGCGGCACGGCACCGAGCAGAACAAAACCGAATGGCTGCCGCTGATCGCCAAGGGCGAAATGATCTGCGCTGTCGGCTATTCCGAGCCGGAAGCCGGAACCGATTTGGCGAACCTGCGTACCCGTGCGGTGCGCGACGGCCAGGAATGGGTGATCAACGGCACCAAGATCTGGAACAGCGGGGCCCAGCGCGCCACCCACGAGTGGCTGTGCGTCCGTACCGATCCCGATAGCGGCCGACACCGCGGGATTTCGGTGATCATCGTTCCGATCGACAATCCCGGTGTGGAAATTCGCCCGTTGTACGCGTGGTCGGGCTATCGCACCAACGAGGTGCAGTTTCGCGAGGTACGGGTGCCGGTCAGCAATCTGGTGGGCGAAGTCAACCGCGGCTGGACTTACATCACCGGCGCGCTGGATCTGGAACGTGGTGCGCTGACCAACGCGGGCGATCTACGTCGCGCCGTGGACGACTTGGGTGAACTTGCGCTGCATCCGAGGCGCGACGGTACGGTGCCTGCCAAAAGCGCGGCCCTTCGCCGCCGCCTGGCGCTTGCCGAAGCCGATGTGGAGGTGGCCACGCTGATGGGTTATGAGGCCGCGTCCATCCTCGACAACGGCGTCATACCGACGGTGCAGGTCAGCGTCGAAAAGGTGTTCACCAGTGAACTACGCCAGCGCATCGCCGATCTGGCGCTCGATGTGCTCGGCCCGGACGGCCTGTTGGCGCATCGCAGCGAAAGCGCGCCCCTGGCAGGCAAATTCGAACGGCTGTATCGGGCCGCGCCATTGATGCGCTTCGGCGGCGGCACCAACGAGGTGCTGCGTGACATCATTGCCCAGCGCGGCCACGGAATGCCCTCCTATGGACGGTAACGAGAACGCATGAAGGCCATACCCACCGCCGAGCAACGCGAGTTCGCCGCGACCTTGCGCGGATTGCTGGCCGCCGAGAGCCCGGTGAGTCTGGTGCGCGCGCTGCAGGCGCCTGGCGCGGACCGAAGCACCCCGACCCTGTGGAAGGCGCTGGCCGACGCCGGTGTGTTCGGTCTTGCCATCGCCGAGCAGTACGGCGGCTCCGGCGGTTCGCTTGATGATCTCGCCGTCGTCTACACCGAGGCGGGTCGCGCACTGTGCCCGACGCCGGTGCACAGCACCATTCAAGCCGCCCTGGCGATCGACCAGCTAGGGTCGTCGGACATCAAGTCCGCGTGGCTACCGCCGCTGGCAACCGGAAATGTTCCTGGCACCACAGCCTTGTGGAGCGCCCACGATGCCGCCGTCATTTCGGGCGTGCTGCACGCCGATTCCGTCTCGTTGCAGTGGCGGCTCAACGGAACTGCGGACTATGTCGCCGACGCTGACATCGCCGACCTGATCGTGGTTTCGGCCGACGCACCCGAGCGCACGCTGGTCTTCATCGTCGACGCTCGCGCGACCGGCGTGACCATGGAACCGCTGGCCATGGCGGGTGGGCACCGGGCGTTCAGCGTGCGCTTCGACAATGTGATTGTGGGCGGCGACGCGATACTCGACGGCGACGATCACGCCGGCATCGCCGAGCATGCGCTGCGCCGGGTCGCCAATACGGCGGTGGCGCTGGGGGCACTCGACTTGGTCGGGATCGGGCAGGCCGTGTTGGACCGCACCGTCGAATACACCAAACTGCGCCAGCAGTTCGGCCGGCCGATCGCATCCTTTCAGGCGGCCCAGCATCTGATCGCCAACATGCACATCGCCCTGTCTGCGGCGCGATTGGCCGCGCACTCGGCGGTCTTCTGGATAGCCCGTGGTCACACGGCGACCAGGGAAACGGCCATCGCGCGCATGCACGCGGCAACCGCGGCCAGGCTGATAACCCTGGATGCACACCAGTTACACGGCGGGATGGGCTATGTGACCGAGACGGATCTGCATTTGTGGAGCGAACGAGCAAGGCTTGGCTCAACGCTTGGTGGCGGAGCCGACGTGGCCGCATCGTGGCTAGAGGAGACCATGAAGACAGGGGAGCGCCGGTGAGCGAGGACAGCCTGATCGATGCCGAATCGGCGTCGCGAGTGGGCACCATCGCCGCGTCAGCGACCGGTGAGGTGAACCGGCGCGAATGGCAGCGGTGGGCGGCGGCGGTTGGTGACCACAACCCGCTCTACTTTGATCAGAGTTATGCCCAGGCCAACGGTTTTCGCGACATCATCTGTCCTCCGCTTTTTGTGCAGTACGTGGTGCTCGGCGTCGCGCGCCTCGAGGCGCTGCGACCCGATGGATCCTCAGGCGCGGTTTCGGGCAGCCTCGCGTTTCCCCGTGCCCCCAAGCGGATGGCCGGCGGGGAGAGCTTCACCTTTCACCTGCCGGCCTATCACCGTGACGAAATCGAAATGGTCCGCACCATCGAGTCAATCGTTGAAAAGCAGGGCCGCTCTGGAAGATTCGTCCTGGTCAACTGGCACACGGTGTACCGGAACCAGCACCGCGATCTGGTTGCCGAAGCGTCGACCTCGATGATCGCCCGACCCTAGGAGCGCCATGACCCGCGCCGACGACGATGCAGAGCAAAGGGATGAGGAGGAGCGGCGCTTATGACCGCTGAGCAAGTGTTTTACGACGATGTCGGCGTGGGCGCGCAGATTCCGACGCTCACGGTGACCGTCGATGAAACGCAATTGTTCTTTTTCAGCGCCGCCACTTACAACGGCCACCGCATTCACTACGACAAAGAGTGGGCTCGCACGACCGAAGGCTACGACGACGTGTTGGTGCAAGGTCCGCTTCAGGCGGCGCTGCTGGCGCGGGCGATCGGCGACTGGATCGGTGGGCGCGGCCGTTTGGTGTCCTTTGCGGTGCAGAACCGCGCGGTCGCCTATCCGGGCCAACAGCTCAGCTTCGGCGGGACGGTGAGCGCCAAGCGCCTCACCGACAACCGCGCCGGACTGGTGGATCTCGATATCGCTGGCCGCCGCGACGACACCGTGCTGATGCCGGGAACGGCAACGGTTGAGCTCCCTCGACGCGGAACGGCGCCGTGACGGGGCTGCGTGGCGAAGCGGCCATAGTCGGCATCGCCGAGTTGCCCGCCGAACGCCGTCCGACCAGGCCACCGATGTTCACTCTCGACCAATACGCGTTGTTGGCGAAGATGGTCGTCGAGGACGCCGGTGTCGATCCCGGATGCGTCAACGGCCTGCTCACCCACGGCGTGGCCGAATCGGCGACGTTCGCACCGGCTACCCTTTGCGAATACCTCGGCCTGGCTTTGGATTTCGGTGAGCGAGTCGATCTAGGCGGGGCAACATCTGCGGGAATGGTGTGGCGCGCCGCCGCGGCGGTGGAACTCGGCGTGTGCGATGCGGTGCTGGCGGTGGTACCCGGCTCGGCGTCGGTGCCGCGGTCTGAGAAAAGTCCGCCGCCTGCCCCGAATTGGTATGGGGCGTCGTCGAACACGTATGGGTCGCCACAGGCCGAGTTCGACATACCGTACGGCAACGTGGGTCAGAACGCGCCGTACGCGCAGATCGCTCAGCGTTATGCGGCGGAGTTCGGCTACGACCCTGCCGCCGTTGCCAAGATCGCAGTTGACCAACGCAGCAATGCATGCGCGCATCCGGGCGCGGTTTTTCACGGTAGCCCGATCACCGTCGATGATGTTCTCGGCAGCCCGATGATCGCCGACCCGATCCACATGCTCGAGACGGTGATGCGCGTGCACGGGGGAGTCGGGGTCTTGATTGCCAACGCCGAGATCGCGCGGCGAGGCCGCCATCGTCCGGTGTGGATCGTGGGCTTCGGTGAACACATCGCCTTCAAGACGCCGACCTACGCTGACGACCTGCTGTGCACGCCGATCGCGCGCGCTGCCGACAAGTCGTTCGCGATGGCCGGACTGGGCCGATCCGATGTGGACGTCGCGTCCATCTACGACTGCTACACGATCACCGTGCTGATGAGCCTGGAAGACGCCGGCTTCTGCGCCAAGGGGAAAGGCATGTCCTGGATCAGCGAGCACGATTTGACCTTCCGCGGCGACTTTCCGCTCAACACCGCGGGCGGCCAACTGTCTTTCGGGCAGGCCGGGATGGCCGGCGGCATGCACCATGTCGTCGACGGCGCCCGTCAGATCATGGGGCGGGCCGGCGACGCGCAGGTGCGCGACTGCCACACCGCGTTCGTCACCGGCAACGGTGGCATCATGAGCGAGCAGGTCGCGTTGCTGATGCGGGGGGCCTAGTGATGAGTGAGCCCCTGGCAGAAGCGCTTCCGGTACCCGAGCCCACACCGGTCTCGCGGCCGTTCTGGAAAGGCCTGGCGCAGCACCGAATCCTCGTGCAGTACTCGCCCTCGTTGGGGCGGTACGTCTTCTATCCGCGCACCCTCTCCCCGGGGACCCTCGCCGACGACCTGGAGTGGCGCGAAATCGATGGCACCGGAGTGCTGTACACCTTCACCATCGCTCGCAGGCCCACCGGTCCGCCCTGGGCCGACGCTGTGCCGCAGCTACTCGCGGTGGTGCAGTGGGATGCCGGACCACGTATCAGCACCGAATTGGTTGACGTCGATCCAAGCGACATCCGGATCGGAATGCGTGTCAGGCCGGTGTTTTGCGATGTGCCCGAAGCCGGGGTCACCCTGCTGAAGTACCGGCCCGCATGACCGGCCCAATGGTGAGGTCCGAGCTCCACATGGACGACGGCGTGCAGGCGATGTTGGACCAGCTGAACGCGGGATTCCCGCACGTCGAGGAAATGACCGGGCCGCAGGCCCGCGCTGCGGTGGCCCAGCGACGCGTGCCCGTCGACAATATTGAGGACGTAAGCCGCACCATCGACCGCTCTATCCCGGGTCCTGCCGGACCGATCCCCGTGCGGATCTACTATCCGCACGGCGAGCCGTTACGCGACCGCCCCGGAATTGTGTTCTGCCACGGCGGCGGATTCGTGTTCTGCGACATCGAATCCCACGATGGATTCTGCCGTGCCCTATCCCGCGGCAGCGAAGCCGTCGTGGTGTCGGTCGACTACCGCCTGGCTCCGGAACAGCCCGCGCCAGCCGCCGCGCTCGACGCGTTCGCGGCGTTCTGCTGGGTGGTAGAACACGCAGCCGAGTTCGGTATCGATCCGAAGCGGACCGCGGTCGCCGGCGACAGCGCCGGCGCGAATCTCGCCGCGGTCACCGCCATTCTGTGCCGCGAGCGAGGAGTCGCCCAACCCGCCGCGCAGATCTTGCTGTACCCCGCGCTGGATCCTTCGTTCGAGACGGAGAGCTACCGCCGCTACGGCACTGGTTACTTCAACACCCGCGCCGCGATGCAGTGGTACTGGCGTCAATACCTTGGTGGCGAGCGAGTTTTCGACCCGCCCTATTTGGTGGCCCCGGCCCGCGCGGAGTCTCATGCCGGCCTGCCGCCGGCGGTGATCGTCACCGCCGGTCTGGATCCCCTGCACAGCGAGGGCTGCGACTACGCGCGCCGGTTACACAACGCGGGGGTGCCCGTCGTGCACCGGGATTTTCCCGGATTGTTCCACGGCTTCGTGACGATCCAGCCCTTCGCGCCCGGGGCTTCGGCGCGCGACCTGGTATGCGGCGACCTGCGTCGACTGCTTGACCGCGTTGGGAGCCGGTCGAAGTGACAGAGGCTACTGATGTAATCGTCGTCGGCGCAGGATTCGCCGGTCTCTACGCCGTGTACCGGTGCGCGGCGGCGGGCCTGTCGGTGACCGCCCTCGAGGCAGCCCCCGATGTGGGCGGCACCTGGTATTGGAATCGCTATCCCGGCGCGCGATGCGACGTTGAAAGTGTCGACTACTCTTACTCATTCGACGAAGCGCTACAGCAGAGCTGGACCTGGAGCGAACGGTTCGCCGCACAACCGGAGATCCTGGCCTATCTGCGCCACGTCGCCGACCGCTTCGATCTGCGCCGCCACTACCGTTTCGGGGTCGATGTCGTCGATGCCGCGTTCAATCAAGACGACGGGCGCTGGCATGTGCGCACCGTTGCCGGTCAGAGCTACGCGGCGCCGTTTCTGTTGTGCGCGACGGGTTGCCTGTCGGCAGTGAATCGCCCCGACATCCGAGGCATCGACGATTTCGCGGGGGACGTCTACTTCACCGCCGCATGGCCGCGCGAGGATCCGGGTTTGCATGGCAAGCGCGTCGCCCTGATCGGCACGGGTTCGTCTGGGATTCAGGTGGTTCCGATCATCGCCGCGCAAGCCGAGAGGCTAGCGGTGTTCCAGCGATCGGCGAATTACAGCATCCCGATACCCAACCGCCCATGGTCGCAGGAAGAACAGCAGCAGATCCGCGAGCAATATCCCGAGCGGCGCCGAATCTCGGCGTACGCGCCGGCGGGCACGCCGCACGGCACCTACCACAAGAACGCTGTCGACACTGAACCGCAGGAGCGTGCCGCAGCCTTGTGGCAGCGCTGGCGCCAGGGCGGCGTCCTTTTCGGCAAGACCTTCCCCGACCAGAACGTCGACCTGGCCGCCAACGACATCGCGCGGGAGTTCGCCGAGGAGCGGATCCGGGAGATCGTCGTCGACCCCGTCGCTGCGACTGATCTCATCCCGCTCGATCACCCGATCGGAACCAAGCGAATTTGTACTGACAGCGGTTACTACGCCACCTTCAACCGCGACAACGTCCGGCTGGTGAACCTGCGCCGTGAGCCCATCGAAACGATCACGGCCCACGGAGTGCGAACCAGCGACGCCACCTATCCCTGCGATGTGCTGATCTTCGCCACCGGGTTCGACGCGATGACCGGTGCGCTGACCCGCATCGACCCGATTGGGCCGAGGCGAGAGCGGCTGCGTGACATCTGGGCCGACGGCCCGGTGACATTCCTCGGTCTGATGGTGCCGGGCCTGCCGAACCTGTTCACCATCAGCGGACCTGGAAGCCCGTCAGTGCTGGCGAACATGGTGCTGCACGCCGAAGTTCAGGTCGACTGGGCCGTCAACCTGGTTCTCACCGCCCGGCGCCGCGGCGTGACCGAGGTCGAACCACGCCGCGACGCCGCCCGCGCCTGGACCGACCACGTGGCACAAGCCGCCCAGCAGACCCTCTTCCCCACAGCGGCATCCTCGTGGTATCTGGGCGCCAACATCGACGGCAAGAAACGGGTGTTCATGCCCTACACAGGAGGATTCGGCAACTACCGACGCCACTGCGACGAGGTGGCCCGTGACAACTACGCGGGGCTGGTGCTGACAACCAGATATGAGCCGCAGCCGAAACTCTTGAGGAAGTGAGACTGTGCCGGAGACCGTTCAGCAGCTACTGCGGCAGCGTAGGTACGACGACACCCCGGCGCTCACCTACGGCGAACGGACCTGGACCTGGCGAGAGCACCTGGCCGAGGCGGAGGCCGAGGCGGCCGCACTGATCACCCTCGCCGACACGACGCGTCCGCTGCATGTCGGCGCAGTGCTCACCAACTCACCGGCGATGCTTCGGGCCATGGCCGCCGCGGCACTGGGCGGCTACGTGCTGTGCGGCATCAACACCACCCGGCGCGGAGCCGGCTTGCTCGCCGACATCCGGCGATCCGACTGCCAGATCCTTTTGGTCGATCCCGACCACCGGCAGCTGCTCGACGGCTTCGATCTCACCGGGCTTGAGGTGCTCGACGTGACCGGGACCCGCTACGCCGACGCGGTCGCCGCAGCGCCACCCCTGGTGGCTTACCGCGAGGTCACCGCCGCCGACACCCTGATGATGACCTTCACCTCCGGCACCAGCGGTGATCCCAAGGCCGTTCGGTTCACGCATGGGATGGCGATCATGTGCGGCGCCAGCCTGATCTTTCAGTACGACGTCACCGCCGATGACGTCTGCTACCTGTCGATGCCGCTGTTTCACTCCAACGGAGTTGCCGCCGGGTGGGCGGTCGCCATCGGCAGTGGTGCCACCATGGTCCCGGCCCGATTTTCGCCGTCACGTTTCCTCGCCGATGTGCGCCGCTACCACGCCACGTATTGGAACTACGTGGGCAAGCCGCTGGCGTTGATCCTTGCCACTCCGGAGCGTCCCGACGACGCCGATACGACGCTGCGGGTGGCGTTCGGCAACGAGGCGACCGACCGCGATATCGCGGAATTCGCAAGGCGTTTCGAATGCCGCGTGATCGACAGCTTCGGCTCGAGCGAGTTCGCGGTGATCGTTGTCCGAGAGGATGGCACCCCGCCCGGCTCGATCGGCAAGCCTTACCCTGGAGTGAGCGTCTACAACCCAATTACCCTGCAAGAGTGCGCAATCGCGCAGTTCGACGAACACGGCGCATTGACCAACTTCGACGAAGCCGTCGGCGAACTCGTCAACACGCGGGGTGCCGGGCCGTTCGCCGGCTACTACAACGATCCGGCCGCCACAGCTGAGCGCATACGGCATGGCATGTACTGGTCGGGCGACTTGGCCTACCGCGACGCCGACGGCTGGATCTACCTTGCCGGCCGCACCGCCGATTGGATGCGGGTGGACGGCGAGAACCTGGCGGCGGCGCCGATCGAGCGGATCCTGGAGCGGCTGCAGCAAGTCAATCAGGTCGCGGTCTATGCCGTGCCCGACGAGCAGGTCGGGGACCAGGTGATGGC
>DASXMA010000243.1:0-22243 GCA_036495965.1 Mycobacterium sp.
GAAGTCACCGCGGTAGCGGCTGCCCGCCACCAGCGATCCCAGGTCCAATGTGTAGAGCTGCTTGTCCTTGAGCGTTTCGGGAACCTCGCCGTGCACGATGGCCTGCGCCAGGCCTTCGACGACAGCGGTCTTGCCGACGCCCGGCTCGCCGATCAGCACCGGGTTGTTCTTGGTGCGCCGGCTCAACACCTGCATCACCCGCTCGATTTCCTTCTCGCGGCCGATGACGGGGTCCAGCTTGCCTTCCATCGCGGCGGCCGTCAGGTTGCGGCCGAACTGGTCGAGCACCAACGAGGTGGACGGGCTGCCCGATTCGCCGCCACGACCACCGGTTCCGGCTTCGGCTGCCTCCTTGCCCTGGTATCCCGACAGCAGCTGGATCACCTGCTGGCGCATCCGGGTCAGCTCGGCGCCGAGCTTGACCAGCACCTGCGCGGCCACGCCCTCGCCCTCACGAATCAGGCCCAGCAAAATGTGCTCGGTGCCGATGTAGTTGTGGCCCAGCTGCAGCGCCTCGCGCAAGCTCAGCTCAAGAACCTTCTTGGCGCGCGGAGTGAACGGAATGTGCCCCGACGGCGCCTGCTGGCCCTGGCCGATGATCTCCTCGACCTGGCTGCGGACACCCTCCAGCGAGATCCCTAGCGATTCCAGCGACTTCGCTGCAACGCCTTCGCCTTCGTGAATCAAACCCAACAGGATGTGCTCGGTGCCGATGTAGTTGTGGTTGAGCATCCGGGCCTCTTCTTGCGCCAGGACGACCACCCTGCGGGCACGGTCGGTAAATCTTTCGAACATCGGTGGTTACCTGCTCTCCCTCACCATCGGTACTTTGGTCGGCCTCAAGTCGGCCTGCGTACCTGCCATCCACTGTAATGGTCGCCCTGCCAGGGTTCCTAACCTTGCGCTTCCTTGCCGTTCGGGACTCGCCCGGCCTATCCGGGCTGTCCCCTGCTGCCATACAGCGGTAACTGAATAAACGAGGCAAACCACCAAATCGTTTCCCGTACGCTCCGGCGATCTTTTTCGCCGCCAGCGAAAAAGACAAAGAACCGGCGCCCGGCCGTTGCAGCCCGGGCGCCGGTAAGCGGTCAGTTAGGTCGCCGCGTGGAATGCGTCGATGACATCGGCCGGAATGCGGCCCCGCGTGGACACGTTGTGCCCGTTTCGACGAGCCCATTCGCGGATCGCCGCGCTCTGCTCGCGGTCGATCGCGCCACGGCCGCGTCCGGAACCGGAACGGCCACGGCGCCGACCGCCGACCCGACGGCCGGCTGCTACCCACTGCTTGAGATCACCGCGAAGTTTCGCCGCGTTCTTGGAAGAAAGGTCAATCTCATACGTCACCCCATCAAGCCCGAATTCGACTGTTTCGTCGGCGGCGCCCGCACCGTCGAAATCATCGACCAAGGTGACGGTCACTTTCTTCGCCATGAGATTACCCTCGCATTTCTCTTGAGCAGTTGCTGAGCAGATTGGATAGATTCCCCGTCACCAATCTGCCATAGAAACGCAGCATACTCAATCTGGAAGCACGCCGTAAAGTTGCACTTCAGTGCGGGCGAACAATCGGGAACAAAACTGTCTCCCTAATTGACAGCCCAGTCAAAGACATCAACAGCCGATCGATACCCATTCCGGTTCCGGTGCACGGCGGCATCCCGTACTCCAGTGCGGCCAGAAAATCGTCGTCGAGCACCATCGCCTCGTCATCGCCCGCGGCCGCGGCGCGGGCTTGTTCGGCGAACCTCTCGCGCTGCACGATCGGGTCATTCAATTCGGAATACCCGGTGGCCAGTTCGACTCCGCGCAAGTAGAGGTCCCACTTCTCGGTTACGCCGGGGATACTGCGGTGCTGACGCGCCAAAGGTGTTGTCTCGACTGGGAAATCCTTGACGAAGGTGGGCGCGGTGAGGGTGTTGCCCACCGTGTGCTCCCAGAGTTCCTCGACGAGCTTGCCGTGCCCGTAGCCGCGGTTGTCGGGAATCTCGATGTCGAGCCGATCTGCGATGGCACGTAATCGATCGACGGTCGTCTCGGGTGTGATCTCTTCACCGAGTGCCGCCGACAGCGACGGATACATTTGTACCGACGCCCATTCTCCGTCTATGTCGTAGACACTGCCGTCGGGCAACGGTAGTTGTCTGGTGCCGATCGCCTCGTCGGCTACCTCTTGAATAAGCTCGCGGGTGACCACTGCCGAATCGTCATACGTTCCGTAGGTCTGGTAGGTCTCCAACATGGAGAATTCCGGAGAATGCGTCGAATCGGACCCTTCGTTTCGGAACACCCGATTTAGTTCGAAGACCTTGTCGAATCCGCCCACGATGCAGCGCTTGAGGAACAGTTCCGGCGCGATCCGCAGGTACAGATCGATGTCCATCGCATTGGAATGTGTGATGAACGGCCGAGCCGCTGCGCCACCCGCCAGTGTCTGCAACATAGGCGTTTCGACTTCGAGAAACCCGCGCCGTTCCAATGCGCCGCGTATCGCCCGGACAACGGCGATCCGCTGACGGGCCACCGAGCGCGCTTCCGGGCGGACGATCAGGTCGACATAGCGCTGCCGGACCCGCGCCTCTTCGCTCATTTCCTTGTGCGCGACGGGCAGCGGCCGCAACGACTTGGACGCCATCCGCCAGGAGTCGGCCAGGACGGACAATTCGCCGCGTCGTGAGCTGATCACATTGCCGTGCACGTAGACGATGTCGCCGAGATCGACGTCGGCCTTCCATGCGTCGAGCGCTTCCCGACCGACCTTGTCCAGGCTGAGCATCACCTGCAGGCTGGTGCCATCGCCGTCCTGGAGTGTCGCAAAACACAATTTTCCGGAATTGCGCGCGAAGATGACCCGGCCCGCCACACCGACGATGTCATCGGTCGCGGTGTCAATCTGCAGGTCCGGATGGGCGGCGCGGATCTGTGCCAGAGTGTGGGTTCGTTCGATGGCAACCGGGTAGGGCTCTCGGCCCTCCGCCAATAGGCGAGCGCGTTTGTCCCGGCGGATCCGGAATTGCTCAGGAAGGTCTGCTGCGTCGGCAGAGTTCACGACGTGCCAGCTTAAATGACACCGCATCGACTGTGCGCTGACGGCATCGAGTGTGCGCTGACGACGTCGAGTGTGCGCTGACGGCGTCGAGTGCGCGCGCAGCGCGCGAATCCGGGCCTATTACCGGCCTTGGCGCACGGTCGATGGAGGCGCGAGGTCAGCGTGCCGTCTTCAGCCGGCCGCGCTGGGCGTCCCTGTTGCGTTCGAAGACCAGCCGCAGGCCATGCAGGGTCAGGTGCTGGTCGTAGTGATTGACGCTGTGCAGCTCGGCCAGTAGCAGCGGCGCGGTGTGTCCGGTGGCCACGACCACGACCTCATCGCCCAGGTCGCCGGAAAAGCCGTCCACGTCCTCCCGGATGCGCGAAATCAGGCCGTCGACCAGTCCGGCAAAGCCGAACACCGCACCCGCCTGCATGCATTCCACGGTGTTCTTGCCGACCACCGATCGAGGCCGGGTCAGCTCGACCCGACGCAGTGCGGCTGAGCGGGCAGCGGCGGCATCCGACGAAACCTGCACCCCGGGCGCGATGGCGCCGCCGAGAAACTCGCCCTTGGCCGACACCACGTCCACGCAGATCGACGATCCGAAGTCGACGACGATCGCGGCCTTGCCGAACTTGTGAAAGGCGGCCAGGCAGTTGACGATCCGGTCGGCACCAACTTCTTTGGGATTGTCGACCAGCAGCGGGATACCGGTGCGTATCCCAGGCTCGATCAGCACATGCGGCACCGACGGCCAGTACTGGTCGAGCATGATCCGCACCTCGTGCAGAACCGACGGGACGGTGGACAGGGCAACAGCCCCGGTGAGCTGCTCGGAATCCTCGCCGATCAGGCCGTCGATGGTCAGCGCCAGTTCGTCCGCGGTGACCTCGGATTCGGTGCGAATACGCCATTGCTGCACGACTTTTGCATGCTCTTTGGAGCCGGACAGCAGCCCGACGACGGTGTGCGTATTGCGGACGTCGATCGCCAGCAGCACGGTTACCGTGCACCCATCCGCGGGTTCAGTAGCTCCGCAGCGTCATCGGGGACGAAAGCCGGATCATGCCCCAGGTCGATCGGTTTGTTGTCGGCGTCGACGAAGACGATCCGCGGCCGGTAAACGCGCGCCTCGGCATCCTGCATGGTCCCGTAGGCAATCAGGATCACCAGATCGCCGGGGTGAACGAGATGCGCTGCGGCCCCATTGATTCCGATCACTCCGGAGCCACGCTCGCCGGTGATCGCGTAGGTGACGAGCCGGGCACCGTTGTCGATGTCGACGATGGTCACCTGTTCGCCCTCGAGCAGGTCCGCGGCGTCCATCAAGTCGGCGTCGATGGTCACCGAACCGACGTAATGCAAGTCGGCCTGCGTGACGGTGGCGCGGTGAATCTTCGACTTCAGCATCGTCCGTAGCATCAGTTCCTCCAAGGTGCTTCAACATATTCGTCCGGCCCGACGGGCTTGAGCCGCTCAGGCCCGTTGGTGCCGGCGAGATTTCCAACTTCGATCGCGATGTTGTCCAGCAGTCTGGTGCTGCCCAGCCGGGCGGCAACCAGCAGGCGTCCAGGCCTGTTCGCCTGCAGCGGACCCAGCTCTGCATCGCGCAGCTCCAGGTAGTCGACCTCGATTGCGGGCGCCGCGTCGAGCACCGAGCGCGCTGCGTCCAGCGCGGCCTGCGCACCTGCCGACGCGGCATGCGCGCCGGCGACCAGCGCCGCCGACAGCGTTCCAGCCAGTTCACGCTGTACCGGGTCCAGGTAGCGGTTGCGCGACGACATCGCCAGCCCGTCGACTTCCCGCACGGTCGGTACCCCGACCACTGCCACGTCGAGGTTCAAGTCGGCAACCATCTGCCGTATCAGGACCAGCTGCTGGTAATCCTTCTCGCCGAAGAACACCCGGTCGGGACGCACGATCTGCAGCAGTTTCAGCACGACGGTCAGTACGCCGGTGAAATGCGTTGGCCGGGAGCCGCCCTCGAGCTCGGCAGCGAGGGGACCGGGATGCACGGTGGTGCGCAGACCTTCGGGATACATCGCCGCGGTGGTCGGCGCGAACACAATCTCGACACCTTCGCGGCGCAATGACGTCAGATCGCCGTCGAGGGTCCGGGGGTAAGCGTCGAGATCTTCACCGGAACCAAACTGCAACGGATTGACGAAGATCGACACCACAACCACCGAGCCGGGCACCAGCTTGGCGGCGCGCACCAAGGCCAGGTGCCCTTCGTGCAGCGCGCCCATGGTGGGCACCAGCATCACTCGGCGGCCGGTGTGGCGCAGCGCGCGACTGACGTCGGTGACATCGCGCGGCGTTGAGTAGAGGTTGACTTCGCCCGCCTTGAAGGCGGGTGGGCGGGCCGGGGTCGCGTTTATGGGGCTCATCGCGCCAGCACCTCGACGACGTCGTCGGGCGCATGTGCGCGCTGGGCGGTCCGCAGGGCGTTGACCCGATAGGCGTTGGCCAGCTCGGGGTCAACCTGGTCCAGCGCGGCCAGATGCTGTGCGACGGCGGCCGCGTCACCGCGCGCGACCGGCCCGGTGAGCGCGGCCTGGCCGCGTTGCAGGGTGTTCTCCAGTGCCGCCCGGGCCAGCGGCCCGATGATGCGTTCGGCGATGCCGCCCGGCTGGTCGTCGATGGTTTGTTGGCCCAGCAGTTCGCTGCCACGCAGCGCGGCCCGCAACGCCTCGAGTGCATCGGCGAGCACCGCCACGATGTGGTTGCCGGCGTGGGCCAGAGCGGCGTGGTACAGGACACGGGCGTCCTCGCGGACACAGAACGGCTCCCCGCCCATCTCCAGGACCAGCGATTGCCCGATCGCATACCCGACATCGTCGGCCGCGGTGATCCCGAAACACGTGTCGGGCAGCCTGCTGATGTCCTCGTCGGAGCCGGTGAACGTCATCGCCGGGTGGATTGCCAGCGGTATGCAGTGTGGCGTCAGGGGCGCGAGAATGCCGACCCCGTTGGCACCGGACGTGTGCGCCACGATCGTGCCGGGCCGTACCGCCGAAGTCGCGGCCAGGCCGGACACCAGGCCGGCGAGTTCGCTGTCGGGAACCGCCAACAGCAACAGCTCAGCACTGGCCGCCACATCCGGCGGCACGACCACCGGGGTATCGGGTAGCCGGCGCTGCGCCTGCTGCCGCGATGCATGGGAAATCGCACTGCACGCCACCACAACGTGGTCGGCGCGCTCCAGCGCGACGCCCAGCGCGGTACCCACCCGGCCGGCCGAGATGATCCCCACCTTGAGCCTGGCCGGGCGCAAACCGTCGAACTGCACCATCGCAGACGACCTCACTGATTTCTTCGTTCGTTCCAGTCCCATGGAGCGGGTACCGGACGGTCACTAAAACTGTAGTCGATTGGTTGGGCAGCACCCAATGTGACGATGCCCTCAGCTCAGCCTTCCCGGCGGCGGCGCCCGCCACCCCCAGACGGCTCGACCTGTAGTCGCGCCAACAAGTCGGCAACCGACTGACCACCGGATGGCGGGCCCTCAACCGTGCCCTCCGGTGCTTCCGCCAACGAGTCCGCGCCACGGTGCCGCGGTGCGATCTCGGGCGGTGGTGGCGGTGCCATTTGGGGGGGCGGTGGCCCAGCAGCAGGTGGTGGCATGGGAGGCGCCGGCGGCGCGGGAGCGGGAGGGGGCGGCGGTGTTGCCTGTAGCTCGTTCGTCGCCGCTAAGTTGCCGACGCCATAGTCGTGGTGCTCCGCCGAGTGCCGTGAGCGTATCCCGCGACCCGACTCGCCGTACGGCCGGGAGGGCTCGGGTTCCACGTGCGAGCCGTCTAACGGCTGGTCCGGGTTGGAATGCCGGGCGCGACGACGCCGACCCGACGCGGCGGCTGTACTGGGCGAATCGGCACCGGCCCAGTGGCTGCCCGGCGCGCCCGGCGGTAGCCACTGCCCGTCGTCGGCGACCGGCTGCCAATCCTGCATCTGCGGCTGCGGTTCCGGTTGCGGCGACGCCGGCGGTGGGGGTGGTGCTGCGGCCGGTTGTGGTGGAGGCCGGTGCACGGGCTCGAATCGCGGCTCAGGCTCCGGCGGCGGGGCCATGTACGGGGGCTCCTGCGAGACCAGGTACGGAGCCTCCGGCGGGGCGTCATATTGACCCCGAGAACGCTCCCGCGAGGGCGGCGGCTGCCGCGGCGGCAACAGCGGCTCCTCGGGCACGTCGATGATCGCCTCTTCGTCCGCGCGCCGGTCAGATCGGCTGTCAGTGCGCCCCAGCGGGTTGTCCTGATGGGCCGACGTCACCCGATCGCTGGACACCCAATCGGCGCGCTCGCCGTTTCGGGCCCAGTCGCTGTAGGCACTTGCCCGCGGCGCCTCGGTGTCGAGCGTCTCCAATGCCGGGCGGTCCTGAAGGTCCGTGTCGAACAAGATCTCCAAGCTGGTCCGCAACGCGGCCAGCTCCGCACGCAGCGCGGCCACATCGTCGGCCTCCTGAGCGCGCAGCTCCGAAGCCAGCTCGCGTCGCAGCTGAGACTCCACGGTCAGCTCGTATTCGCGGCGGGCCGAAATTTCCCGATCCAGCTGCAGGTCGTAGACGAGCTTCAGGTCACGCACCCGGGATTGATCAGCATCGCTTTGCCGGCGGTAGAGCACCGACACGAACGCGCCGGCGACTGCGGCCCACAGCGCCAGGATCACAGCGAGCTTGAGAAGTTCCACCCGATTGGTGAAAACCAGTGCGGAACTTGCCCCCATCGCGAGGACCAGCAACGCGGTCAAGAGCACCCACCCCGGCCTGCGGCCGCCGCGCCGGACCCGGGCGCCGCGGGACAGAACGGTCATGGCCTGACTGTACCTGTGCGAGGTCAATCCGCGTGTCGCGCGAGTCCGGCGATTCTCACCTGGGTCTATCGGCGAGTGATTCCGGCCAATTGCCCGCCTCCTCTTTGGCGGGCCATCAAGTGGTCCGCAACCCCGGCGAGCCGGCTAGCTTTCCGCGCCCTCGCCGTGCTCGCTCGGATCCTGCGGAGATTTGCAGCAATGCTGCAGCCATAGCGCCGCAACTACTAACGCCAGCGCGCTGATGGCCGCGACCACCGTGCCCGTGGTGTCCTCGGCGGCGACCCGCAGCCATGACCGCCGCGGCAGGAAGTACACCAGCACTCCGACCCACCAACCCAGGACCAGCGCACCCACCCAGGCCGACGCCTTGGCCACCATCACGGTGCGGGCGACGGCAAGCGGATGCAGCCACCCGGGCCCCACGCCGATTTCGCCTTCGCTGATCTTGCCCCGCACGTAGCGCGCCCACAGCGCCTCGGCGATAGCGACTGCGAGCAGCGACAGCCCGGTCCACACCGTGATGGGTGGGAACCACCGATACAGCTGGATGACCAGCAGATAGCCCAGCACCGCAGCGCCCACCACCGCGGCCGTCAGGTCACGTTTCCTGGTCGGTCCCATCAGCGGCGCGATTCCTGGTCGGCCGAGGACTTCCCTCTCAGCTTGAGCGTCAGCCTGGACAACCGGACACCCTCCCGGTCGGCCGGCTCCAGCTCGTCCAGCAACCCCGCGACGGGCCGCGGCCCGCCCGCGACGGTGAGCTGGGCATCCGGGTCGACGGCCAGCCACGGGACCATCACGAAAGCCCGCAGATGGGCCAACGGGTGCGGCAGCGTCAGGTTGGGCTCGCGGACGATCGCTTCGGTGTCGCCGTAGCAGGCGATCAGGTCGACGTCGAGGGTGCGCGGTCCCCAGCGCTCGCCCCGAACCCGGCCCGCCGCCCGCTCGAAGTCCTGGGCCCGCCGTAGCCAGGCCTGCCCGTCGCAGCCGGGGTCGTCGGCTATCAGCACCGCGTTGAGGAAAGGTGCCTGCTCCACACCTCCCCAGGGGGCCGTCTCGTACACCGGAGAAACCGCGAGCACCGCATCGCCGAGTCCGTCGACGACAGACTGCAGCCGTGCCAGCCGGTCGCCCAGATTGGAGCCGATGGACACTACGACCCGCGTCATAGCGCCCCACCGGCGGGGACCACCGAACCGCGACCGCCGCGCCGCGACCGCCGGACCACGACCGCGACATCAGCGAACCGCTGCGGGATCGGCGCCTGGGGCTTGTGCACCACCACCTCGACGGCATGCACACGTTCGTCGTCCATCACCTGGTCGGCGATCTCACCCCCGACCGCTTCGATGAGGTTGCGTCCCGGCCCGGCAACGACATCGGCAGCGAGCTTGGCCAACGCGGCGTAGTCGTAGGTGTCGGCCAGATCGTCGCTTGTCGCGGCGTCGGCCAGGTCGATCCACACGGTGATATCGACGACGAACTCCTGCCCGCTGGCGCGCTCGTGTTCCAGCACTCCATGCCGGCCATGAAGTGTCAAGCCGCGCAACTCGATTCGATCAGCCATCGTGTCCAGCCCGCTCCGTGTGCATCTGGGTCTGCGTCCAGGCCGCGACAACCTTGAGGGCGTCGACCGAGGCCCGCACGTCGTGCACTCGCACACCCCAGGCCCCGTATAGGGCGGCCAGTGCCGAAATCACGGCGGTCGCCGTCTCGCGCCCGTCGGGCGGTCGCGGCGACCCATCAGGACCGGCTAACAACGTACCGAGGAACCGTTTACGCGAGGCACCCAGGAGTACCGGCACGCCCGTGGCTACCAACTGCGGCAGTGCGTGCAGCAGTGCCCAATTGTGTTGTCCCGTCTTGGCGAATCCCAGCCCGGGATCGATCACCAGCTTTGCCGGATCGACGCCGGCGGCCACCGCGGCTTCAACGCTGGCGAGCAACTCGGAGCGCACTTCGGCGACCACGTCGTGGTAGTGCGGGGCTTGATGCGGCCGGTCGGACGACACCGATCGCCAGTGCATCAGCACCCACGGCACACCGGCTTCGGCCAACAGCGGCGCCATCGCGGGGTCGGCCCGTCCGCCGGAGACATCATTGACGATCCGCGCGCCACTCTGCAGCGCCGCCCGCGCAACGTCGGCGTGCATGGTGTCGATGCTCACGGTAATGCCTTGTGCTGCAAGTTCTTTGACGACTGGAACCACACGCGACGCCTCAACCCGAGAGTCGATCCTGGTGGCACCGGGCCGAGTCGACTCCCCTCCGACGTCAATGATCCCCGCGCCTTCGGCGGCCATTGCCAGACCGTGCGCGACGGCACTGTCCGCATCGAGATACCGCCCGCCATCTGAGAATGAATCGTCAGTGACGTTCAGAACCCCCACAACCTGCACAGGCGCCGGACTCACTTACGCAGGATGAGGTCGAGCGCTTCGGCTCGAGAGGCGGCACTGGTTTTGAACTGACCGCGCACTGCCGACGTGGTGGTGATGGCGCCGGGCTTGCGCACACCGCGCATCGCCATGCACAGGTGCTCGGCCTCGACCACGACGATCACCCCGCGCGGATCGAGCTTCTTCACCAGGGCATCGGCGATCTGGCTGGTGAGTCGCTCCTGTACCTGTGGCCGCCTGGCGTATAAGTCCACCAGCCGGGCGATCTTCGACAGGCCGGTCACCCTGCAGCCGTTGCCGGGGATGTAGCCGACATGGGCCACCCCATGGAACGACACCAGGTGATGTTCGCAGGTGGAATACAGCGGGATTTCCTTGACGATCACCATCTCGTCGTGATCCTCGTCGAACATGGTGTTCAGCACGCTGTCGGGATCGGTGTAGAGCCCGGCGAAGATCTCGCGGTATGCACGGGCGACGCGGGCCGGGGTGTCCTGCAAGCCGTTTCGCTCCGGGTCTTCACCGATTGCGAAGAGCAACTCGCGGATGGCGGCCTCGACACGTGACTGGTCGAACACCCGTATGCGGCCAGGCGCGGGACGGGAATCCGGCCCCAAATCCGGCAAGGCCATCGAATCCTCCGTTCGTCAGCCGTGGGCCGGCGGGTTGGACCGGCTCACATCCTCGTCCGGCTGGTCGGGAGGTCTACCGGCATCCGGGTTGGGTTGACCAGGCGGTGGATAAGGCGGATAGGGCGGATAAGGCGGGTGACCCTGGCCCGGGTAGCTCGGCGCCGGCTGCGGCCAGTAGGGCTGCTGGGGCGGTGCAGGCGGATACCAATAACCCTGCTGTTGCTGCGGTGGCCATCCCGGTGCGTGCCAGCCGGCTGGGGCACCGTAATCAGGCTGGGTGGCGCCTTGTGGCGCCCCTTGCCGATCACCGGCCCCTTGACCACCGTGAGAACCGTTGGCGCCGTGGGCGTTTGTGTCAGCCTCCGTGCGCGCGGCCTCGGCGGCTTCGCTAGCCAGTGCGATGGCTGCCTTGAAAGCCGGCTCGGCGACCGGCGGGGGCCAGGGCTCGCCGCGCTCGATCGCCAGTTCGCCTGGCGTCTTGATCGGCGGCTTGTCCGACGGGATCCGGCCGCCGAAATCATCGAACATGGTGAGCCGAGGCCGCTTTTCGACGCCGGCGAAGATCCCCTGCAGCTCGGCTCGGTGCAGGGTTTCCTTTTCCAGCAACTCGCCGGCCAAAGTGTCGAGGATGTCGCGGTATTCGGTGAGGATCTCCCAGGCTTCGGTGTGGGCAGCCTCGATCAGCTTGCGCACCTCGTCGTCGATGTCGCGGGCGACCTCATGGGAGTAGTCGGCCTGCGTTCCCATGGTGCGGCCCAGGAAGGGATCGCCGTGTTCGGTGCCGTACTTGACCGCGCCGAGTTTGGAGCTCATCCCGAATTCGGTGACCATCGCGCGCGCGACCTTAGTGGCCTGCTCGATGTCGGACACCGCGCCGGTCGTGGGCTCGCGGAACACCAATTCTTCGGCGGCGCGACCACCCATCGCGAACACCAATTGCGCGATCATCTCCGAACGGGTTCGCAGGCCCTTGTCCTCCTCGGGCACCGCGACCGCGTGCCCGCCGGTACGCCCCCGCGCCAGGATCGTCACCTTGTAGACCGGGTCGATGTCGGGCATCGCCCAAGCCGCCAGGGTGTGCCCGCCCTCGTGATAGGCGGTGATCTTCTTCTCCTGCTCGCTGATGATCCGGCCCTTGCGGCGCGGCCCGCCGATCACCCGGTCCACCGCCTCCTCCAGCGCCGGGCCCGTGATGACGGTGCCGTTCTCGCGAGCGGTCAGCAGCGCCGCCTCGTTGATGACGTTGGCCAGGTCGGCACCGGTCATGCCGACGGTGCGCTTGGCCAGCCCGTCCAGGTCGGCGTCCGGACCGATCGGCTTGCCCTTGGAATGCACCCGCAGCACCGCGCGGCGGCCCGCCAGGTCGGGGTTGGACACCGGGATCTGCCGGTCGAAGCGGCCGGGGCGCAACAGCGCCGGGTCGAGGATGTCGGGCCGGTTGGTGGCGGCGATCAGGATGACGCCGGCACGTTCGCCGAAACCGTCCATCTCGACCAGCAACTGGTTCAGCGTCTGCTCGCGTTCGTCGTGGCCACCACCGAGCCCGGCGCCACGCTGGCGGCCCACCGCGTCGATCTCGTCGACGAAGATGATGCAGGGGCTTTGCTGCTTGGCCTGTTCGAACAGATCGCGCACCCGCGAGGCGCCTACACCGACGAACATCTCGACGAAGTCGGAGCCGGAGATGGTGAAGAACGGCACACCGGCCTCACCGGCGACCGCGCGGGCCAGCAGGGTTTTGCCGGTTCCCGGCGGCCCGTAGAGCAGCACGCCCTTGGGGATCTTGGCGCCCAGCGCCTGGTACCTGCTGGGGTTCTGCAGGAAGTCCTTGATCTCGTAAAGCTCCTCGACCGCCTCGTCGACGCCTGCGACGTCGGCGAAAGTGGTCTTGGGCATGTCTTTGGAGAGCTGCTTGGCCCGCGATTTGCCGAATCCGAAGCCCATCCGAGCGCCGCCCTGCATGCGCGAGAACATGACGAACAGGCCCACCAGCAACAGCAGCGGCAGCACGTAGACCAGCAGCTCGCCCAGGATGCTGCCTTCGTTGACGACGGTGCTGACCTTGGCGTTCTTGGCGTTGAGCGCGTTGAACAGGTCGACGGCATACCCGGTGGGGTACTTGGTGATGACCTTGTCTGAGTTCTCGGTGTCGTTGTTGCCCTTCTTCAGGGTCAACCGCACTTGCTGCTCACGGTCATCGATCTGCGCGCTCTTGACGTTGTCCCCGTTGATCTGCGCCATCGCCACCGAGGTGTCGACAGGCTTGTACCCGCGGGTGTCGTTGCTGAAATAGAAGAACGACCAGCCGAGCAGCACTACAACAGCGATCACCGTGACAGTGCGAATCACGTTTTTCCGGTTCATCAATCATCGGCCTTTGCGGCCAAGTCCTTCCCTATACACGCAGCTGGAAAAGTCCAGGCTACCGCTAGTGGCGATCGCCAGCGCCGGCAGAGCCGGAGCGCAGCGGGTCGCCACCATCCCGCTCAGACAACGACCGGCAGTTCCCGATGGGACCAAGAACACGGCAAATGGACTCCCGCGACAGCGGCGTCGCGCCGGCGTGTGCCCCGCAAGCGGGTGGTGCCCTCAGCTCGGCGGCCTCGATTACTCACTCGTAATAGCGAGCCTCGACCACATTGCCGTCCGGATCGGAGAAGTAAAAACCGTACGGCGCCCATCCTCGGGCTCCGTAGGTGCGGTTCAGCCGCGCGCTGGTATCCACGCCTGCTGCCTGCAAACGCTGGTCCAATGCGTCGTATTCAGACTTCGACAGTGCTAGGCAGACGTGGTTGACCGGGTGGCCAGCACTGCCCTCGGTCTTTGTGAGCGACTCGGTAGCGGCAATGCTGTCGATTGGCGATAGGTCGATGATCGAGTCCTCGCAGACCCGCACGCTCGGAAACGGCGCTTCTCCGGCCTCGAACTCGGCAAACCGCACCGGCGCAAGCCCGACGACCCTCGTGTAGAAGTCCATCGATGCGTGCGGATTCTTCGTCCACAAGACGACGTGGTCCAGTCGTCGCTTCACTCCGAGTCCACCTGCTTTCGTATCGATCCCAGGGCTTTGCCCGCGATATCTACATTTGCATGTCGAGCCCTTTTCAGGCCTTCTCAGCCCACCGACGGTGTGATTTGGTGGGGCATGCCCTCGTCCAAGCCCATATCAACCGAACGGTTAGTAGACACCAATGGTGTGCAGTTGCGGGTGGTCGAAGCCGGGGACCGTGGCGCACCCGCGGTGGTCCTGGCTCATGGCTTTCCCGAGTTGGCCTACTCATGGCGGCGCCAAATTCCGGCTCTCGCCGACGCCGGTTACCACGTGCTGGCGCCCGATCAGCGCGGATACGGCGGCTCTTCGCGTCCGGATGCGGTCGAGGCCTACAACATTCACGAGTTGACCGCCGACATCGTCGGCCTGCTCGACGACGTCGGCGCCGAGCGCGCCGTCTGGATCGGCCACGACTGGGGCGCTGCCGTGGTGTGGAATGCTCCATTGCTGCACCCCGACCGAGTCGCCGCCGTCGCCGCGCTCAGCGTCCCGGCGCTGCCCCGCTCGCACGCGGCGCCGACGAAAGCGTGGCGCAAAACATTCGGCGAGAGCTTCTTCTACATCCTGTATTTCCAGGAACCAGGCGTCGCCGACGCCGAACTCAATGGTGATCCGGCCAGGACGATCCGCCGGATGATAGGCGGCTTACGAGCATCGGGTGACAAGGCCGCCGCGTTGCGGATGGTGGCTCCCGGTCCGGCCGGCTTCATCGATCGCCTACCCGAACCCGACGGGCTGCCGGACTGGATTAGCCAGGACGAGCTCGACCACTACATCGCCGAGTTTTCCCGCACTGGATTTACCGGCGGCCTGAACTGGTATCGCAATTTCGACCGCAACTGGGAGACAACCCCCGAACTGGCCGGCGCGAAAATCTCGGTGCCGTGTTTGTTCATCGGCGGGACGGCCGATCCTGTGCTGTCCTTCACCCGGGCCGACCGCGCTTCGGAGGTGATCTCCGGACCGTACCGTCAGGTGATGATCGACGGCGCGGGACACTGGCTGCAACAGGAGCGACCCGACGAGGTCAACGCAACATTGCTGGATTTCCTCAGTGGATTGGAGCTGCGATGAATGCCCCACTGCGTTTCGGTGTCTTTATCACGCCGTTTCATCCGATCGGCCAATCGCCAACGGTGGCATTGGAATACGACATGGAGCGCGTCGTTGCGCTCGACCGCCTGGGATTCGACGAAGCGTGGTTCGGCGAACACCACTCCGGCGGTTACGAGCTGATCGCCTGCCCGGAGGTGTTCATCGCGGCCGCAGCCGAGCGGACCAAGCACATCCGGCTCGGCACCGGCGTGGTCTCACTCCCCTACCACCATCCACTGATGGTGGCCGACCGCTGGGTACTGCTGGACCACCTGACCCGCGGCCGGGTCATGTTCGGTACCGGTCCGGGCGCGCTGCCGTCGGACGCCTACATGATGGGGATCGACCCGATCGAGCAGCGCCGGATGATGCAGGAGTCCCTCGAGGCGATCCTCGCGCTGTTTCGTGCCGCGCCCGACGAGCGAATCGACCGCCATTCCGATTGGTTCACGCTGCGCGATGCTCAGTTGCACATCCGCCCCTACACCTGGCCCTATCCGGAAATCGCCACGGCGGCAATGATTTCTCCGTCCGGGCCACGACTGGCCGGCGCTCTGGGCACGTCGCTGCTGTCACTGTCGATGTCGGTGCCAGGCGGCTACGCTGCCCTGGAAAACACCTGGGAGGTAGTCCGCGAACAGGCCGACAAAGTCGGCCGGGACGAGCCGGACCGAGCCGATTGGCGGGTGCTGAGCATCATGCACATCGCGGACAGCCGCGACCAGGCGATCGATGACTGCATCTACGGGTTGCAGGATTTCGCCAATTATTTCGGCGCGGCCGGGTTCGTTCCGCTGGCGAACACCGTCGACGGCGCGCAGACACCTCATGAGTTCGTCGAAGATTATGCGGCCAAAGGCAATTGCTGCATCGGTACGCCTGACGACGCGATTGCGCACATCGAAGATTTGCTCGAACGATCGGGTGGCTTCGGGACGCTGCTCATGCTCGGTCATGACTGGGCCTCGCCCGAAGCGACATATCACTCCTATGACCTGTTCGCGCGCAAGGTGATTCCCCATTTCAAGGGACAGCTGCAAGCCTCGCGTTCGTCTCACGACTGGGCCAAGGGCCACCGCGACCAATTGATCGGCCGAGCCGGTGAGGCCGTAGTGAAGGCCATCGCCGAGCATATCGGCGAACACAAGCTGGAAAGCGAGAAGAACTGATGCGCGCCTCAGTATTGCGAGACGGCCGGATGGTCTACCGCGACGACGTCCCCGACCCGGTCCCCGAATCCGGCCAGGTGCTGGTTGCGGTTCGATCGTGTGGAATCTGTGGTTCCGACCTACATTTCGCTAAGTATGGCGCCGAGGTGCTGTCGATGAGCTCCGAGGTCCTGGCTGGCGCCGGCGGCATGGACGTCAATCTGAGCCACGACATTTTCATGGGTCACGAATTCAGCGCCGAAGTGCTCGAGGCTGGACCCGACACCGAAACCCACCCACCCGGAACCCTGGTGACTTCGCTCCCGGTGTTGTTGTCCGGCAAGGGCGCCGAGCCGATCGTCTACAGCAACAGCACGATCGGGGGGTACGCCGAACGGATGCTGCTGTCGGCCCTGCTGCTGATGCCCATCCCTAACGGGCTTGACTTCAAACATGCCGCTCTGACGGAACCCATGGCGGTGGGGTTGCACGCCGTCAACAAGTCGCACATCGCGCCGGGCGAGACCGCCTTGGTGCTGGGTTGTGGTCCGATCGGCATGGCCATTATCGCGGCGCTTCGCGCACGTGGTGTCGAAACCATTGTGGCGGCTGACTATTCGCCGAAGCGGCGCGAGCTGGCCACCGTCATGGGGGCGCACCAGTCAGTCGACCCCGCGGAAGGCTCGCCGTTCGACAGCGTCAAAGCCGTGGTGGTGTTCGAAGCGGTGGGTGTGCCCGGCATCATCGGCGACGTCTTGCGGCGGGCCCGGCCCGGAATCCGATTGGTCGTCGCCGGGGTGTGCATGCAGCCCGACACCGTGCATCCGTTCTTCGCCATCGCCAAAGAGATCAACGTGCAATTCTGCCTTGCCTACACCCCCGAGGAGTTCGCCGGTTCGCTGCATGCGCTCGCCGAGGGCGACATCGACGTCACCCCGCTGATCACCGGCGAGGTCGGCCTCGACGGGGTCGGCGCTGCCTTCGACGACCTCGCCGACCCCGGGCGGCACTGCAAGATTCTCGTCACTCCGTAGACGCGCGGTGGCCCGGGTATTTCGGCCGGCGACCCAGCGGGAAGATTTAGTCAGTAGGCGTAGTATCTCTATATGAGAAGGACTTTCGTCGTTACATTCGCGGTCGGGTTGGTCGTCGCAGTGTTCGGTCTGATCTGGGCGCTCCAGGGATTCGGCGTGCTTGGCGGTAGCCCGATGAGCAACACCACGACCTGGTCCATCATTGGTCCAATCACGGTGCTGATCGGCCTCGTGATTGCGTTATTCAGTTGGCGGAAACTCTCGTCGAAATAGTGCTTCACGTCTCTGCCACGGTGAAGTCCACCGTGTGCCAGCCGGTGGCGCCGTCGGGGACAGCACCAACCCGATCTGCAGTTTGGGTAGCGCCGGTGTTGTCGGTGGCGCGCACGGTGATGGTTTGTCTCCCAGGGCTTTTCGCCTGCCAGAGGAAGCTCCACAACCGCCACGTCTCGTTGGAATAGCTCGCGCCCAGCTCAGCGGGTTGCCACACGCCATCGTCGATGCGGACCTCGACGGCCCGCACGCCACGATTCTGTGCCCACGCGACACCGCCAAACACCACTGGCCCCATCGGCACCTTCGCACCACCTTTCGGCACGTCGATCCGCGACTCGGTCTTGATGGGTCCACGCGGTGCCCAGCCTTGCCGCGTCCAAAACGCCTCTGCTCTATCGAAGCGGGTCAGCTCGATCTCGACGACCCACTTGGTGGCCGACACGTACCCGTAGAGCCAGGGTACTACCAGCCGGGCCGGGTAGCCATGCTCGATCGGCAGCGGCTGACCGTTGAGACCGACCGCCAGGAGCGCGTCGCGGCCATCGGTGAGCGCCTCCACTGGCGTGCCGGCGGTGAACCCGTCGATCGACGTCGAGAGCATCATATCGGCGTCCGCGTGCACACCGGCCGCCGCCAGCAGATCGGCCACCCGGTAGCCTGTCCAGACGCCCGTCGAAATGAGTCTGCCTCCAACGGGATTCGACACGCAGGTTAGCGTTGTCACCGTTTCGACGACGTCGAAGTGGGCAAGGTCCTCGAGGCTGTAGATGGCTTCGCGGTCCACCATGCCATGGATGCGCAGCCGCCAGTCGTCATGGCTGAGTTGGGGAACACTGAGTGCGGTGTCCACCCGGTAAAAGTCGGCGCTGGCGGTGATAAAGCTCGGTAGTGCAACGCCATTCGGTTGTACATCAGCAGGTATTGGTGGCGCCGATGTCCGCGGTCGGGGAAGTGTGAAGCTGTTGCGGTCAGCGGCGACCGAATGCACCAACTGTGTGATGACCGCACCCACCACGCCACTCACCACTCCGAATCCGACCAATCCGAACACGACCAACCTGCGCCTGCCGGCATCCGGCTCGACGTGGTCGGCTCTGTCTTCCAGGTCATCGGGACACGGCGAGAACCGACGGGTCAGCAAGCGTAGGGCCGCCACGCCGCAGACTGCGCCCGCGACGGTGGGGATCGTGTCGAGTGCTGTCGCACCCTGCCGCGACAGCACCGCAATGCATCCGAGGACGCCCGCCCCGGCGATCGCGGCGCTGCCGAGCGGGCGGCGTTGAGTCTCGAAGGTCCCGGCGATTGCGGCGATCGTAGCGATCACCACGAGCACGGCGACGGCCACGAAGAGTTTGTCCAGAGAGCCCAGGGTCTGAATTGCCCACTCTTTGATGGGCCCCGGTGTCACGTCGACGACCACTGAGCCGATCGCAGCACGCGCATCGGCCCGCGCACCGAACGGGATGCCTACCAGCTGGGCTACCCCGAGCGCGACGGACGCGGCGGCAACCCCGGCAATCATCCGCTCATTCGACGGGGTGACGGCCATCGGGGCTACTTTACTCGCGTTCCCCTCAACCACCGCAAACACCTTGCCGTACAGGCGAACCGGTGACATCAGCATGTTGCCGACGACCGACGGCACGGTACTGGCGATCTGGCCTGCCGCTGCGCTGGCAACGAAGCCCGATGCTGGCTCGAACGAGCCCGAAAACAGGAAATCGCGGCACACAAATTCCGAAACCACATGCCCGACATGCAGTTTGTGTTCACGGGCACGCCATGCACCAGCCCCTACTGCAGCTGGGTGAATGAACCCCGAGAGTCGATGAACCGCCCTTCTGAGAACCGCTGATTCAGCGCTCCCGAAGCGCTAGGGTGCCAGGCATGTCGATCGCAAGAAGCGCCCCGAGGTTTGTCAGCCGGTCGATTGTTGTGGCTGCCGCCGGCTTGGCCGTTGCCATGCTGTCGGCGTGCGATAAGCACAATGCCGCGCCCACACCGGGAGTAAACCCACGTCAAGTAACCGTTTTGGGGTCAGGGCAAGTTCAGGGCGTCCCGGACACCCTGACCGCCGATGTTGGCATCGAATTCACCGCACCCGACGTCACCACCGCGATGAACGAGACCAATGACCGTCAGCAAGCGGTCATCAACGCGCTGGTAGGCGCCGGCCTCGACCGCAAGGACATCAGCACCACCGAAGTAACCCTGCAACCGCAGTACCGCAATCCCGAGCCAAACGGCACCGCCCCCATCACCGGCTACCGCGCCAGCAACGCGATCCAGATCAAGATCCACCCGACCGATGCCGCGTCACGAATGCTGGCTTTGATCGTGAACACCGGCGGCGACGCTACCCGGATCAGCTCGGTCAGCTACTCCATCGCCGATGACTCGCAGCTGGTAAAGGACGCTCGCGCACGGGCATTCAACGATGCCAAGAACCGCGCCGACCAGTATGCGCAGCTGTCTGGGCTCCGGCTGGGCAAGGTGCTTTCCATCTCGGAAGCGACCGGCGGCACGCCGACCGGTGGTGGACCGCCGGCGCCGCCAAGATCGATGCCCACCGCAGTCCCGCTGGAGCCCGGCCAGCAGACAGTCAGCTTCTCGGTGACCGCGGTGTGGGAGCTCGACTGAGGCCCGTCTACTCCTGGTAGACCCTGGGATCCAGCGTCCCGATATACGACAGGTCGCGGTAGCGTTCGTCGTAATCCAGGCCGTAGCCCACCACGAACTCATTGGGAATGTCGAAGCCGACGTAAGCGATATCGACGTTGGCGTGCATCGCGTCGGGCTTGCGCAGCAGCGTGCATACCCGAAGCGAGCGCGGATGCCGGGTGGTGAGGTTCCGCGACAGCCAAGACAACGTGAGACCCGAGTCGACGACGTCCTCGACGATCAGCACGTCGCGATCATTGATATCGCGGTCCAGGTCCTTGAGGATCCGCACCACACCCGACGACGATGTCGACGACCCGTAGGAGCTGACGGCCATGAATTCGAACTGCGTCGGCACCGGAATCGCGCGGGCCAAATCGGTGACGAAGATCACGGCGCCCTTGAGCACGGTGATCAATAGCAAATCCTGGCCGGTCTCAGCGGCTACGTCGCGGTAGTCGTTGCCGATTTGCTCGCCGAGTTCGGCGATTCGGGCCTGAATCTGCTCCGCAGTGAGCAGCACAGACTTGATATCCCCCGGGTACAGGTCTACCGCCTGAGCGGGGGTGATCGCCGAGGAGATCTGGGCCACGCCCTCAGCGTGCCACGCCAGCGGGCGAACAACCAACGGCAGTGCCTATTTACACAGGCTCGCGTCGCAACGTGAGAACGCCGTCGTGCCGTCCCGCGATCAACCGCTCACCGCGCAACGGGGACCCGACTGCCACCCCGCCCTGCCCTCGCCAGGCAGTGACCAGCGTGTCCACGCCGCGGATCTGCTTATCGGTCAGCCCGGTTGCGCCGCCGGCCAGCAGCCAGCCGCGGATCACCCGGCGTCGAACCGGGTCGGGCAGGGCGGCCAGGGCCCGGGCTTGTAACCCGGAGCCTGCCTTCGCCTCGGGCAGCGCCTGGGCCGCGAGCGTGTCGATCAGCTCGGTGTCCGCACGCAGCGCGGTCGCGGTGCGGGCCAGCGCCTCGGCCACCCCGCCGCCCAGCACATCCTCCAGCAGTGGCAGCACCTCTAGGCGCAGCCGGGTTCGGGTGAAGCGGCGATCGGTGTTGTGCGGGTCCTGCCACGCGTTCAGGCCCAGCTCCTTGCATGCGGCGTGTGTCATGGCGCGCCGCACACCCAACAGCGGGCGGCACCACGGCGGATCGTACGCACGCATACCGGCAATAGAGCGCGCCCCGGAACCGCGGCCCAGGCCCAGCAGCACCGTCTCGGCTTGATCGTCGAGCGTGTGCGCCAACAGCACCGGCCCCTCGCGATACGCCGCCAACGCGGCGTAGCGGGCTGCGCGCGCGGCGGCCTCCGGGCCGCCGTCATTACCCACGTTCACGCAAAGCACCTGTGCGTCAACACATCCCAATGAAACTGCTTGCGTGCGGGCGGTTTCGGCGACGGCGGCCGAACCAGCCTGCAGGCCGTGATCCACGATCAGCGCGGTGGTGGGTCGCAACTGGGTCGCGACAGCGGTCAGCGCCAGCGAGTCCGGCCCGCCGGATAGCGCTACGCCCCATTGGTCCACGGTGACCAGATAGGCCTTGGCGGAAGCCTCGACAGCCGCGCGCAGCTGCCCTACAGCACCCTGTCGATCCATCGCTGGGGATCTTCGATTTCGGCGGGCAACGGCAGCGTGTCGGGCCCCGACCAGATGGTGTTGAACCGCTTCATCCCGACCTTGCCCACCACGTGATCGACGAACGCCTTGCCGCGGGTGTATTGGCTGAGCTTGGCGTCGATGCCCAGGAGCGCGCGCAGCAACCGCTGCAGCGGCGGTTGCTTGCGGTGGCGACGTTCGTCGAACCGAGTGCGGATGGTCCCCACCGACGGCACCACCCGCGGCCCGACGGCATCCATCACGTGGTCGGCGTGGCCCTCCAACAGCGTGCCGAGCACCAGCAGCCGATCCAGGGCCTGGCGCTGCGGCTCGGACTGCACGGCGCGCACCAGGCCGAGAATCCACGATGCGTTGGGATCCGTTGGGGCTGAGCCGTTACCGCGGCTGCGGACGAAGTCGGCGAGCCGGCCCGCCACCTGGCCGATATCTTCACCGGCGTCCTGGGTCAACAGCTCCAGCGCCTGCGACATGTAATCCGCCAACCACG
>DASXMA010000244.1:0-12822 GCA_036495965.1 Mycobacterium sp.
GGGTAGTCAACCGGCGAACACGTAAACCCATGCGGTCGCGCCCGAACGCAGTGGCACCGCGATGCGGCGGTAGTCGTCGACTTCGTACTCATCGGCGGCGGCCAGCTCAGCCTCGCTGATCTCGAACACCATCCCGTCGATGTGCGCACCGGTCCGCTCGGTTGGCCGCAGGATTGGATGGCGATCACTGCCGCTGGTGGCGATGACGTGCGGGTCGGTGATGGTGACGTGGTCCAGGTCGTACCCGACGATCGCGTCACGGCGACCGTCCAGCTCGCGACCGAACGTCGCCAACTGGACCTCCGGCTCCCGCAAGGTGCCGTAGGAGAACAACAACTCGCTCATCTCGCGCTGCGACCGCGGGCTCGGTCTGCGCGACGACGACTTAGCCGAGGTTCGTGGCGGCGAAGGTGTCGCATTGGTGCGGGTCACCGGTCTGATACCCGACGGTGAACCACTTTTGCCGTTCCGCTGCGGATCCGTGCGTCCACGACTCGGGGTTGACGCGCCCGGTCGTCTCCTTCTGGATGCGGTCGTCGCCCACCGATGCCGCGGCCGAGAGTGCGTCGGCAATGTCCTTGTCGCTCAACGGCTCGAGGTACGGCACCCCGGTGCTCTCCTGCTTGACCGTCGACGCGTAGTGCGCCCAAATTCCCGCATAGCAGTCGGCCTGTAGCTCGGTGCGCACGCCGTTACCACCGGCGCCTTGCGCCCCTTGCTGGGAGCGGCCCAGGAGCCCCTGCAGTTGTTGCACGTGATGGCCGTATTCGTGCGCGACGACGTACTCCTGCGCGAATGGTCCACCGCTTGAACCGAATTTATCGACCAGCTCCTGGAAGAAGTCGGTGTCGAAGTACGCCGTCTGGTCCACCGGACAGTAGAACGGGCCGACGGCGGTGGTGGCCGGACCGCAGCCGGTGTCCACCTGGCCGGTGAACAGCTTCACATGCGGGCGGGTGTAGCCCTGCATCAGCTGATGCCAGACCGCGTCCACGGAGTTGCCGGTGGCGATCACCCGGCACTGCACGTACTTGTTGGCGTCGGCGCCGGTCTTGCACTGGCTCAGGTCGAACCCGGGCGCCGAGTAGCCGCCAGTGTTCGTCTGCGGCTGGTTCACCACCCGGCCCGGATCGACGCCGAAAAACAACGCCACGAGAAGGATCAGCAGCCCGACGCCGCCGCCCCCGATGGCGATCGGCAGGCCGCCCATACCGCCGGACGACGCGGTGCTGGTATCGATCTGCATACCCTCGTTGAAGGTCATCGCACGCTCCTAACGTTGCCGGGCCGCGCCGAACCGGCTGTCGGTATAGCTACGCAGATTACGCAGAAACCGGCGCAACGCCAGGTTCAGCACTGGCCCAACGAAGAACATCGCCAGCTTCGCCGGCCCGGCGGGTTTCTGCGCCATGGTCCACGTCAGCCGGCAGCCGCCCGGAATGACGTCGACTCGGTAATCTTCGGCGAACGCGGCGACGGCTCGGGTGGAGCATTCATTGAACCGGAATGCCATGTGGGTGAACGGTTCCCACGCAAGGAACTCTTCTGCGCCGACGATGCCACCACGCATCTCGACGATGCGGGTGGTGCCGACACCGCGCGGCTCGGGACTGGTCCAGGTCACCTTGGTGATCACGCTTGCCCAGCGAGGCCAAGACTCGGCATCGGCGAGCACCTCGAACAGCTGCTCGGGCGTGATGGCGAGGTCGACACTGTTGCGGAATCGGAATGGCGCGTTCTCGGTGAAGCCCACGTCGACTCGCTCGCAGGGATACATGGCTCGAATCTAGCCTGGTCCGTCGCTGGCCGCGGCCAGCAGTGGCACTACAACGTCGCTGATCGGTGTCGCCAGGCCGTGTGCGCGTGCCTTACGGATGATCACCCCGTTGCGGATGTCCCATTCCATCCGCCGGTGATTTTCCCGGTCGGCCAGTATCGAGGTGCCCATGTCTTCGGGAACCTGACGGAAGAGGCCGACCAACTCGTCGACCGCGTCGTCCGGCAGCCGGGCGCCTTCGGCCCGCGCAACGGCCAGGCATTCGGCGACATAATGACGCGACATCGCGGCGACGTCGTCGCGGCGGAACATTCCGGACCGACGCGCGGACAGCGCCATGAATCCGGCCAGCGCATTGGTGAGCAGCTTGCGCCAGGCCGCGGTGATGAAGTCGGGGTCGCAGTCGACGCGGCAGCCGGCGCCGCGCAGCAGCTCGGCGACCGTCTCGGCCGCGGGTCCGCTGGGCAGCACCAGTGCGGCCTCTCCGCGCAGCCGCACCCAGCCTTCGCGCTGGGTCTCGGCCGAATACCAGACGATCCCCGGGATCACCGGCGAGGACGGGCAGTGCGGCTTGACCTGCTCGACCTGCTCAACACCGTTTTGCAGCACGGCGACGATGGTGTGTTCGTCGCATAGCCGCGCCAGCCAGCCGGCCGCGTCATCGTTCTGGGTGGCTTTGACCGCCAGCACGACCAGGTCGACCGGGCCGGACACCTGGCTGGGATCGGTGTGCACCGGGCCGGGCACCACGATGGGATCTTCGCCGTCGGGCCGCAGCTCGATGCTGTCGCGGGGAGTATGGCCGCAGACCAGGACCGAATGCCCGGCCTTGTATAGCAGCGCGGCGACCGTCGTGCCGACGGCGCCGGGACCGACCAGTGCGATGTTTGTGGTGATGAGACCGAAATTACCTCCTTGACGGCGCTGCATGCCGATGTGGTCCCGCCCTCTAAACTGGTCAGTCGTTCAAGCCAGGTGCTTCAAATCTGAAAATTGGGGAGGCTTTGTGCTGCGCAGCCACGCTGCCGGTTCGCTACGGGCGCGCGACGCCGGCCAGCAGGTCACGTTGGCGGGCTGGGTGGCTCGCCGCCGCGACCACGGCGGCGTCATCTTCATCGACCTGCGCGATGCCTCCGGCGTGGCACAGGTTGTGTTCCGCGCTCCCGACGTGCTGGCCCAGGCGCACCGGCTGCGCGCCGAGTTCTGCGTCGCGGTCGACGGCGTCGTCGAGATCCGCCCGGAAGGCAACGCCAACACTGAGATCCCCACCGGCGAGATCGAGGTCAACGCCACCTCGCTGACGGTGCTCGGCGAGAGCGCCCCGCTGCCGTCCCAGCTGGACGAGCCCGCCGGCGAGGAACTGCGATTGAAATACCGCTACCTCGACCTACGGCGCGACGGTCCGGCCGAGGCAATTCGTTTGCGCTCCAAGGTGAATGCCGCTGCGCGTGCGGTGCTGGCGCGCCACGACTTCGTCGAGATCGAGACGCCGACCATCACCCGCTCGACACCGGAGGGCGCGCGCGACTTTCTGGTGCCCGCCCGATTGCACCCGGGTTCGTTCTATGCCCTGCCGCAGAGCCCGCAGCTGTTCAAGCAGTTGCTGATGGTGGCCGGGATGGAGCGCTACTACCAGATCGCCCGCTGTTACCGCGACGAGGATTTCCGCGCCGACCGACAGCCCGAATTCACCCAGCTGGACATGGAGATGAGCTTCGTCGACGCCGAAGACATCATTGCGATCTCCGAAGAGATCCTGACCGCGCTGTGGCAGCTGATCGGCTACCAGGTTCCGACCCCGATCCCGCGTATCAGCTATGCCGACGCCATGCGACGGTTCGGCTCCGACAAGCCCGATATGCGGTTCGGCCTGGAGCTCGTTGAGTGCGCAGAGTTCTTCTCCGACACCACATTTCGCGTCTTCCAGGCACCGTATGTCGGAGCGGTGGTAATGCCCGGCGGGGCCTCGCAGCCGCGCCGCACGCTGGACGGCTGGCAGGAGTGGGCCAAACAGCGCGGGCACCGCGGACTGGCCTACGTGCTGGTCGGTGACGACGGCACGCTGGGTGGTCCGGTGGCCAAGAACCTGAGTGAGCGCGAATGCGACGGCCTGGCCGCGCATGTCGGCGCCAAGCCAGGGGATTGCATCTTCTTCTCGGCGGGTCCCGCGAAATCGTCGCGGGCGCTGTTGGGTGCCGCCCGCAGCGAGATCGCCGGCCGGCTCGACATGATCGACCCGAACGCGTGGGCGTTCGTCTGGGTGATCGACCCACCGCTGTTCGAACCCGCCGAAGAGGCGACCGCCGCCGGCGACGTGGCGGTCGGTTCCGGGGCGTGGACCGCGGTGCACCACGCTTTCACCTCGCCCAAGCCGGAGTACGAGGACGTGGTGGACAGCGATCCCGGCGGCGTGCCGGCCGACGCGTACGACATCGTGTGCAACGGCAACGAAATCGGCGGCGGCTCGATTCGTATCCACCGCCGCGATATCCAGGAACGGGTGTTCGCGGTGATGGGCCTGGACAAGGCCGAAGCGGAAGAGAAGTTCGGATTCCTGTTGGAGGCGTTCATGTTTGGCGCGCCGCCACACGGCGGTATCGCGTTCGGCTGGGACCGGATCAATGCGCTGCTTTCCGGGGTCGACTCCATCCGCGAGGTGATCGCCTTCCCGAAGACCGGCGGCGGCGTCGACCCGCTCACCGATGCCCCGGCTCCGATCAGCGCCCAACAGCGCAAAGAGTCCGGAATAGACGCCAAGCCGCGACCCAGCTAACGCGCTGACCTCGACAAACGGTGGGCTTAGGTGCTCGTGGTCCGCAGCTGGTCCGCAGTAGTTTTCATCCGCTCCGCGATCACCGCGCCAACGGCAATGCGGGTGGACTCATCGGCGTCCGGCCACAGATGCCCATATGTGTCGAGCGTTGTGGTGGCGCTCGCGTGGCGCATCCGCGGCTGCACCGTCTTGATGTCGGCACCGGAAGCGATCAGCAGCGACGCCAGATAGTGCCTCAGATCATGGAAGGTGAAGGTGTCCGGCAGGGCCTCGATGGTGCCGCGCACCGTGCGCATCGCCTTCTCTAGCGTCCACACGCTGCACCGGTCGGTGCCCACCTTCCGAATGGCACCTGGCGGCCGACGCAATTTTTCGCACACAAAAATTGAAAATGGCAATGCCACAGCAAATACGCGAGCAATGACACCCGCTAAGGGGTTTCCAGCAAATGCCAGCCAACCACGGAACGCACTCCCGCTATGCGCAGGGTTGCCGCTGCGATGACTGCCGTGAAGGGCACCGGCTAAAGGCCCGCGAGTATTCGCAGCGCAAAGCCGCTGGTCAGACACCTGCGAGAGTCTCGCACGTGTACCAAATGTGACACCTGATCTTGAACCTGGTCCGGTTGAGTCCGGTGTCCGGGTAGAAATCATCGGTGTGGCTGACGCGCGGCCGGGGTTAGCTGCGGTCGCGTTGGCAATGGCCAGGTTGTTGGATGATCCGGCTGCTAGGAATCAGGCGCCGGCCGCCGCGAAGACGCTGGTCAGCGTGCTAGACACGTTGCACAAAGGCTCGGCGCAGGGGCGCCGCGGCAACTTGGCGGTGGTCAAGTCGATGACCAAGAAGGGCGGCGCCTGACGGGCGCATCCGCCCTCACCCTTCCGTGCCAGATCAAGGGATTGCGGGTGGCAGTGAGCGGTCGAAATGCTGCGGCCACAGTCACCTCGCACTTGCCTCGGTACAAGAGACGCAGCAGTTCTTGGTACGCGCGTTCAAGGTCAGAATCCTCGGCGTCGGAAGGCATCCGTGGCTGCATTCACCGTGCTGCGGCTTTTAAACCACTTCCTCTGGTCAGTCCCTCGAAGCTTAAGGATCGCGGCCATTATGACCGTTACTGCGCGCGGGCATCGAGCGACAGGCGATCCAGCTCGACATGCATCAGAGGATGCCCGTAGGTCGTCATCCTGACGAGCGCGAGTATCGGATCACGGAACGAATCTATGGTGCCGAAATGCCAGCAAGCGCCTGACACCCACTTGACGTGATCACCAATCTCCAATGGGGTAGCCATGATTCACTTTGTCCTCCAATCTACATAGATCGATGTCGTGCGGGATCAGGCAGTCTGCCGTCGTACGACGCGCAACCCGGACGCGCAGCGGGCGCGGAAATAGGGATGGCTCCCAGCGCACTAGGTCGATTGTGGCGCGGACATCGGGGTCATCGGGGTCTAATCCCTCTAGCCCGTAGGGCTTCGGCGTGTTCGTGCTCCATACCGTCTTAGACGTGCCGTCCTGCCGCAGCGTTCATCCAGCAGCGCATCCGCCACGTCTATCGACGGCAGCGGCCCGCCCCGCTCCCGAGCCGCACGGCGGTCGTTCCCCGTGGTCCGGGCCAGTGCCGAGTCGGTGCACCAGGGTGAAGGCGACGGCCCCGGCTTGATTACCTCCTGGCCGGGGCCGTTCGCTTATGCATTGCCGCGTCCCCGAACGCTCGTCGAGGAGCTAAAGACTATGTTGGCGCAGCGGGCGATACCCAGGCCCGAATCGACAATCCAGCTCGGCGTCGACGATCTGCGTCTTGACCCCACGCAACACGCGTAGCTCGTGCTCGTCGTCGGCCATCCAGTCGTAGGTGCCGACCCGTTGCTCACGGGCCGATATGTCGCGTTCGATCACTCGGCGCACGATGCCCATATCGTTGTCGGTGTCGCACTCAATGACAATGCGGGGCACTTCCATCACCTCACTTCGAGCCGTTCAGACAGTTCAAAATTCAGCACTACGGCTACTTCCCTTCTTGACCAGGCAAATTTGATATGTGCCGCGGACGCTCACGTCCCACCCGGCCTAGACCCCAACTCCGGACACCCACGTCCCGCCGAATCGGGGTACAACGCCTGCAACCTTAGCCAGTAGTAAGGCAACTGGGGGTTTCGTGAATGCGGCGCAATGGTGCACAGGCCGCGGCGCAATAGTGTGCGGGCGACGACCGACCGCCGGTTGCCGAGTTCTCGTTGGTGCCGCAGCGGTGCGCTAGGGCTGCTGCTACTTAGCGGCCCGCCACGTCTATCGACGGCAGCGGACCACCCCGCTCCCGAGCCGCACGGCGAAAAGCCGCCACCAACCGCAGCTCGGCGTCGATGGTCTCGATGTCACGCACTGGCAGGGGTGATCTTGACCCTTCGGGGTATCCAGCGGAGCATTTCCTGACAGACAAGGGGAGAGCAAGAGAGCAGGCGTGCCTGACAACGACCGGTACCGGGCGAGCTACTCCCACGAGGAGTTGCGCCGCCTGCTGGCCGTCGAGCGGTTGGTGCTGGTACAGAAGCTTCTGCTGCTGAAGGGCGAGATTCGCGAGCGGGTCGGACAGATCGAGCGCATCGAGCGCCGCCTGGCCGACATTGACAACAGCGAAGCTCGGACGGACCCGATCTCATGGGGTGGTTGAATTCACGCACCGGACCTGCCCTTGGTATTGTGCCCGCAGTCGGCGAGCTGGTCCGCTGCACCGATGGCTCATGGATGACGCGGCCACCGCAGAAGTGCCCGCGCGGTCATCTCTTGCGTCCGGGCGCGATGCTCGTCGGGCACCAGCCGTGCAGCACGTGTCGCGGTGGACATACCACCTGGACGTGTCTTGACTGCGGTGGCGTGGTGTACGGGCCAGAGCTGACCGCCGGTTGCCGGGTTCTGGTCGGTGCGGTGCGTTAGCGCCGCGCCTGGCGCCGTTGCTCGCGCGACAGCACCGTTTTGTGCCAGCGCCCGAAAAGCGGCTCGAGGCTCAAACGGTATCTGCGCCGGGATGTCTGGAAGCGGGCGCAGACTTTCGGACCCAGAAGTTCCGACAAAATTGGCCCACCTGTCCGTACATGGGACTCGACTGGCACCCGCCCTTGCCCATTTGGTATCTGTGCATGCGGTCAATGCAAGCCCGGTGGGCAGCGAGATCGGTGATACCGGTGCAGAGTTTAGGGTCGGCGTGTGCTTGTGCTGGTGGAATGCACAAGGGTGCCAATGCTATGGCTGCTGCCGCCGACACGCCCAATATTGCCCTCTTCATCAGTTCTTCTTCTTTTTACGACCCCCTAATGGCCGCGTTGTTGTCGCCACTCCAAATACAGTGTCGCACTTTGTGATGTCCGCCGGCGACTGCGGAAGGCGTGGTGTATGGCCGCCGCCGACGGCCGATTGCAAGGTGCTCGTCGGTGCGGCAGCGGCGCGCTAGGCGCTTATCGAGCAACCGAAATCAAGCGCGCGTCAGCTCGCGGCGTTCATCTAGCAGCGCATCCGCCACGTCTATCGACGGCAACGGCCCGCCCCGCTCCCGAGCCGCACGGCGAAGGGCCGCCACCAATCGCAGCTCGGAGTCAACGGTCTCAAGGTCACGCATGCGCGGAGCCTTGGTCCGCGCGCCAGCGCCACCACGTCACCTAGCTCGACGCAAGGCTACGGACGACGAAGGGGGACGATGGGGTCCAAGGTAACCAAGCCGACCGACGAGGAAGCAATTCCAAGTGACGCGGAAGCGCCACCCGAAAAATTATCCCACCCGTAGGAAGGAAGTGCTGACCATGCCGTCCCGCAATGAGCCCGCAGCGCGTTTCGTAGCCGCTTTAGCGGAGTTGTTTTTTCGCGACGAACTCCACGAGCCACTCGAGCAGACCCTCGACAGGCTGGTGTCGCCGACCTTCGCGCAACGGATCAACGGCCACGTGTATCAACGCAACGACTATCTCGATCATGTGCGGGACATGCGTGGCACCGTTAACGGCGGAGAGGTGGCGGTGATCGAGCAGTTGCAAATCGGCGACCGGATCGCCGGGCGGTACCTGTTCCGAGTAACGCAGCCAGACAGCCGCCCAGCGCAATTCGAGAGCCACATCTTCGCCGAGTTCACCGAAGAAGGACAGATCTCTCGCATGTGCGAGGTAGCGCGGGTCGTCGACGATAGTGACGACACCGACCTGTTGCCCGCTGGTTAGTCATGATTCGATTGTCAAATCTCGACCTGTTAACGCGGGTAGTCATGCCGAGTGACTTCGAGTTCTAGAGATGGTTCGGGCCACCCCAGACGAGAGCAGGGGCGGCCCGATCAACTACTCAGACGCGGACTGGGGCGATCTGGTTCCGCTGGCGCGGCCAGTCCGCAGCCAGTACGCAGCAGAATTAGTGGCAGCCGTCGGCCACCAACAGAGCCAACGCTGTGACCTGGCGTTTCCTCGAACAGCCAACACAGCTAACGGCAACAGTCGCCCCAGGAAGGAGTCCGGAATAGACGCCAAGCCCAAACAGGTTGAGCAGGGCGTGACCCGCGCCGGCGACGATGCGGCGCGAAGCAATGACAAGGAGCGGCGCCCATGACCGAAGTCCCTGACACCGAAACGCTCAACGCGTTCAACAACAGCATCGTCGACGAGTTCCGCGCCAATGACGGCAAGGTCAGCGGCCAATTCGTCAACGCCAACCTATTGCTGCTCACCTCGACGGGCGCCAAATCCGGCAAAGAGCGGATTTCGCCGCTGGCGTATTTCCGCGTCGACGGCAAGCTGATCATCATTGGGTCCTTCGCCGGCGCTCCGGTCAACCCGGCCTGGGTGCATAATCTGCGGGCCAACCCGCAGGCACACGTCGAGGTGGGCTTGCAATCGGGGATCGACGCGTTCGGCGTGACCGCGCGAGAACTGCCGGCAGCGGAGCGCGAGGAGTTGTTCCCCAAGGTCACCGCCGTGGCGCCGGGCTTCGCGGAGTACCAGGCGAAGACCAGCCGGGTGATCCCGCTGTTCGAGTTGCAGCCGGCCTAGCTCGCCGCGCGCCGCGGCGTGCTCTGGGGTAAGCAAGCGGCATGAGCACTTCGCTGCGAACGGTGCCATCTGCGGCGTACGGCGCCGCGCGTGAGGGCTTCGAACGGGTACATAGCGTTTGGTTCACTCTCGTGCAGACTTCGGTTGCCGCGGGCCTGGCCTGGTACCTGACACACGATGTGCTGGGTCATCCCCAGCCGTTCTTCGCACCGATTGCTGCAGCGGTTTCCTTGTCGATCAGCAACGTGCTACGCGCGCAACGCGCCATCCAGATGATGATTGGTGTGACCCTGGGGATCGGCCTGGGCAGCGTGGTAGTGGGGCTGCTCGGAACCGGGGCCATCCCCATCGCTATCGCCGCGTTAATCGCGCTGTCACTTGCGGTGTTGATCGGTCACGGCTACATCGGACACGGGATGATGTTCGCCAACCAGACCGTCATCTCATCGATCCTGGTGCTCGCCTTATATCGCAGTAACGGCGGTTGGGAACGCGTCTACGACGCCCTCATCGGCGGTTGCCTGGCCATCGTGTTCGCCGTCTTGCTGTTCCCGGCCGACCCGTTGAAGGTAATGCGCAGAGCGCGCATCGGCGTGCTTGGAGTCCTGCAACGTGTCCTATCGCTCACCGCCGACATCGCCGCCGGACGGAGGGCGCCCGCTCCCGACTGGCCGCTGTCAGCCGTCGACCGGGTACACGAACAGCTGGGCGGTCTCATCGAGGCCCGTACCACCGCCCGCCAGGTCGTGCGGATAGCACCGCGGCGATGGGGCCTGCGCAAGTCTGTCCGGGCGGCCGATCACCAGGCCGTGTACGTGGCCCTGCTTGCGGGCTCCGTGCTCCAACTGGCCCGTGTCGTCGCCCCGGTGGTCGACGGCTCTTGTGACCAGTTTCCGATGCCCGTGCAGACCGTGCTGGTCCAACTCGCGGCGGCGCTGGCGCTGGCTGACTCGGATCCCGCTGGGGCGGGCGCATACATTGCTGCAGCGCGCCGCCACGCTTCGAAGCTGCAAGCGGACGCCCGCGAGGGAACCGAAGTCGTGCTGGTCGACGCCGTCCAGGCCTGCGTCGATGACCTACACCGGGTGATCGAGCTGCACCGGCAATAAGTGGCTCAGAACGAGCCGGTCAGGAACTCCTGGACGAGTTTCCTGGGCGCCTGCGTCAGCCAAGCCTCGGTGATCAGCTCCTCGAGGTCGCGGACCTCGATCTCGGCCAGTGTGACCAGCACCGCCGGATAGCCATCGAAATGCGGGGTGGTGAAATACACCCTCGGCTCGTCCGCGATCAACGCGAACTTGACGCCCTCATCGGACACCCGGACACCCATGATGTCGCCCTCGGGTGGCTCCGACCCTTTCATTGCCAGCGTTTCGCGGTCGGACGGGCGCAGCGGCCGCTCCCACGCCAGCAATTTCTTACCGACCCGCCAGTCGTGCGGTGACTGCTCGGAGGTGAGTGGCAGCTCACCAACGATGCGGGCGACGTCGTCCCACGTGGCCACACCTCGATTGTGCTCCCGTTATGGTGCGCTTGGTGCCGTATTGGCAATCGATTGCCGACCATGTACTCCGAACCACGTCGGTGTGTGATGTGATCAGCCTTGCCGCGCTCGGCTGGTCTCGCGGGACCGGTCGGTGTCGAGACGTCAGGAGGTGGCCGGTTGTCGTCTGAAGTGCAGGCCCCGGTCACCCGCCGCCATCGAGTCACTCACCGAACCGAGTACCGCTACTCCGACACGGTGACCAGCTCGTATGGCCGCGGATTTCTCACCCCGCGGGACTCGCTGCGGCAACGTTGCATCGCGCACCGGCTGGATATCGAGCCGGCCCCCGCCGACATCTCCACCAGCCCCGACGCCTACGGCAACATCAGTTCCTATTTCCACGTCACCCAGCCGCATCGCACCCTGACGATCACCAGCGACTCCATCGTGGACGTGTATCCACCCGCCCCCGGGAGGTACACCAGCGGCCCGGCGGTCCAGCCCTGGGAGGCTGCCCGGCCGGCCGGGCTCCAAGGGGCGCTTGCGACCGAGTTCACCCTGGACCTCAATCCGCCTGAGATCACCGACGAGGTTCGCGAGTACGCGGCCCCCAGCTTCGTGCCCGGGCGTCCATTGGTTGAGATGTTGTGCGATCTCGCGTCCCGGATCTTCACCGACTTCACCTACCGGTCGGGGTCGACGACGATCTCCACCGGAGTCAACGAGGTTCTGTCGGCCCGAGAAGGGGTATGCCAAGACTTCGCGAGGCTGGCGATCGCCTGCCTGCGAGCCAATGGTCTGGCGGCCTGCTACGTGTCCGGTTATCTGGCCACCGACCCGCCACCGGGAAAGGATCGGATGATCGGCATCGACGCCACCCATGCCTGGGCCACCGTGTGGACGCCGCAACAGCCCGGCCAGTTCGAATGGCTGGGGGTTGATCCCACCAATGACCAGTTGGTCGACCAGCGGTACATCGTCGTCGGGCGCGGCCGCGACTACGCGGACGTGCCGCCGCTGCGAGGCATCATCTACACCAACGCGGAGACCAGCGCGATCGATGTCGCCGTTGACGTGGTGCCTTTCGAAGGTGATGTGCTGGATGCGTGACTTCCATTGCCCCAACTGCGGCCAGCGTCTGATATTCGAGAACTCGACCTGTCTGGCGTGTGGCAGTGCGCTGGGGTTTTCACTCGACAACATGGCCCTGCTGGTGATCACCACGGGCGACGAAGGCAACAAACCCGGCTTCGTCAGCGCCAGCGATTACGAACTGTGCGCCAATCGCCATCTCGCCGAATGTAATTGGTTGGTTCCGATCAACGATCCCGGCGGACTCTGCACATCGTGCGCGCTGACTTTGGAACGGCCGAACGACAACGACGCCGACGGATTGGCGGCGTTCGCCCGGGCCGAGGCGGCCAAGCGGCGGCTCGTCGTCGAGCTCTACGAGTTGAAGTTGCCGATCGTCGGGCGTGATCGGGATCCCGATTACGGCTTGGCATTCCGCCTGCTGTCCAGTGCACACGAGAATGTGATGACCGGTCACGACGACGGGGTCATCACGCTGGATTTGGCCGAGGGCGACGACGTCCATCGCGAACAGTTGCGGGTTGAGATGGAGGAGCCGTACCGGACCCTCCTCGGCCACTTCCGGCACGAGGTCGGGCATTACTACTTCTACCGCCTGATCACCCCGTCAAGCGATTACCTGGCACGGTTCAACGAGTTGTTCGGCGATCCCAACGCCGACTATCAGGAGG
>DASXMA010000245.1:0-1527 GCA_036495965.1 Mycobacterium sp.
GATGACGGTGCCGATACCGCGCAGGTAGATCGGCACGTCCTGGGCGCTGACGGTTCCGGCGACGACCGGCATCGAAGGCGCCGGCGCTTGCTGCGGTCGCAGTGAGGCTTTGTGCGTGACGGCAAACGCGCCGCCGCCTGCGCTCACGATGACAACGATGGCTGCAACGGAGGTTCTCAAACGCATGGATGTTGATCCTGTGTACGTGGTGTCAGCAGCCGCTGGAGGACATCGGTGATCCTGCCGTCGTCGGCATTCCCGTAGTCGGACATGGCACTGTACCGGTTGGCACGACGGCCGACTGGTTCTGCGTAGGATCCGGCAATGGACTAGTGCCGCCCGTCCCGAGCTCGGTGGATCCCATCGGAATTCCGGCGCGCCCGACGGTGGCACGCGAACCCATGGTTGGAGACGAAGCCGAAGAGTTTGGACTGGACGATGCGGTCGCAGCGCTCGCGCACGTACCCGACGCGGTACCGGCGATGCCAGTGCCGTCGAACAGCGGGGTCGGCGCCGATGTTCCGGAAATAGCCCCCGTCGCCGAAGATTCTCCCTGGAGCGAACCGGCGGTTCCGCCTGTCGAGTTGCTCATGCCGGAGGTTGCCGTCTGCATTGCTCCCATGGTGCTGGAACACGCCGAGGGCGTCGTCATCGCGCTTGAGGCGGAGGAACTTGACGTCATCGGACTGACGCCCGGCGTCGCAAGCTCGGTGGCCCCGAGTGGAACGCCGGTCACGCCGACCGGCGCCGCGGCACCGATTCCGAGCGGCGAAGTCATACCCAGCGGCGGGGTGACGGCGCCCATGCCCACCTGTGCGAATGCGGCGCCAACGTCACACAATGACCAGACGATCACGGCGACCAAAATCCCTTTCGCAGTCTTTCGTGCGTTACGGTTCTTCATTTCTGATCTCTCTTGTTCTCGTGGCTTTCTTCCGAAGGGCTAGCGTTAAATCGATCGGTCCGGCTCACCGGACCGAGACGGAGATGATGACATCAACATTGCCACGGATCGCATTCGAATACGGCAGGTCGCATGAGCACCCTGGACGAGGCGTTCAGCGGTCTGTTGGTCGATCCCAGCGATGGTTACGGCAAGCGCGGCAGCCACCACGAAGCCTTCGCCATTTCGACTAAGGTCGGTCCTGGCGACGACGTCGATATCGTCATCGGCAAAGCGGTGGCCGGCATCCCGGCTCACCTGGAGTGCGTTCTCAAAGCAGGCTGCATAGCCGCCGAAGAGTTGTTCAGGATTGGTCGCATCGCCCCTTCCGCCAAGGGCTCGGGGCAGTGGGAGTTTGAGGTCGAGCAGACCGCCTTCGCTGCGGATCGAACCGTTACGGCCTCCACTCGACGTGACTTTTGTGGAATATAGACCGGCCATAGCGCACATGCCTTCCTTCCTCTGCCTTGTTCGCTGGGATACGCTAATTTTCGCTCGGACTGTCGCCGCGACGCGTCGGCGAACAGCCCATGCACGAGGACGTCCACCGGCTATCGGGCTGCCCGGCGGCTTCCAGGATTAAC
>DASXMA010000246.1:0-18483 GCA_036495965.1 Mycobacterium sp.
GATGACGGCGATCGGCACGGCCTGCGCATGCATGGTGCTGGCTCGGAGTCGATGGTCTCGATGTCGCGCATGTGCCACCGCGCTGTTGTCTCCGTAGCGGGGCCCTGGCCTTACGCCTCAAGCCCGCAACCGGATCGCTCGCGCCCGCGCCTCGGCGGCCAGAGTTTCGGCTTCGGCGGCTTCTGCTCGCGCCCGCGCCTCGGCGGTCCGAGCTTCGGCTTCGGCGGCTTCTGGCCGCGCCAGCGCCTCGGCGGCCAGAGCCTCGGCTTCGACGGCGTCTGCCCGCGCCCGCGCCCGCGTCCGCGCCGCGGCGGCCAGAGCTTCGGCTTCGCCGGTTTCTGCTCGCGCCCGCGCCTCGGCGGCTTCTGCTCGTGCCCGCGCCTCGGCGGCCAGAGCTTCGGCTTCGGCGGCTTCTGCTCGTGCCCGCGCCTCGGCGGTCACAGCTTCGGCTTCGGCGGCCAGAGCTTCGGCTTCGGCGGCTTCTGCTCGCGCCCGCGCCTCCGCGGCCAGAGCTTCAGCCGCGGCGGCTTCTGCTCGCGCCCGCGCCCGCGTCCGCGCCTCGGCGGCCAGAGCTTCGGCCGCGGCGGCTTCTGCTCGCGCCCGCGCCTCGGCGGTCACAGCTTCGGCTTCGGCGGCTTCTGCTCGTGCCCGCGCCTCGGCGGTCACAGCTTCGGCTTCGGCGGCCAGAGCTTCGGCTTCGGCGGTTTCTGCTCGTGCCCGCGCCTCGGCGGTCACAGCTTCGGCTTCGGCGGTCACAGCTTCGGCTTCGGCGGTTTCTGCTCGTGCCCGCGCTTCGGCGGTCAGAGCTTCGGCTTCGGCGGTCACAGCTTCGGCTTCGGCGGTCAGAGCTTCGGCTTCGGCGGTCACAGCTTTGGCTTCGGCGGTCACAGCTTTGGCTTCGGCGGCTTTTGCCCGCGCCCGCGCCTCGGCGGCCATAGCTTTGGCTTCGGCGGCCAGAGCTTTGGCTTCGGCGGCTTCTGCCCGCATCCGCGCCTCAGCTTCCAACTCCGCTCGCGACAGCTTCCGCTCGGCCCCCTTGCAGAAATCCATCACGACGAAAGCCACGCCGGCCAGCACGGCCAGTGCCAGCGGCGGCACGAACACGAACAGGACTGGGTGCCCGGCCAATGCGCCTAGGAGGACGATCGTCAGCGGCAGCGCGAACGCCACCGCGACCCACGGATCGCGATGCAGCCAACTAATAACCACTTTCGGAGACCACCACGACCACCGCGTGATCCCTCTCCTTCGCGGCGATACTGGCATCGGGTCGCCCGACTCGATGGCAGCGTATGGGCCCGCGGGCTTGATCACCCTGTGAGCTTCCCATTAGCTCGCGGCGCTCGTCCAGCCGTCCACCGTGACGCGAGCCGAAACTCCGACTTGTAGAAGCGTCCAAGCGACCCGCAAGGCTCCATCGCACACAAAAGCGCCAGCCGCGCACACCCGCACGGCCAGCAAACAACCCGCAGCCGCGTACCCGGGCCGCATCAGAACCCGGAAATCGGTCCGCATCAACATCCCGCAAATAATCAGGTATAGGCCTACTTAAGCGTTTGTCAGCGTGGCGGCAGATAAATCGAGGAATCCGGCGAGCTGTGGGGCGTGGTCGCGGCCAAGCCCGAGTTGGACAACGGCGGGAAGGCGACGATGGGAGACTGGAGCGTTTCCAGCGTCATGTCGCACGAAGTGCTCGAGATGTTCATCGACCCGAACTGCAACCTGAAGTCGGGAAAGCTGGCCCGCATCCGGCGCCGGCTCGAGCAGGCTGAGGCGCTGCTTGCTCAAGTAACTGCTTGATTTCGGACTTCGCTTGCCGAGGATGAATGTGATTCCGCAGCTCTTGCTGGGTTCGACGACGCGACCGGGATCGGTTTAACAGTTCACCCCTGACAGGGGGCTCCACGCTTTCGGCGGCGCACGTCGAGCATCATCGCCGCAGATGTGCGTGAATATTCGCAGGACGATTTTCGGGTTGCCTGCTACGGCGTTGGTGGCGGATTCGGCGGCGCACCGGGATTAGGCGGCGGGACGTTCGGCGAGGGCTGTGAAGGCGGCGACTGATGCGAACAGTCGGGTTCGTAGATCCATACACCCCCAGTCCGCGTCCAAGTAATCCCGCACCCCAGCGGCGTCACAGTGGGTGTATCAGTTGCCGCAATTAGAGCCGCCATCATTGCGGTAACTATCCCTGGAAGAATTAGACGGGAGACGAAGTTCAACGCTACCCCGCCCCGCGATCAGCGGGTCGTCTCGCGATCGGTTCGCCCATTAGTTTTCTGCTCTGCTGGTAGCTGATCCCCCGAGTCTGAAATAGGCTGCGGCAAGGCGCAACTTGAAGGAGCCTTTTGAGGCCATGCTCGGCTTTTGTCAGCGTGCCGTGGGGCTTGCGTCGCACAGAAGGTAGGTCCGATTCCGGCGATTTCTCGCTGATCCGAAAGCCGTTTGCGGACATCATCTTTCAAGTGGCGCCTCCGCGTACCGCTTACGTCGGCGATCGACCTGCCCTATTTCATACTTGTCCGTGAGCCTCCAGCGTGGATAGGTCGGTTCACGCCTCCAAGACTCCACGACTGATGAGAATCGCGCGTATTTCCGAAAACCTCGTTTGGATTTCGTGGTACTCGTAGGCCTTGACAACGGCGACCCAGTCATCGCCCTGCTTGATCGCAAACTCTGCAGCCGCGGCGAGTGCTGCGAAGAACTCATTTGCGACATCATCGGACCAACCGATCCATACTCCGGTTTGGGTTTCGTACAGGGCGCCGATTGACGCGAAGAAGCTGTCAAGCGCTCCACTCGCTGGATCTGGATTCAAGAAGTACAAGAGATATGGGAACTCTGAGTACAAATCCTGTAAGAAGGCACCTACACCTGGGTTCACATATGGATTGCTCTCCGGGACCTCTGCGAAGCTCAGGACAATTGATCCGCGGGAGGCGCGGGCCAGTTCTGGATCAGCGCCGAGATCGGTCAGAACTTTGCCCACCGCGGTGATGTCTTGACGGCGCCACTGACTCGCTGCGACATCGAGCTGCCGGAGGGTCATTGCGCAGTCCGCCATTCGTGCGCCCACTCATGAGCGACTAGTCCAGAGGCACTTTTCCATGCAGCCCGGGCGAAGCTTTGCCTCACGCCCTCAAGCGAGCTCACGTGTGGCATCGATGCGAGCGAGTTCGAGCTCGCAAACGGCGAAAGACGTAGATCCGCGCCGAATGCGGGGTCCGCATAAGATATGGCTGTCTGCATGTGCTCCCCAACATCCAAGATCCTGCGGCACCGACAATCCCGCGGATACACCGCATCCTCCCATGTTGCTCGTACCTTCGTCACTCGTTCTCAGGGATGGGGCGTGCACACACTGTCTGAAAACGGTTTGACACGTAGGGGTTACGCTGGCACCCGTGAGCAGCCAGCGAGTGCCCGGTGGGGCGGTGCACAAGCTGCCGGCAGACCTGCGCCAGGCGCTGATCGCCAACCTCACGGCACTCGCTGCCTGGAAGGACATCACGCCCCTGGCGCGAAACGAGTTCATCTGCTGGGTCGAGGATGCCAAGCAAGAGACAACCCGAAAACGCCGCATTCGCCGGACCCAGGAGGAGTTAGAAGAGGGCCAGCGCCGGCCCTGCTGCTGGCCGGGTTGCAAGCATCGCGAGCGCACCGGCCAGTAAACGCACCCGCGTCGCTAACTGTGTGGTGGGGCTGTCAACCGGTCATAGCGAGGGTCGGCACTGCCGCGGTGCGATTGCCAGTAGGTGGTGAGGTCGTCGCCCGTCATGGTGGCATCGGGAACGACTCGGCGGTACACGAGCTTCCAGGCGTCCTGGATCCGCTGGAAATAGTCGACGTATCGACCGAATCCGCTCGCGGTCTTCCCTTCGATCACCGCGTGCATCACGAAGAAAGTCTCCCCCCAAGCTTCGTCGCCTGCGATGTCGAACACCGATTGGCCCAGCAGGTGGTGCATCGTCATCTGTCGGCCGAGAGGCGCTGGTGCACAGATCATCTCGGCGAACTCTCGGCCGGATCCTTTGAAGGCACCGTGGTCGTCGTAGGAGTCGGGGGCGTAGCAGTCAATGATCGTGTCCCGATGTCCTCGATCGACGGCGGCCGAAAGGATCGACACCAGTTCGGTCAGCGCCAGCTTGTCGAGCCAGGTCTGCAATTGATCGGTAGCCGTCATGATTTCGCACCGAACTCGATGTGGAGCGCTTCCAACCCGCGCAGGATGTATAGCGGCACGTAGTCGAATCGGCGCGCGTCCGGCGGCCCGTGGTGGGCTTCGGATATCCGGATGTCGGACATGCGATCCAAGATCCGCTCGATCGTGACACGCCCTTCGATCCGGGCAAGCGGGCCTCCGGGACAGCTGTGCACACCGCGCGCGAACGCTACATTCTGGCGCGCATTCGGCCGATCCACCCGTAGCTCTGCCGGGCAGTCGAAATGAGCCGGATCCCGGTTGGCGGCTCCGGGCAGAAGCATCATCGTGGTGCCGGCGGGAAGGTCGACACCGGCCAGGGCCGTCGCAACGCGAGTCAACCGGAAGTCGCTCTTGATGGGACTTTCAAGCCGTAGCATCTCCTCGACGAAGTTGGGGACGAGTTCGCCGTTGCGGCGCAACGTATCCTGCAGATCGGGATCCCCGGCCAAGACGCGCAGCGCGCTCGACAGCAGCCGGGCAGTTGTCTCATGGCCCGCGATGAACAGGAACGTCGCGATCCGCACCAGGTCGACTACCTCGGGCAGGGTGCCGTCGGGAAAATGCTGGCTGGCCATCTCGGTGAGGATGTCGTCTTGCGGGGACGCACGCCGGTCAATGATGTACGTGGTGAACCACTTATCCAGGTAAGCCAGGGGATTCATGTTCACCGAGCCGTTCTCGTCGCGCTGAACCCAACCCGGATCCTCCGCGGGGCCAGTGCCGGCCAGCAGTTCGCGGAACATCGAATGGTCGGCCTCGGGCACACCGAGTAAGTCCGCGATGACCAACAGTGGGAAAGGCTGGCCATAGGCCGACGCGAATTCGCAGTGCCCATCAGCAATGAACTCATCAATCAATCGGTCGGCAAGGCGCCACATGAACTCTTCGTTCTCCTTGAGGCGCTTGGGCGTGAACAGGCCATTCAGCAGGGCACGGTGCGCGGTGTGCTTCGGCGGGTCGAATGACACCAAGTGCTCACTCATCGGAAAGCGATCACGGTGCGCTTCAAGCTCTTCGGAGATGTCGTCGCGGGTGACATCGAACGGCAGCGGAAAAGGCCCCAGCGAAGAATTGACCGCCGAGAAGGTCGCACTGTCCCGATACACCGCAACGAGTGCGTCGTAACCGGTCACCGCGACGACGCCGCTGCTGGGGACATGCGCGACGGGGCATTGGCCACGCAGGTACTCGTAATACGGGTAGGGATCGTGAGCGACGTGGGGGTCGGTGAAGAAGTTGACCTCGTCGTAGTCGGTAATGCCCCCATCAGCCATTCCGCGACGCTAACATTGCTTACATATAGTGTAAAGGATGTAAATGCTCGATCAGACCAGCCAGGACCAGACGCGCGAACGCATCTTGCAGGCCACGTTCAAGGTGATGTGTCGCCATGGCTACACCAAGCTCAACCTGTCCGATGTGGCTGCCCAGGCCGGTATCTCGCGGCCGACACTTTACAAGTCTTTCGCATCGAAGGACGAATTACTCCGCGCGTTCAGCCAATTCGAGCTACGGCAGTTACGCGACGATTTGGAGCGGGCCGTCGCGGGTCTTAGTGGCCGCCGACGCCTCAATGCGCTTCTGCGCTTCCTCGTGGACTTCCACCGCACCTACCAGATGCGCGGGCTCATCGAGATCGAACCCGGGTTGGTCCTCGCACAGATGAGCAGATCGGTTCCACTGCTCGTCGACCTGATCGCACCGGTGCTGCGGGGTCAGGTCCGCAATCACGAGACCGTCGCCATGGCGCTCGTCCGCCTGGCCGTATGCCACTACCTCGTTCCCAGTGACGACGAGGACCAGTTGCTGGATCAACTCCGCGCCGTGGCGGGTTTAAGATAGCCGGCCATGGCACGCGTCGACGGCAAGGTGGTACTGATCAGCGGCGGTGCCCGCGGCATGGGCGCCGCCCACGCCGAGGCGCTGGTTTTGGAGGGCGCGCAGGTGGTCATCGGTGACGTCCTCGACGGCGCGGGCCGCGAAGTCGCCGAGAAGCTCGGTGACGCAGGGTGTTTCGTCCATCTTGATGTCACCGATCCGGACCAATGGGACGCTGCGGTCGATGCGACACTGACCCGATTCGGCCGGCTCGATGCGCTGGTGAACAACGCCGGGATCGTCAAGGTCGGTCAATTGCGCGGTTCCTCGGTAGCCGACTGGCAGCAGGTCATCGACGTCAATCTCACTGGCGCCTACCTCGGCATGCGGGCAGTCGTCGAATCCATGATCACCGGTGGCGGTGGGTCGATCGTCAACATCTCATCGGTCGAAGGAATCGCGGGCAGCGCTCATCTGCACGCTTACGTGGCAGCCAAGTTCGGCCTCCGCGGCATCACCAAGTCGGCGGCCGTCGAGCTCGCACCGCACGGCATCCGCGTGAATTCCATCCACCCCGGCCTTGTGCTCACGCCGATGAGTAAAGGAGTCACCGACGACTTCATGGCCCCCATCCCGATGCGCCGAGGCGCAGTACCGAGCGAAATCTCTACGTTCGTCGTGCTTTTGGTCAGCGATGAGTCGACGTACGCCACCGGGGCGGAATTCGTCATCGACGGTGGCCTGACCAGTTACGTACCCGTCAAGATCTGAGCGGGCACCTCGCTACCTCTTGTCGCGCTTGCGTGAGAGGAATTGCTGCATGTGGTGTTGTGGCTCTCCGGTCAGGAATGCCAGACCGAACTGCTCGATGCTGTCCTCGATCGCCCCGTGAACGGTCATATCGAACCATTTGTTGAGTAGGCGCTTTTGTTGTCGGACCGCGTGCGGGCCGAATCCGGTGAGTTTCGCAGTGAGTTGGGCGATGCGGCCGTCGAGTTCGTCGGGGCCGGTGACTTCATGGATCAGGCCCCACGTGGCGGCCGTGTTGGCGTCGATCGTTTCGCCCGTCAGCAGAAGCCAGGCTGCATGCGAGGCCCCGATCAGCACCGGCATCAAAGCCGAATGGATCACCGACGGGATTCCGACTGCCACTTCTGGCATTCCGAATTTTGCGCCTGCCTCCGCAATTCGCAGATCGCAGGACATCGCGACCTCCAAACCGCCGCCGAGGCACCAGCCCGCGAGTCGGGCGATGACGGGGACGGGGCATTCGCGGATTACTTCGCACATGCCCGCGAGACGACGGATGAACGCCTCGGCGCTGGTCCGGTCAAGGGTGACCATCTCATTGATGTCGGCACCGCCGATGAAGGCCTTCTCACCCGTTCCGCGCAAAATGACAACCCGCACATCGCTGTCCTGACTGATGGCGCGGAAGGCCTCTGTCAGTTCCTCGATAGCACCGCTGCCCACGATGTTCAGCGGTTTCGAGTTGATCAGCTCGATGGTGACCGAGCCGCCGTCACGAGCGATCTTGACGAATCGTCTTTCCGCTGAGCTCATGTGGATCCGCTGACAGGAGGCACCCGCTGAGAATGCCCCGTGTCAGGAGTGCTGCTTGTCGTTAATACAGCGGGACCCAGACACCGAAGAACCAGTAACCCCAACCGCCGTACTGCCAGTTGAAGACCGGTATGACAGTAAAGGTGTTATAGGCGAATGGTCCGAAATCGCGCTGCGCGTAGACCACATCGCGCGGCGGCCCCGCCCACGGGCGGTTCCAGCCGCCGGGAGGCGGCGGGCCGTCCCAGCCACCGGGAGGCGGCGGGCCCACCCAGCCGGGCGGCGGGTGGTGCGGAGGCGGACCGTCGTTCCAACCGAATCCACGTTCCCGCGGCGGCGGCGGCGCACCGCGGCCTGGGATGGTGAATTGAACATTCGGACCCCCGGGGCCACCGAGTTGTTCGCTAGCAGTGACCAAGTCGCGCCGCGGAACGTAGGCCGCATGCGGCGGCTGAGTGTCCGGCGGATTGAGCGCCGGACGCGCGCCTGTGTTGGGCGGCGCGTTGTGCGGTCCGTTCGCCGGGGGGTTGCTTTGCCCACCCTGCGGCGGGTTGTTCTGCCCACCCTGCGGCGGGTACTGGCCGTGCTCACCTGGCGGCGGGTTGTTCTGCCCACCCTGCGGCGGGTTGTTCTGCCCACCCTGCGGCGGGTTGCTCTGCCCACCCTGCGGCGGGTTGTTCTCGCCACCCTGCGGCGGGTTCTGCCCGTGCTGATTCGGCGGCGGATTGTTCTGCCCACCCGGCCCGGCTGGCGCGCCGCCGGGGTTGCCCTGGTTGCCACCACCGGGGTTGCCGGGGTTGCCGCCGCCACCGCCCGGGTTACCGCCACCGCCACCACCATGGCAGCCGGGACAGGGCGGAGGCGGGTCCAGCGGAGCGGCGCTGGCGAACCCCGGGTTCATCGTTATGGCGGAGATACTGACGCCCGCCGCGACGGCCGCGGCGCTGACGATACGGTTCATAGACATAGCTGCGTTCCCTCTCGGGTATCGATCGCCTGCGCTAGGGGCAGGTCACGTCCATCTCGAACGGCTTGGTCACCGTTTGCGGCTGGTTGGGGTTGCTCATATCGGCACCCGTCGCGGTGCCCTTGATCCCGTAAGACTTGCCGTTGACCGCGGCTCCTGCGCTGCTGCCCTGGTTGGGAGCGGCGTCGGAGAAACCGAGCGTGACGCCGTTGACGCTGCCCAGCCCTACCGAGTGGACAATAGGCGGGTTGTCAGTGCTGACCACCGCGCCGAGTCCGGCAGTTGGGTCTCCGATGCCGATGGTGGTCACGCCGTTGGCCGTGTTGCAGGTGACCTGGCCGGTGACGCTCTGGTTCTGACCGTCGACGGTGAGCTGCGGCCCACCCGCCGCTGGCGCCGAGCTCGCCGAGCCAGACGTGCCAGCATTGGACCCAGTATTGGACTTGTTGCTCGAACAGCCGGCGCACGCCGCGACCAAGATGGCCACTCCGGCTACGCCGACCACGATCCCACGCTTCACCACTGCACTCCTTCGTGTTCGTGTCGCTTGGTCTCTAGGCCTTCCGTCGTGACCTTGTCAACCCAGGCAGACCCATCGGGCCCCTCCGGCGAGGCTCACAATGCCGCTTCGCGAGTACCCGATGCCCAGGATTGCAAACCCCCAGGTCTGCAGCCGAGTTGTGCGGAGCGGTGGTCAGCCGACGTCAGCGGAGAATTCGCACGGCCACCTGCCTTCGCAGCATTCCTTCCGGTGAAGATCGCGCCCGCTGCGAGTCCCGGGCTGTCGCCTCACCAGCGTCAGGAAAGGATGTGCACGCCCCACTTGGCGAGCAATGGATACACGAGTGTGAAATACGTGGTGTAGTCGTCGCCGTCTGGCGAAGACATCAAGATCCCGACCGCGCTCACGGTGCCGTCTGCGTTTTTCACGAAGCCGGGACTACCACTGTCGCCGTTAAGGCTGTAGACGCTCGCTTCGATCACGTCGCCCTTCTTACCTTTGACGGTGCCGCAGGTTTCAGCGGTGACCGCACCAAGTTTGCAGAACGGCATACCTACCTGAATCTGGGAGAGGCTCAACACATCCCGGACCGGGTACCTGTCGCCGACATCACCTGTTGGCGGTCCGACGCTCGGGTCTAGGCGGATAATAGCGGCGTCCTTCGTGTCGCCCACTTTTTCGCTGTCGGTGATCATCCCGAGCGGGCGGTCCTCCCCATAAGTCCAAACCGAACCGTCGTGCGGGTCGCAATGTCCACTAGTGAGCAGATAGTAGCTGCCGTCGTTATCTTGGGCCGCGAAAGCCGCTGTGCACCCGCCATTTCCGTCGGCAACGTGCATGCCCGGCGTGGGGCGCGACACCAAGTCCGGCTCTGCCAGTGCTGTACTCGCGAATGACGTCCCTGCCATGATCAGGCCACCGACCACCCCCAACCCCCGCAACCACGGTATGGTCACGCCGCCCTCCTCCGCTTGCGTCGGCAGCATGGTAGCAGCGCGTAATTCCGCCTACCCGCCAAGAGGAGCGGGACCGCGGCACGCCGGAGTACTAGCGCTGCCGGCCGTCGGCATGCCGGTCTGAAAAGGCACTGGTCGTTGTGAGCGTGGGTCAAGCGAAGTAGCCCACGGCTCAACGCTATTCACCGTCTACCACAACACGAAGCGGCCCACTGCCCGTATGGCCAAAATGGCTCGTGTCGCTGTCAGCGGTGCCGTCGGTTCGAGATTGTCATTCGGTGTGGTCGACGCGCCGAGTGAGGAAATCCAGGACAGCCCCCGCGAAAATGTCGTTGCGATCCCCGGCAACCATATGTCCGGCACCGCGCACATCGGTGAACTCGACCTGCGGAAAACGCGCGAGAAATGCGTCAGCACTTTCCTGGCTGACAAGGTCACTCATTTGCCCCCGAATCAAAAGCATGGGCACACCGTCCCGCAGGATCGCGCCGACAGCTGCGTGCATGCGATCGGCGTCGGTGACCTCAAATGGAGGAAAAGGCGCGGTGCCGCTGATGAACTGCGGATCCCAATGCCAATACCAGCGATCGCCCCGGCGGCGCAGGTTGGCGGTCAGACCCGCCAGATCAGTCGGTCGGGGCCGATGCGGGTTGTACTCGGCGATCGCGTCAGCTACCTCTTCGAGTGAGGCGAACCCCGATTCCACCCGATCGGCCATGAAGTTGTGTATCCGTGTCGCCCCGGATTGCTCCATGTTCGGCACGATGTCGACCAGAACCACTGCGCTGGCGATGCCCGGCGAGAGCTCGCCCGCGAGCAGCATCGAGGTGAACCCGCCCAGGGATGCGCCAACCAGCACTGGTTGTGGAGGTAGGTTGCCCAACACTTCTTGCACGTCGGCGGCGAAGCTGACGACGCGATAGTCCCCTTCGCTAGACCAGTCGGATTCTCCGTGGCCCCGCAAGTCGATCGTGACGGCTTGCCACCCACGCCTGGCGACAGCGGCAGCCGCCCGCGCCCACGAGCGGCGGGTCTGCCCACCGCCGTGCAAGAAAACCACGGCAGGCGCGTCGGGATCGCCCAGGCGATCTGCGACTATACGAACGCCCCCCGGCCCGTGGCTGGAGAACTGATCTGGTGCGGTCGCCATCAAGAGATCGTAAGACGCTCCCGATCGGGGCCCCGATGCCGCGAGGCGATTTTGAAAGTGCGCGGAGAAAACTACGCCCCGAGATCGGCCGGCAATAGGCCCACAGCAGCGTCCCGGATCCATCCGGATTGTACGACTTGACCTCGCAGCGCATCCAGTGCGTGGCGTTTGCGGAAGCGCCGGCAAACGGCCGAATGACCGCGCGGACACAAAAGTGTCGTTCCTCTGCGAAGGTTGCTGAGATCGTGGCAATCTAAACCACAGCTACCCGCTGCATTTAGCGAAAACGGCTACATCAAGGGGTGCACGATGGCAGTCAACGAGTCGTCAAATGTGACACCGATGACGCAGGAACTCCGATTCGCGACGACCATGACGGGCGGTGTCAGCCTCGCGATCTGGATGGCCGGTGTTGCCCGCGAGATCAACTTGCTGGCGCAAGCATCACAGTGGCGCAGGTTGGGCGGGGACTTTCCTGTTGGCACACAACTAAGTGCGCCGTCCATCAGGTCCCTCAAGCTTTATCGGCGACTCATCGACCTGCTCGACGTGGTCGTCGATGTCGACATCTTGTCCGGCACGAGCGCGGGTGGCATCAACGGGACTCTGCTTGCTTGGTCACGAGTCAGAGGATCCGACCTCGGCGGCCTCCGCGACATCTGGATGGACCTCGGGGCGTTGACTGAATTGCTAAGAGACCCGACGGACAAAATGACGTCGTCGCTCCTTTACGGCGATAAGCGCATGTTAGCCGCGCTAGTCGAGAAGATCCCCAAGCTCGCATCCGGGCCATTCCCGCCCGCCAAGTTCCCGAAAAAGCTCGGCAATCCTTCCACCACCCTCTACGTCACGACGACCCTACTCAACGGAGAGACAAGCAGATTCACCGACTCGTTCGGCACGCTGGTCCAGGACGTCGACCGGCGCGGCGTCTTCACCTTCACTGAGGAGGATCTGAAGAAAAAAGAGGATGGACTAGCAGAACAACGAACGGTTGAAGCATTGGCACTGGCCGCTCGTAGCTCCGCATCATTTCCAGCCGCGTTCGAGCCTTCCTTTGTGCCCTTCACAGAAGGAACCCCGGAGAAAGGTGGTGTGCCGGCCCGACCGGCGATGGAGCACTTCGCCAACATCACCCGCCCACATTGGGTGGCCGATGGCGGCTTGCTCGACAACCAGCCGATCGATGTGCTGCTCAAGCGCATTTTCGATCGGCCAGCCGAACGTCCGGTTCGCCGGGTACTCCTCTTCGTCGTACCCTCCTCCGGGCCTGCACCAGACTTGGTGCAAGAGCCACCACCGGACGACGTCGACGAGCCGCTCGGGCTCGTCGACGGGTTGGTGAAGGATCTCTCCGCGATCACCACACAGTCCATCGCGGCGGACCTGCGAACGATCCGAGCCCATCAGGACCGGATAGAAGCGCGAACCGACGCCAAACTGCGACTCGCGGAACTGGCCACCAAATTGCCTGAGGACGCGCGGCTTCTGACGCCGAAGCTGCTGGCGGACTACAAGAAGCGTGAGGCAGCCAAGCAGGCTCAAGTCCTCACCAGTGCTCTGCTCCGTCAGCTCAGCACCTGGCCGCCGGAGTCGGGCACTTCAACCGAGAGCATCCCGAAGAACTGGGAACATCAACTCGCCATCGGCGGCAACGCCGAAAAAGTATGCCGCAATTCGATCACGGACACGATTCTGAAATCTTGGTCGCAGCCGGCCGACCGACCGCTGCCCGATGACCCAGTCGATCTCGCTCGATACGGCGAAGCGGCGTTTGATCTCGCAAAAGGATGTGCGATCGGTGTTGTCACTGCCGCCTACGAACTCGCAGAGAATAAAGATGATTTCACTGCCTTGGCCGAACTCACGAAAGGGATATCCGACGCCCAGAAGCCGGCCACAAGAATTGATCTCGCTCAGCTCGTCCGCGACGTGTGCACTACTGCGGAGGTCCGACAAGGACAAATCGAGCATGCCGCCGCCGCGCTTGCGAAGGCCTACATCATTCAATGCGCCGTAACAGCAGACGCCTGGGTCAACCTCGGCGAGATCTTTGTGCGCCAGTACCCAGTTTTGCGGCAACTCGCCAACGCCCTACCTCCCGCCGGCACACAGAGCGAGCCCAGTCTCACACCGGAAGATACCGCCGCCAGTCAGCTGGATACGTATTGCAAGTACCTTTGGTGCCAGGGTAACTCGCGAACTCTAGCGATGAAGCTATTCGATTTGGCCGCAGTGCAGCGGGCAATGCTTCCTGCTGGAGCGGACATCGACCAGTCCCTGGAGCTCGTGCAAGTCAGCGCGGATACGCGCAGCCTCCTCGCGCCTAAGTTTCAGACCGCCCAACAGAAGCTCACGGGCATGCAGCTCCATCATTTTGGCGCCTTTTACAAGCGGTCATGGCGGGCGAATGACTGGATTTGGGGCCGGCTTGATGGAGCGGGATGGCTCGTCCACATGCTGCTGGACCCACGACGTGTGCGGCGGATCGTCGAGACAAGGAGCACGGAGCGCAAGGACGGCGAGACCGGAGCGGAATGGTTCCTCCGTCAGCTCAATACATTTGGCGCCCCTGAGCTTCCGCGTCGCAGCTCGGGCGGTGCTGACGCTAACGGTAACTCCGACGATGATCTGACCGAGGGAGATCTGACTAGGCAGGATCTGCTCGACGAACTCGCCTTCCTCAACGACACATCAACGCCACTCCCATCCAGCATTCCGAAGACCTCGCTATGGCTGGCGCAAGTGTGGCAACAACGCGTCCTCGACGACGAATTGAATGTGCTGGCCAGGACCGTTACCGACCCACAGTCGCAAAAACCGACAGACTGGAGCCCGCCGAAGTCAAAAGAGTGGGCCACCAACGTATTGGCGGCAGTTGGAGGTGACGCCAAATACGAACTCTTCAAAGAAAACCCAATCGCGAGCGAGACCTTTTCCTCCGACAAGGGCTCGCCACTGATGGCACAAACTCTCACCAAAGCGGCAGCGACCGCGTCCGCAGCCGTCGGCTCAGTCCAACAGTTGCCAAGTGTCGTCAAACCACCGCTGACTACCCTGCGAACACTGACGCTCGGTGGCTATCGAGTGGTTTCGGTGACCAAAGGCTATGCCAAGCGGTCCATCCTCATCGGTGCCGCGGTTCTCGTTCTAGGCATTGCATTGGCCATTCAATCCGCAAGCTGGGCAGGAATACCGGCCCTGACGATGATCGCGATCGGCAGTTATCTCGTTGTCCTGGCAACCTGGCAACTCTCCAGCAGGGTGATTTTCGCGGTGTTATCGCTAACCGTTGTCCTGCTGGCGATTGCGCCTGCAATAAAACCCGTGGCGACAAGGCTGTTCGGCGACCAGAGCAATCCAGGCTCAGGCTTTGTGAGCCAACATCTCTATTGGCTCAGCGCGGACTGGACACACCCGTTGATTGTGGAAGCAGCGTTCGTCATCGCCGTCGTTGTCCTCGGGATCGCCTACCCGGACCGCTGGCGAATTAGCCGGCTGCGGCTGCGGCTGCGACGATGGTGGCGAGGAATAACGCTGCGACGGCGAGAACGTCGGCGGCGCCCGGACGATTTGGTTCGTTGGGCGAAGCACTTCGACACCAACCGCGTGAACCACACGGGAAGTAGCGACAGCGGGTCCGGACCCGCCCTCGTCTTCAGTGACCCGGACGGCAGGCAATTCGATTTGTTCGTCCGCCCACATCTCAAAGGTGCGCAACCAACGGAAACGAAACCAACTGCGATCGTTGAGGTGTTCCCGCAGGCTCAGCTCAGGGATGGGCGGCCAGAAGCGTCTCATTCGACAGACCAGCGGTGAGCTGCTCGACGTCGAAAGGTTGGTCGAGGCGGGCGCGAAGCTTCTCACCATCGAGGAGAAGGCTGATCTCGGCAGTCTGGCGGGCGAACAGCCGACCGAAACGCGGGTAAAGCCAACGCATGATCGCTCGCTCCGGCGCCGTGCAACGCGCCGCGCAGTAGCCGACGTGGCCCACCTCGTCGGTGAGAATCTCGCTGTAGAGCCGCTCGATCCGCGCGGCCACATCTGGTTCGTCGGCGAACAACTCGACCCCCACCCGGCGCAGCTCGTCGAACATTATGCAGCCGGCCATCTCGGCCGCACCCACGAACGCGAACCCAAGTCGCTCAGGAAGGAAGACATTGATCTTGACGAACTGACGCATCACCAGCGGCGGCACCACCACCTGCAACGGCAAACCGAACATGTCCAACACGTATGCCAGCAGTCGGGTGTGGTAGTGCTCCTCGAGCGCGAGATACACCCGCTCGGGTGGTTCGTCCTCCCCGCCGACACGCCCGTAGGTATCCCCCAAATCCACGCCGAACCGCTCCGCCTGGTTCAGCTTGGCGGTAGCCAATAAAACAGCGTCTGCCGGTCGACACCCGGCTCGGGTCGGCGGCGACGCAGGTTCCGCATGAACACAGCCCGATCGATATGACGAGTCGAGCGAACGGGGTCGGCCTCCAACCCAGCAAAAAAATCCTCGCGGTTGGCCAGGCGGCGATGCAGCAGATCGGCGTCGCCGTCGCGTCGTGTCAGGTAATCGCGGTAGCCCTCAATACCCAAGCCGCTCATCGTGCTTCCATTCCCTGAACAATGGTCGCCACATACCGATCCAACAAAGCGTTTCGGTCTGGGGACGCAACAACGCCGGTTGCCAGCAACGCGAACAGCCCCGTTAGGAAGATCACCGTGAGTTCGCCCGCATCGGCATCCCGAGCCACCCGGCCCGCAGTCTGCGCTTCGCCAATCGCGGCGATGACGAAATCCGCCAGCGGGTGCTCAGCCAACTCGTCCTCGACGGGCCGCGTCGCGGAGAAGTGCAGCCCGAGCATGTCCCTGAAGACCACCGGACCCAACCGCAGCTCCGCCGCGACCACCTGACGCACCAGCAGCGTCAGCATCGACATCAGATCGTCCGTCTCGGTCGTTCCCGTGTCGAGCATCGCCACGATCGTGAGCTCCTCGGCACGCTCCAACTCGACCAGCACGTGCTCTTTGGTCGGAAAGTGGAAATAGAACGTTCCGCGCGCCACCCCGGCTGCGGCTGCGATCGCTGCGACATCCGCGCCGGCCAATCCAGACCGCCCGATCGCCGCCACCGCAGCGTCGAAAACGCGCGCCCGCGTCTGAAGCCGCTGGGCCTCCCGCACTCCCACAACCGACGAAGCAGGTTGCGCGGTGGGTGTCGTCACAGGCACGTTTCCAGCGTACAAATTTCATTGTCACCCGTCAATGACGGTCGTCAGTGAATTTGCGAGCCTCTCCCGGATCTGCTGCGCTGAATCAACTAAGTGAGACGCTTACACTCCGCTGATGCATCCCGCGCAGACGAGGCACGCACTGAACAAAATCCCGGTTGTCATCGGGATTGTCGTTGTGCTGGTGACCGCAGTGCTCGCGATCCCGGTCAAGCAGCGGTGCGGTGCACCGGGCTACTCGTGTGCCACGGCATTGGATACGCGGGGCTACGTTCACTATTACTACGAGGTTGAGCCGCTCGGCGTGTACCTCGCTGAAATCATCACGGGCTCGAATATTCGTCTCTACTACACATCGGGCGAGGAACTCGTAAAGGTGCGGCAGCTCGGTTAAGCACATCCGCACTTTCCCAGCGGGTGCTCAGGGCACCGCCGGATCGGCATCGTTTGAAAGGTTGTATCGGCTCCGTGACGAGTTGGGGTCAATCTCGGTAGCCACGTGTTCCTCCTGAGACCTTCCCGAGATGCTGCCACACGCAAGCTCGGCGCACCTTAGTCAAACGTGCTGGTAGCGGAAAGATTGCAGCCGCAGATTTCACCTTTTCCGGCAGGTGAAACTGCCCACAGTGGCCTTTTCGAGGCCTTCTCGATTGGGGGCTTCACAGCGAGCTAACGCATACTTGACCTCATGCTTTTAGCGACATCACCGCAAACCGCCGTTGCGGTACCGAGTGATGCGCTGGTTATGGGTCGAGGTTTGTGATGGCACGCTCGGGCGGCGGCCATCGCCGCCATCGAGCCGTTCGTCAGCCGTCCCCTCTTCGCACAGGGCTGACGCGTAGCGTCATGGCGCTGGTCTCGGTGGCGGCGATCCTGATGACCGGAGCCGGCTACTACGTGGCTCACGGGGCGCTGGGCGGCATCACCGTTTCGGATGCTCTGAGCCCAGACGATCCCCGATCCAGCGGCGACAACATGAACATCCTGCTGATCGGCCTGGACTCACGAAAAGATCAGGATGGCAACGACCTGCCCTGGTCGATTTTGAAGCAGCTGCACGCGGGCGATTCCGATGACGGCGGCTACAACACCAACACGCTGATACTCGTGCACGTCGGGGCCGACAACAAGGTGGTTGCCTTCTCGATCCCCCGCGACGACTGGGTGCCGTTCAACGGTGTTCCCGGATACAACCACATCAAGATCAAAGAGGCTTACGGGCTCACCAAACAGTATGTGGCGCAGAAGCTCGCCAACCAGGGTGCGAGCAGCCAGCGGGAGCTCGAGACCCGGGGCCGTGAAGCCGGCCGTGCGGCGACCTTGCGCGCGGTGCGTAGCCTGACCGGAGTTCCGATCGACTACTTCGCGGAGGTCAATCTAGCCGGTTTCTATGATCTGGCTCAGACCTTGGGCGGCGTGGACGTGTGTTTGAACCACGCCGTCTACGACTCGTATTCCGGTGCTGACTTCCCGGCCGGACCCCAGCGGTTGGATGCTTCAGAGGCGCTGGCGTTCGTCCGACAGCGCCACGGTCTGGAGAACGGAGACCTGGACCGTACCCACCGGCAGCAGGCATTCATTTCCTCGGTCATGCGGGAACTGCAGGATTCGGGCACCTTCACCAACCTGGACAAACTCAAGGGCCTGATGGCGGTGGCACGCAAAGATGTTGTGCTGTCGACCGGTTGGGACGAGGACCTGTTCCGCCGCATGGGTGAACTCGCGGGTGGCGGCCCCAATGGAAATAGTGTCGAGTTCCGGACGCTGCCGGTGGTGCGTTACGACAACATCGACGGCCAGGACGTCAACATCATCGACCAGGCCGCGATCAAAGCCGAGGTGGCCGCGGCGGTCGGCGCCGAGCCCGAGACGACCACGCCCCCCACGACAGCCAGCAAGCCGAGTCCGTCCACGGTCGTCGACGTGGTCAACGCGGGCAGCATGAGCGGACTCGCCAGTGAGGTGTCCCGCGCACTGAAAAAGCGTGGCTACCCCGCGGGTCAGGTCCGCGACCGCGAATCTGGGGACCCGACGGCCACCACGATCCAGTACGGCGCGGGCGCGGAAACCGACGCACATAACCTGGCCACGCTGCTCGGCC
>DASXMA010000247.1:0-2585 GCA_036495965.1 Mycobacterium sp.
GTCACCGGCGGCTCGGGGTTTGTCGGCGCCAACCTGGTGACCACCTTGCTCGACCATGGGTACCAGGTACGTTCCTTCGACCGCGCCCCGTCGCCGCTGCCACCACATCCGCAGCTGGAGGTGCTGCAGGGTGACATCACCGACACATCCGTGTGCGCCGCGGCGGTGGACGGAATCGACACGGTGATCCACACCGCCGCGATCATCGACCTGATGGGCGGCGCTTCGGTCACCGACGAATACCGGCAGCGCAGCTTTGCGGTCAACGTCGACGGTACCGAGAACCTGGTGCATGCCGGGCAGGCAGCCGGGGTGCAGCGGTTCGTGTATACGTCATCCAACAGCGTGGTGATGGGCGGTCAGAACATCGCCGGCGGTGACGAGACGTTGCCCTACACCGGCAGGTTCAACGACCTGTACACCGAGACCAAGGTGGTCGCTGAGCGGTTCGTCTTGTCTCAGAACGGTGTTGGCGACATGCTGACGTGTGCGATCAGACCGAGCGGAATCTGGGGCCGCGGCGATCAGACGATGTTCCGCAAGCTGTTCGAAAGTGTGGTCGCCGGCCATGTCAAGGTGCTGATCGGCCGCAAATCGGCCCGGCTGGATAACTCCTACGTGCACAACCTGATTCACGGTTTCATCCTGGCTGCCCAGCATCTGGTGCCCGGCGGGACCGCGCCCGGTCAGGCGTACTTCATCAACGACGCCGAGCCGATCAACATGTTCGAGTTCGCCCGCCCGGTCATAGAAGCCTGCGGGGAAAACTGGCCGCGAATTCGGGTCCACGGTCCGATGGTCCGCGCGGCGATGACCGGTTGGCAGCGGATGCACTTCCGATTCGGGATGCCGGAGCCGCTGCTGGAGCCGCTAGCCGTCGAACGCTTGTATCTAGACAACTACTTCTCGACCGAAAAGGCACGACGTGACCTCGGCTACGAGCCCCGGTTCACCACCGAGAAGGCGCTGTCCGAATGCCTGCCCTACTACGTGGACATGTTCACGCACATGAAGAGCGAGGCCCTGGCCACCAAAGCCGCTGCCGCCAAGCCGACTTTCAGCGGGTCGAAGTAGAAGGGACCGTGCCGCGCAGCGCGCTGGCGCGGACGCTGACGAAAAACACCACCTGCGGCTAAGGTTCAGCTCAACAGCGACGACGCGGAGGGCGGCCGGTCCGTATGAAAACCGAATTCACGCTCACTCAGAAACGCGCCCTCGCGGTCTTGACGCTGATCGCCCTGCTGTTTGGTGCATATTTCTTGCGCGACTATTTCGTGCTCATCGTGGTGGCGGCCGTCGGGGCGTATTTGTTCACGCCACTTTTCAATCGGTTCAACAGGCGTCTTGGCACCGGCTTGTCGGCCATCTGCACCGTCTTGTCGGCAGTGGTCATCGTCATCGTACCGGTCGGACTCTTGGTCGTCCTGGCGATCGTTCAGATTTCGCGCATGATTGACAGCGTTGCCGGATGGGTCAAGACGACCGATCTGAGCGGACTCGGCGACAAAGTGTTACACCTGGTCAACGACTTGGTGGCGCGAGTCCCCTTCCTGCACATAACAATAACTACCGAGATGCTTCGGAAGGCGATGATCACCGGAGCCCAGAACGTCGGTCAGTGGCTGCTGCATTTCCTGCAGGGCGCCGTCGGCGGTATCGCCGGCGCTGTCACGGCGGCCATCGTCTTTCTGTACGTGTTTATCGCACTGCTGGTGAACCGCGAGAAGGTGCGCACGTTGATCGGCCAACTCAACCCACTCGGCGACGAAGTCACGGATTTGTACCTGAAGAAGACGGGTGCCATGGTGCGCGGCACCGTATTCGGCCAGTTCGTCATAGCGCTATGCCAAGGCGTCGCCGGCGCCGCGTCCATCTACATCGCCGGATTTCACCACGGCTTCTTCATTTTCGCAATCCTGCTGACGGCATTGTCGATCATTCCGCTGGGCAGCGGCATCGTGACGATTCCGTTTGGCATTGGGATGATCTTCTACGGCAACATCGTTGGTGGCGCGTTCGTGGTCCTCTGGCATCTGTTGGTGGTCACCAATATCGACAACTTCTTGCGCCCGATCCTCGTTCCTCGCGACGCACGGCTGAACTCGGCGCTCATGTTGCTTTCGGTGTTCGCAGGTATCGCCATGTTCGGCCCGTGGGGCATCGTTATTGGGCCGGTGCTGATGATCCTCATCGTCACCACCATCGACGTCTACCTCGCGGTCTACAAAGGCGTCGAGCTCGTGGAGCCCGACGAACAACCCTTCCGCCGCAATTGGCTTCCGCGCCGGAAAGCGAAAGCGAGCGCTACGGAGCCAGCCGCTGAGTAAGGAACTCGACCACCCGCTTGCGTGCCTCATAGGCCGGTTGGCCGTCGACCTCACGGACCTCAAGGGTAAGCACCGAGTGGGCCATTTTGCCGAACCCGTGTTCATTGCCTGGGCGGGAGTCGATCTCGATCACCTCGAACGCGTCGCCGAGCCGCTCCTTGAGCGCCGTGAATCTCTCGCGCGGAGACATCTTGTCCTCACTGAACCGCAAGCCCATGGCGCACAAGCCTTCGTTGGCGCAGCGATCCGCCACGATTG
>DASXMA010000248.1:0-9884 GCA_036495965.1 Mycobacterium sp.
CCTCCCAGGAGGTTTCCAGCAACAACCGGTGCTGCGGGTCGAGGGCGATGGCCTCGTGCTCGTTGATCCCGAAGAACTCAGAATCGAAGCCGGCAACGTCATCGAGGAACGCGCCCCACTTCGACACCGACCGACCCGGCAGCCCGGGCTCGGAGTCATAGTATTCGTCGGCGTCCCAGCGGTCGGACGGAATTTCGGTGACCAGGTCATCGCCCCGCAGCAACGCCTCCCACAGCTGCTCCGGGGAGTCGATACCTCCGGGAAGCCGACAGGCCATGCCAATGACGGCAACCGGAGTGACCGCCATGGTGTTCACAGAGGCGAAGAATTCGCCCAAGCTGAGCGGTGGGCACGATCGTCAATCGTCGCGAACGAAACCATTTCGCCTCCTCACACCGACGACTACGTAACCTTGTCCGCTGCTTGACTCAGCGATCGTAAGTTAGCCTACTTCGACCTGAAAAGTCGGGGTTTGGAGGTCCCTGAGGTGGGGGCTTCGTGGGGACAGGATGGCCTCGAAACCTTGGGCTAGAAGGGATCGAGGCCATCGTGCTCAGGACTGTAAGTGATCAGCCGACGTCGTGGGACGCAATCTTGCCGTCGGAGCTGTTGGTGTTGCCCGGCTGAGTTGGCTCGTGTGGATGCGTTGTCGGATGATCCGAGTTCTTCGCGCCGGTTCCAGGTGGCAAGGTCCAGGCGGCTGGTTAACTTCTCTTTCCGAAGGTGCAGCGGCGACGGCCACGGTAACGTGATGCAGGTGGTTGAGGCGTCCGTTCCGGCTCTGCTGCGCGAGCATGCCAGGCTGCAGCCCAATGACACGGCATTCACGTTTATTGATTACGAGCAGGACTGGAACGGCGTTGCCGAAAGTCTGACGTGGTCGCAGCTGTATCGGCGGACACTGAACGTTGCACGGGAGCTCGAACAATGCGGGTCGACGGGTGACCGCGCTGTCATAATGGCGCCACAGGGGCTTGACTACATCGTTGCGTTTCTCGGCGCATTGCAGGCCGGGCAGATCGCAGTTCCGCTTTCGGTTCCGCTGGGTGGCGTCAGCGATGAGCGTGTTAGTTCGGTGCTGCGCGATGCGTCGCCGTCGGTCATTCTCACAACGTCCCCTGTCGCAGGTACCGTCGCCAGGCATGTTAAGTCGCAGTCCGGCGCATCCGCTCCATCGGTCGTTGAGGTTGACTTGCTGGATCTTGACGCCCCGACAGGATCCGGCGTCAGGCGCGAGAACCACCCGAGCACGGCGTATTTGCAATACACGTCCGGATCGACCCGTCAGCCCGCCGGGGCCATGATCTCGCACAGAAACCTTTTCGCCAATTTCGAACAGCTCATCTCCGACTACTATCTGGAGTACGGAAGAATCCCCCCACCAGACACCACCGTGGTGGGGTGGCTGCCCTTCTATCACGACATGGGTTTGATAGTGGGAATTTGCGTACCGCTCCTTGGCGGCCTTCCCGCTGTGCTCACGAGCCCGGCGTCTTTCCTGCAGCGGCCGGCCCGATGGATGCAACTGCTCGCAAGCAACAGTCGGCCGTTTTCGGCAGCGCCGAACTTTGCTTTCGAATTGGCGGCGCGAAAAACCTCCGACGAGGACATGGCGGGGCTGGATCTGGGGGACGTGCACATCATCATCAACGGCAGTGAACGAGTACAGCCCGCCACGCTGCGGCGTTTCATGGAGCGGTTCGCGCGCTTCAATCTTCCCGACACGGCGATACGACCGTCCTATGGGATGGCGGAAGCAACGGTGTACGTGAAGACCCGCACACCGGCCCAACCACCAGCAATCGTCCACTTCGACTCCGAGAAGCTGACCAGTGGCCATGCGGAGCGCTGTGAAAGCGGAGCCGGTACGCCGTTGGTCAGCTACGGTGTGCCGCGGTCACCGATGATTTGCATCGTGGATCCGGACACGAGCATTGAGTGTCCGCCGGGAACGGTCGGTGAGATCTGGGTGCACGGCGGCAACGTCGCGACGGGCTATTGGCACAGAGCTCACGAGACCGAAAGTACGTTCGGTGGAAGGCTTGTTGCTCCGTCGGCCGGCACACCCGAGGGGCCTTGGCTGCGAACGGGAGACTCGGGATTCTTCTTTGATGAAGAGCTGTTCATCATCGGCCGCATCAAGGATCTCTTGATCGTCTATGGGCGTAACCACGCTCCCGACGACATCGAGGCGACGGTCCAGGAGATTACACGGGGTCGGTGCGCGGCGATAGCGGTTCCGGATGAGGGCACAGAGCAGCTTGTCGTCATTCTCGAAGTCAAGAAGCGGGGCGAGTCCCACGAAGGGGCAGCGGACAGGCTCGCCATCGTCAAGCGTGAAGTCACCTCGGCGATCTCCAACTCGCACGGTCTTAGCGTCACGGATCTGGTTCTGGTGCCGCCTGGTTCGATACCGATCACCACAAGTGGCAAGGTCAGGCGAGCGGCGTGCGTCGAGCAGTACCGGCAAGGTCAGTTCGTCCGCCTGGGCGGTTAGGCGAGCCACGAAGGCATAAATAAACGTGGAGCGAGCCAGCCGACCCGATCAGCGTGACATTGGCAAATAACCCGCCCCGGGCAGTTATGCGACACGTAGTGAATAGCCGCGCCGAGGCGCCGTCTATTCTGCCGCTATGAATCTGAGCCGACGCACTGTCGCGAAGCGCCCCCCGGGGTCTTCATCTTGTCGTCCAGCAATAGCGCAGACCGAGCACAGCAATGCTGTGCCGCACTTGGCACCAAGCGCGGAGTTGTGCTCGTGACCGAACCCGCCACGCAGGCTGGGGCTGCCACTCGCCCGGTCGCTCTGTTCGTGATGGGCATGAACCGGTCCGGTACGTCGGCGCTCACAAGGGTTCTCTCGCTGTGTGGTGGCACGCTGCCGCCCCGGCTGGCGGGCGCCAACTCCCGCAATCCGCTTGGCTATTGGGAGCCGCGCGCATCCTGGCGTCTCAACACCGCAATCCTGCGCCGCCACGGTAGCGAATGGTTCGATCCGACATTGCGCTTGCAAGAAGAAGGCGCGTTCAGCGCCAGCGAGCACGCCGCGTGCGTCAGTGAGATCAAGGCGTTTCTCACCACGCTGCCAACCGCGCCGCTCGTGGTCATTAAGAACCTGCAGATAACGGCCCTGTCCGGCATGTGGTTCGAGGCGGCCCGTCAGGCGGGCTTCGACGTCAAGGTCGTGATTGCGTTGCGCCACCCGCAGCAGGTCGCGGCGTCGCTAGCGGCGTTCAATCGAGCCTCGCCGGAACTCGCGAACGCCTTGTGGCTGAAATACACCATGCTCGCCGACACCCAGACGCGCGCCGTGCCCCGGGTATTCGTCGAATACACCAACCTCCTTGAAGACTGGCGCCGCGAAATGAAGCGGATTTCCTCCGCACTCGGCATCGATCTCAACGCCCAGGATGAGGGCGCGATCAAGGAGTTCCTCAGACCAGATCTGCACAATCAGCGACACGACGGCCCCGCGACAGAGTCTTTCGGCTCGGACTGGATTTCCACCGTCTACGAAGAGCTGGGTGCCGCCGCGCGAGACGAGCCCTGGGATCAGCCCGCGTTGGATCGCGTGTACCAGGCGTATCTGGCAAGCGAACGTGGTTTCCGAACGGCGTTCGAGGATTTCGGCCGTCTGCACAAGTTCAACTGGGTCATCCGGCCGTCCCTGATGAACCTGTTCTACGAGGTCCTCGCGGTGGCCCACCGGCGTAGGGGGGCTTGGGCCTAGGCCTTGAGCTCAGCTGAGCTCAGATCAGCTCAGAACAGGCCGAGGCCCCTGACCAGCTGAAAGCACCCGACGGCGGTGAAGATCGCCGCCAGTACGCGCGGACGGTGAGCCATCGGCCAGTCGTGTATCGGTCGCAGTACCGCTTTGGTTCTCGCCGGTGTGGCCCGCGCCCGTGTCGGGGGTGGCCAGACTATTGGCGTAAGACCTGAACATCGGTGTGCCGTGCAGCGCCAGTAACGGAATCAACAGCGCGGGAACATTCGTGATCATGCAGCCGACCCAGCAGACGAGAAGGTTTTGCACCGGACGCTGCCGGGAGATCACCAGAAGGATGATTCCGAGAAGCGCCGGATTGAGCGCCCACAGCAACGCCAGTCCGAGCACTGACCAGCGTCGGGTTCGGTCCCGCCGAAGGCCAGGCCGATGACGAACGCGACCCACCAGGATCCGTTGTCCCACGCATTGCGGATACGGCGCACCAGCCGCCCGATTGCCGACTCGCCATCCGTCGCCGCATCCTGTGTGCGGCCCAGCAACCGCGAGATCGCGTTCGGCTTGTCCGAGTCCATTAACAGGGTCGACGAGTTGCCACCCGGTGTCGGCAGGTTCGCCCGTTGACGCTGGCGCGCCAGCCCGCGCGCACCGATCAGCGCGGCGATCGACAACAGGACCACACCCATGCCGATTCGAATGTCCCGGACGGTGTAGCTGGTCGCCAAATCGTGCGCAAAGGGTTTGAACACTGGGGTGACGTGCAGCAGCGTCAGCGGAAGCACCACGGCGGGAATACATCCCACCAGGCAGCCGATCCAGTAGGCGAGCAGGTTTTGCACCGGCCGTTCCCTGGAGATCACGAGAAGGGCGATGCCGAGACGCCTGGATTGGACGCCGTCAGAAGCGCCAGTACCAGCACCGATCCCCACATGGCCGGAACACTACCTTGAAGGGTCCTGCCTGCTGGCTCCTTTGCCGCCTTCCCAGGTTGTTCTTACCGGATCGGCCTACTATTCCTTTGCTCCGGGGTTACAGCACGGCCGTGGATTGGTAACGGCCCAAAACACAAGCAGGACACGGCTTTGCACCCAAGCCTCGGCCAACAAGGATGGCTTCCAAAGCTTCTCACGTGCTGGCCGGCCGGACTGATCATGGCAGTATCGGCACCAGCCGCGGATCGCAAATGATACGTTTTCTCGTCGCGTCGAATTCCTTGTCGAGGAGGGGTCGAGGAGGGGTCGAGGAGGGGTCGAGGAGGGTAAGTGAACGAGGTCGCCAAACAGTGTCGACTGTGCGGATCAGCGGGTCCCCATGAAGCTATCGCAGTTCGCGAGATGATGTTCGGAACCCGAGAGCTGTTTGAATATTACAGCTGCGCTGCGTGCGATACGTTGCAGATTGTGAATCCGCTCGAGGGTGACGAGCTCATGCGCCATTATCCCTCAAACTATTACTCCTACAATGCATCACCTCAGCCCCGTTTTCTGCGATGGCTGATTTCACAGCAAGACCGCTTCAAATTACACAGTGGCGGGCGACTGGTCGGTGCCCTCATGACCAGGCCGCTGCCCGATGGTCTCGCCCGTGTCCTCACGGGAGGAGATGCCGTCAAAATGCTTGCAGAGCTCGACGTTGCACGCGACTCCCGAATTCTCGACATGGGCTGTGGTAGCGGTGCGCTGCTCGACCGGTTGGCCGAAGTCGGGTTCACTAACTTGTCCGGTGCCGATCCGTTCATCGCGGCCGATGGCGAGACGCCTCGAGGCGTGCCGCTGATGAAGCGATATTTGAGCGAAATGACAGGCGAATTCGATCTCATTATGTTCAATCATTCACTTGAACACCTTCCCGATCCGGTCGAGGAGCTGAAGGTGGCGTATGAAAAGCTCGCTTCCGGAGGAACTTGCCTGGCTCGCGTGCCGACGACCTCATCCGAAGCGTGGTCTATCTATGGCGCGGACTGGGTACAGATCGATGCGCCTCGGCATATGGTCATACCGTCACGCGAAGGAATGGCAACCGCTGCCGATAAAGCTGGGCTGCGGGTGGATAAGACGTTTGATGATTCGAATTTAGGCCAATTTATGGGGAGCGAAGCCTACAAGCGTGACGTTGCGGTGACCGATCCCAAAATCCTTCGGATGTTCGGATTCAGGCAAATCCGAGAGTGGGCAAGGCGCGCCGAAGGACTCAATCAGCAGCGCCGTGGTGATCAGACCGGATTTGTCTTGCGGGCCAAGTGAGAAGGCCTGTGCCACGAGGTGCCGTTTGCGCAAACTTGTGGATTCCCGGTCGGTAGCGCTGGTATCGGGTTAAACTGCCGGGCGGCTGAGCCGGGTACGCACGGCTCCTGCTTTCATTTCGGAGCGCACGGGGAGTGAAAGGCTGAGGTCCGCGATGAAGTTTGTGCTGGCAGGCTACGGAACTCGCGGCGACGTCGAGCCCTGCGCCGCCGTCGGTCGTGAGTTGCTGCGCAGAGGGCACGAAGTGCACATCGCTGTGGCGCCTGACTTAGTCGGATTCGCCGAGTCGGTCGGGCTTGCTGCGGTCTCCTACGGGCCGGATGCTCGGACGTGGCAGGACCTGCACCGCGACCTGTTGACGCATATGTTCCGCAAGTTCTGGAAGATCCGGGAGCTCAGCCGGTTGCGGCGCGAATTTTGGGAGCTGTACGTCCAGTGCTGGGACGAGGCCAAGGCGACGCTGATGTCGCTGGCCGACGGTGCCGACCTGTTACTCACGATTGTCATTGCCGAGCAGGCCGCTGCCAATATCGCGGAGCATTACGACATTCCGTTGGCCACGCTGCATACCTTCCCGATGCGGCCCAACGGTCAGCTGGTTCCGGTACTGCCGGCGTCGTGGAGCCGCTCCGCCATGACGGTGTCCGAGTGGCTGGGCTGGCCCATGACGAAAAAGCTCGAGGACGCACAGCGCCTGGAACTCGGCCTGCCCAAGGCAACGGGCCCGTCGTCGCGCCGGATCGCCGAACGCGAATCGCTGGAAATCCAGGCCTACGATCAGGTTTGCTTTCCCGGGCTGGCAGCCGAATGGGCGAAATGGGATCAGCCCACTGGGCCCTTAAGGCCCTTCACCGGTCCGTTGACGATGGAGTTGTCGACGGATGCCGACCACGAAGTCGCCTCGTGGATCGCTGCGGGAACACCGCCGATTTTCTTCGGTTTCGGCAGCACGCTGGTCCTGTCTCCGGCCAACACGGTCGCCATGATCGGCGCGGCCTGCGCGGAGTTGGGCGAGCGGGCCTTGGTTTGCTCCGCCGAAACTGACTTCAGCCACGTCCCACATTCCGAGCACGTCAAGGTGGTGGGCTCGATGAATTACGCGGCAGCCTTTCCCGCCTGCCGGGCGGTCGCGCACCACGGTGGCGGGGGTACCACGGCCGCGGGCCTGCGCGCCGGAGTCCCCCAATTGATCCTTTCGACGTTCGGCGATCAGACACTCTGGGGATCGCGGGTCACACGACTGAAGGTGGGCGGCACGCGGCGCTTGTCGAGCACCACCCAGAAATCTCTGGTCGCGGACCTGCGCACCATCCTCGCCCCGCAGTGCGTCACCCGTGCGCGCGAGATCGCCACCCAGATGACTCCACCCGACAAAAGCGTTGCGGGTGCGGCCGACCTCTTGGAAAGTTTCGCCCGCTTGGGGCGTGTCAACTGACCGGCCGGTGGAATGATCGCTTGCCCAAAAGTTTTGGATTTCAAGTCGATAGCGCGACTATCGGGTTATACCGCCGGGCGGCTGAGCCGGGGTCGCGAGACCTTTTTCATTTCATTTCGCAGCACCCGCACGGGAAGTGAAAGGCCGGGATCAGCGATGAAGTTTGCGCTGGCGTGCTACGGAAGTCGTGGCGATGTCGAGCCGTGCGTCGCCGTCGGCCGTGAGTTGCTGCGGCGCGGGCACGACGTGCGTATGGCCGTCCCGCCCGACCTGGTTCGCTTGGCCGAGGCGGCGGGGCCCGCAGCGGTCGCTTTCGGGCCGAAAGTGCAGCCGATCCTGGACGCGCATCGTGACTTCTGGGCATGTTTCTTCGGCAGCTTCTGGAGGATCCAGGATCTGATCAGGTTGCGACGGCAGGTTGCGGAGCCCGTCATCGAACGGAAGGACGAGATCTGCGCGACGCTGATGTCGCTGGCGGATGGGGCCGATCTGCTACTCACTGGCCTCAATTTCGAGCAGCCCGCCGCCAACGTGGCCGAGTATTACGGAATCCCGTTGGCCACGCTGCATGTCTTCCCGCACCGGGCCAACGGCCAGTTCTTGCGATTCCTGCCGGCGCCGGTGAGCCGCGCCGCCATGACCGCGTACGAGTGGATGGCTTGGCGCGCGGCGAAGAAGCTCGAGGACGCGCAGCGCCGTGAACTGGGCCTGCCGAAGGCCACAGTCCCCTTGCCGCGACGGCTCACCGAACGCGGATCGCTCGAAATCCAGGCCTACGACGAGGTCTGCTTTCCCGGGCTGGCCGCCGAATGGGCGCAACGCGATGGGCTTCGGCTCTCCAGGCCGTTCGTCGGCGCGCTGGCCCTGGAGTTGCTGACGGATTCCGATCAGGAAGTCGCGTCCTGGATTGCCGCGGGAAAGCCACCGATTTTCTTCGGGTTCGGCAGCATCCCCGTCGAGTCGCCCGCCGACACGCTCGCCATGATCAGCGAGGCCTGCGCGCATTTAGGCGAGCGGGCGTTGATTTGCTCCGCCGGGACTGACTTCAGCAGCGTCCCTCATGTCGAGCACGTCAAGGTGGTGGGCACGATGAATTACGCGGAGGCCTTTCCCGCCTGTCGCGCGGTCGTGCACCACGGTGGCGTGGGTACCACGGCCGCGAGCCTGCGCGCCGGAGTCCCGACGCTGATCCTTTCGACGGACATCGATCAGACGCTCTGGGGAGCGCGGGTCAAACGACTGAAGGTGGGCACCGCCCGGCGTTTTTCGACCGCCACGCGAGAATCGCTGGTCGCGGACCTGCGCACCATCCTCGCCCCGGAATACAAAATCCGAGCCCGCGAGGTCGCCGCCCAGATGACCAAACCCGCCGTCAGCGTTGCGGCCGCCGCTGATCTTGTGGAAGATTTCGCCCGCCTCAGTCCTCGATGACAAATCCCATCAATAGGCGTCCAGATGAGCTCCGAAGCGGCAAGCAAAGCTCCACGCTCGACCCCATACAAGCGATCCACTCGCGCCGCAAGTCTCTTCCTTACCGTGTAGTAGGTTTGAACTGTTGCACTCGTGTCTACTGCTGAACAGTTGCACTCGTGTCTACTACTACGCAGCGGGGAGAACTTGGTGAGCATCAATCCGTTCGACGACGACAAAGGCCGCTTTCCCGTCTTGGTCAACGACGAGGAGCAACACAGCCTGTGGCCGGCCTTTGCCGGCGTTCCAGCCGGCTGGCGGGTGGTTTACGGCGAAGCGGACCGCGCAGCGTGCCTGGACTACATCGAGCAGAACCGGACCGATAAACCGCCGAAGAGACTCCGCGAGAGGTTGGTAGAGGGCTGGGCTTTCGGTAAGTAAACCGCTGGGGAGTCCGATGGAACTTGATGACCGGGCACTTCCGCTGACGCGGGGGCAGCAGGATATATGGCTTGCGGAGGAATCGGGTCTCTTCGGTGCCAAGTGGCAGCTGGGCGTCTTTGTGCGAATCGCGGGGCCGATCGAGGTTGATTTTTTGGAGTCGGCGATCGTTCAAACGGTGCGCGAGGCCGAACCACTGAGAGCTGCCTTTTTCCAGGTGGATGGCCAGGTTTTCCAAAAGGTGGTTGATTACCCGGACATTGAGCTTGCTCGCTATGATCTCATCGGCTCGAAGGATCCTGCCCAGGAAGCCTATCGGCTAGCAGTATCGATCCAACGCACGCTAATGCCGCTCAGCGGCCCGCTGTTCAAATTCGCCTTGTTGCAGACCCAGATCGATGAGTTTTATTTCTTCTTGTGCTGCCACCATATAGTGTCAGACGGAATCGGTCTTGCTTTTGTTCTTCATCGGATCGCAACTATTTATAATGCAATTGCTTCTGGCGAGTCGAATCCTCCTGCCTTTTTTGGGTCGTTGAGTGATCTGATTGATCGCGAGTTAGAGTACGAAGCATCAACCGATTATCTCGATGATCAGGCCTATTGGGCCGGCAATCTGCCACCGGAAAGC
>DASXMA010000249.1:0-11360 GCA_036495965.1 Mycobacterium sp.
CGGCCAAACCCACATAGCCGAGCAACTCGAGGTCCTGGGCGGCGGCGTCGACAGCATCGGCGTCCGTTTCCTCGTCGGCGGTGGTCCCGTTGTCCCAGCTGCGCCGCGCCACCGCCAGCACTCGCAAGCCTTGTTCGGCAAGGCTTTGTACCAACGACTCCGCATGCTCGTGGTCTGCGTCCGGATCGGCGAACCGGCAACGCGGGAGGATGATCTCGGGGGCCCCCTTGAGCATCAGGATTGGCGACGACGGGTCTGCGCTCAGCGTGCCTATCGCGGCGGCAAAACCACGACTGGACTCGAACGGCACCTCAGCGAGCACCGTCCAATCCGAACCATCTTCGCCGTTAAGCGAACTTGCCGCCGTGACGATGGCTTCGTCGGTGGCGTGCGCATGTCCTTGTCCCTCCTGGGGCTGCGTGGACGCCCACGCAGCCGCCCTGAGTACCGCGACAGACCGCGGATCCGCGGCGTCCGGGAATGGATCGTCTGCATTGGCCCCGTCAGGCACGGCGCATACGACGCGCAGTCGGTTCTCGGTGAGGGTGCCGGTCTTGTCGAAACATACGGTGTCGACTCGGCCCAGCGCTTCGATGGTGCGGGGGGCGCGGACCAGTGCTCCGCGTGCCGTCAGGCGCTGGGCGGCGGCAAGTTGGGACAGGGTAGCCACCAACGGCAGGCCCTCCGGGACGGCGGCCACCGCGATCGCGACGCCGTCGGCGACCGCCTGACGCAGTGATGCGCGCCGCAGCAACGCCAAAGCGGTTACCGCGGCACCGCCGGTAAGCGTCAGCGGAAGGACCTTGCTGGTGAGCTCTCGCAGCCGGGCTTGGAATCAGGCCGATGTCTCGACGTTTGCGACCGCCGAGATCGCGCGATGCGCCGCGGTGCCGACCCCGGTGGCCACGACGATCGCCCGAGCATGCCCCGCGACGATCGTGCTGCCCTCGAACAGCATGCTGGCCCGGTCGGGGTCGTTGACGGCGACGGGGTCCACCTGCTTGTCCACCGGGAGCGACTCACCTGTAAGCAGCGACTCGTCGACCTCGAGGTCTTCGGCCACCAATAGACGCGCGTCCGCCGGCACCACTTCCGGTGCGGCCAGGTCGATAACGTCGCCGGGCCGTAGCGACTTGGCGGACACGGTCGCCGTTCGGGTGGCGTGCTGGGCCGCCTCCAATCGGCGTCGCGTCGTCGCGACTGCGGGGACTACGACGCGGCGCACGAACTGGTCCTGCTCGGCGAACAGCTCGGCTGCCGCCGCCTCGGCCCGTAACCGTTGTGCCCCACCGGTTATCGCGTTGACCGTCATCACGCCGGCGACCAGAAGTGCGTCGATATTGCTGCCGACAATCGCGGATGCGGCCGCCCCGACGGCCAGGATAGGGGTCAGCGGATCGGCGAGTTCGTGCCGTGTGGCCGAGGCCAGCCGCGCCAAGTTGCTGACCGGCCCGCGCAGCGGTGCCAGCGCGGGGCTGTAGGACAGGTCGTCGAGACGGCGTTGCCACGATGGCGTACCGGACTCGACAGCCAACGGTCGCGCACCGCCGGCCAGCCGTGAGTAGACGATCTCCGGGTCCAGCGCATGCCAGGCGGTGAGTGGCTGTGGGGTGGGATCCGGCAGCCGTAGTACCCGGCTGGCCGAGAAGGTTCCCGCCACCAACGCGGTGGCCGCAGCTGCATTGACCGGATTAAGCCAGCGGCGGAAGCTAATCGGGTTGGCGGTCCTGTCTTGCTCACCGGTCACCAGCAGCAGTCCGGCCAGCGTCGTGCCGCCCTGGGCAAGGTGCACCGCCGATTCGCTGGCCGACCGGGCCACCGGAATAGCTGACAGGATCCGCACCGCATCAACCAGGTCGGTGCCGGTGATGATGTCCGCGGTCCACGCTGTAGCCGCGCGTGGATCATCAATGGCCACACCGACGTCGGCGATCGCCAGAGCCGCCAACGTGTCGGTCGATGCGAAGTCGCGGTGCAGCGCGGTGATCAGCAATACTGGTCCGCGATCCACCCGCAGCTCGCGTACCACATTCAGCAGCGGGGTACCGGGAGGATGCGTGGCGCCGACGCTGGCGGTCAGATCCTCGGTGCCGGCCACATGGCGCAAAACCACCCGGGCTCCGGTTCGGTGCGCGGTCTGAAATAACGGAATCGCGTAGGGGTCGACTTCCCAGCCAACATCGACGCTGCCCACGCATTCGCCGTCGACCACGAGATCAGCGCTTTCGCGGCCCTGAGCCGGCGTGGCCGACGGACCTTGCACCCGAACCCATCTCAGCCGCGCGCCGGTGGCCGGCAACTCATCGGGGTCGGGCTCTGGTGCCTCCTCACCATGCAGCAGCGCATCGGCAACCTCATAAACCCGGTCGTCGTCCCAGCCGGGCGCATCCCCACGGGAATGCAAAACGGCGCGGTGATCGCCGCGCAGCGCAGCGCCGTCGATTACGACCACCTTCACTCGGTCCAAGCGACGCAAAGCACCCGGATCGAGGACTAACTGTCCGGCATTGGCGAGCCCGCGACCCAGCACTGCCGCGAAGGCCTGTCGGCCCATGTGCGCCGCTCTCGGCACCCCGGCCTCGATCGCACCGGCCGCGTCTTCTGTACCACCACCGGCCATCAACGCACTCGCCGCGGCGATCAATGAGCCGTTCGCCGCCGAATCGACATAGCTCTCCACCGGCCCGGCCATTGACCCTTTCGCGGTGTCGATCGCGGCGTCGATGGATCCACCCACTACGACATGCGAAGCCTCACCCGCCGCTGCGGCTGCCCAGCTGTGCCGCGGCGCGTGCGATGTGGCCCCCGCCGATGAGATCACGGGTACCACCGGAGCCTGCGGCCGTTCGGGCGAGGCCAGCTGAGGCTCGCGGTCTCGCCACACGCGCCGGTGAGCCGTCGCCTCGGAGATTTGCAGGGTACGTTGCGTCAGATCGAGCAGCGGGGTGCCGACGGCTTGGGTTAGCCCATGGGCTGCCGCCGTCGTCGCGGCGAGTGCAATATCGGTGCCCACTCGACCAAGTCGCGACTCCAGGAGTGACACCATGCGCGGTTGATGGTTGATGAGAGCGGCCGCAGCCCGGGTGGTCTTCGGCGCGGCGGGCAGGCGGGTGACCCAGCCGGTAACCGCGGCAGTCACTGCGATCAGATCCATGGCCGCGGCGGTCAGCGGCACCAGAACCGCCAGCGGGTTACCCGGGTCGGCGAATGGCGCGGAAAGAGGTGCCGATCCCGACCCTGACGAAGTGATGTCGGCGGCTATGGAAGCAACCGTTTCCCGCACTTCGTCCAAGACGACGTCGCGGTCGGCGTCATCGGAGAGTTCGACCACCAACCGGCCCAATGAGCCCTCAACATGGGCCTTGGCCACGCCGGGAATCCTGCGAACCGGCTCCTCCACTACCGCCGCATAATCGTGCCAGCCGGGAAACGGAAGCAACGGGTCCAGGTCCAGATGGACCCGCTGCCCGCTCTGCCACCGCACCGGCGGCGCGGTGCCGTTAGGCGACCCGTTGGGGCTCATTCCGAGCGCTCGCCCGCTCGAGTTGGCCACCGAGTGCACCACCGGGCCGGCCAGTTCCGCTACCGGGCTGGCCAACACCTGCACCGTGCCCGCGGCGCCCGCCGCGGTGGATATGCCGGCTCGCACTACCTGGGCCGCTCCGCCGGTGACGCCAGCGACGACGCTGGCTACACCCGGAATCTTCATTCGGTCACCCTTCAATTACCCCTATCGCGCCTATACTCCTGGCGTCTTGGGGACCTGTCCACATATGGCCTCGAAGGTAGGCCTTGCGTTGACATCGATGACTGTGGTGGCTCGGCGATTCGAATAATTAACCGAGCTGCAGTCGCTTCCACTTGAGGGGCTTACCTACTTTGCGGCAATCCAAACGCGGTAAACAAGGCCGGATCGAGAAATACCGTCATTGCGGCGATCCCGGCGGCACCCTGGGTGAGGCTTGTGGTGAGGACGTGGATGGAATGGGCGCGCAGTACGCCGTCGGCAGTGCGGCGGTACTCGGCTACAGCGGGTTGCGCGTTCGCCGCTGTCGGGACCATCACGATGTCGCCGATCTTGGTGAAAGCACGGACGGCAAGGAACTGCATCACTGTGTCTCGGCCGGTGAACCACATTGGCAGAGGCGGCATTTCGAGCTTGACGTCGGTTTGCAGCAACTCGGTCAGGGCGGCCATGTCCGCGTTTTCGAACGCGGCGCAGTAGCGGTCGAGCAATTCACGGCGTGCGGCGTCGTCGGGCTCGACAGCGTTTTCTTCGCTGGGGGAGATCTCGGCGAGACGGGCCCGCGCCCGCTGCAGGGAGCTGTTGACCGCCGCCGGTGTGGTTTCGAGGAGTTCGGCAACCTCAGCGGCGCTGAACTGCACGACGTCCCGCAAGATCAGCACGGCTCGCTGCCGCGCCGGAAGCTCCTGCAGGGCCGTCATCACTGCCAGCCGCAGACTTTGCTTTGCCGTGACCGCCCCCTCTGGGGTCAGCGTCGGGGTCTCGAACATGAGGGCATCGGGGATCGGCTCGAGCCACAGATGGGCGCCGGTGTATCCGTCCAGGCTGACACCGGGGTCGATCGAGCTGTCACCCAGCCCAGCCGGCAGCACCCGGCGGGCGCGGTTCTCCAGTGCACGCAAGCACGCGGTCGTCGCGATCCGGTACAGCCAGGTCCGCAACGCCGCCCGTTCCTCGAACGCCTGATAACCCCGCCAGCCCCGCAGATAGGTTTCCTGGACTAGGTCTTCGGCGTCCTGCACCGAACCGAGCATTCGGTAACAGTGTGCGATCAACTCGGCACGAAACGGCGCCGCCTGCTCGATGAAATCCTCCTGAGCCGGCACGGGCTTCTCCTATCTCGGCCTCCGGTCCGGGCTGGGACCGAAACACTACTCCAGTACAGAGACGCCGACGCGCGAAAACTCATCGGTCAGCAGCGATGAATCCGGGTGCCGCGCCGTATCTGAATTAGTGGACGGTCCAGCCCGCGCCGGCACTTCGCCGGCACCCAAGGAGTTCATCGAAAGCGAGTACGAACATGAATCAGCGCCCGAAAACCCAAGCCAATGGGCTCGTCGGCACGACGGCGATCGTGACAGGAGCGAGCCGCGGATTCGGCCGTGCCATCGCCACCGCCTTGTCGGCAGCCGGTGCCGAGGTGGTCGGCGTAGCGCGCAACCGCTCACTCCTCGAGCAGGCCCGCAGCCAGCTGGGCGACAGCTTCACTCCGGTCGTCGCGGACGCCGCCGATCCGGCTACGGCCTGCCGGCTCATCGACGAGTACCGGCCGCGCACACTGGTGCTGTGCGCCGGGGCCGCTCCGCGGATGAGACCGTTACAGGATCAGACCTGGGAGACCTTCAGTGAAAACTGGAACGTGGACGTCGCGCAGGCGTTTCACTGGACTCGGCATGCGCTGCAGCGCCCACTGGCGCCGGGCAGCTCGGTGATCGTGATGTCCAGCGGCGCAGCGCTCAACGGGTCACCGCTCAGCGGCGGCTACGCGGGCGCTAAGTCGACCGTCAGGTTCATCACCAGCTACGCAGCCATCGAATCGCAACGGGCCGGGCTGGGGATCAGCTTCGTGTCCGTCCTGCCGCGGTTGACACCGGCCACCGATCTGGGTGCCAAAGCCGTTGTGGCCTACGCCGAGCGGCAAGGTGTCGACGTTGACACGTTCGTGCAGGCCGGCGGACCCGCGCTCACCGCGGAGCAAGCCGGCCGGTCGGTACTGGAGATCGCCATCGACGGCCTCCGGGCCGGCGACGCATACCTACTCACATCCTCGGGCCTGTCCCCGCTGGCCTGAAGCCACCCAACCGGAAAGGCGGACAACCTCATGAACACCGCAATGAACACACCCCCGATCGTGTCGGCCCAGGAGTGGGCGGCTGCCCATCAGCAACTACTGGTGAAGGAAAAGGAGCTCACCCGGGCCCATGACGCGCTCGCGGCCATGCGGCGGCGCATGCCATGGGCGGCCGTGGACAAGGAGTACGAGTTCGACGGGCCCGAGGGCAAGGTCAACCTGCTGGGCCTGTTCGGCGACCGGCGTCAGCTGATCGTCTACCGTGCCTTCTACGGGCCCGATATCGACGGCTGGCCCGATCACGGCTGCCGGGGCTGCTCGATGATCGCCGACCATATTGGCAACCTCTCCCACCTGAACGCCCGCGATACCACGCTGGTGTTCGCCTCGCGCGCGCCACAACCGGACATCGAGCGCCTTAAGTCGCGGATGGACTGGAACATGCCGTGGTACACCATCACCGATAGCTTCGACGCCGACTTCGGTGTCGATGAATGGCATGGCACCAATGCCTTCGTTCACGACGGTGACCAGGTGTTTCGCACCTACTTCATCAACAACCGCGGCGACGAGGCGCTGGGCAACACCTGGAGCTTCCTCGATATGACGGCGCTGGGACGCCAGGAAAACTGGGAGGATTCACCGGAGGGCTACCCGCAGACCGCGCCGTATGAGTGGTGGGACTGGCATGACGCGTACGGCGAGCATCAGCCGTCACGATGGTTTGGTGAGCCGGACCCCAACGATCCCAACGACATTCGGCCGCCGCGCAGCTAACTGGGCCGCACGGGCTGTATTCGCAATTATTCTCGGCCAAATAACACGAATGCGCGGTAGCCGTCAACGGCTACTCGCGCATTGTTTGGGCCTGCGAAAATATTCGGTTTACAAAATTCGGTGGTGGGCCCTGTCCACCTGGTATCCAGCCGGGAACGACTTCTCGATGACCTGCAGCTGGTGGTCCACCCTGGACTCGAGCTCGAGAACTACGCAGCTATCGCCGAGAGTTTTCGATTCGAGGACGATGTACCGCTGACCGCAATCGGTGATCGGGTCGCCCGAATGCAATCTCTCGACGGGCACCGACTCTGGGGTTCCGCTTACCTCCATCCATGACACGTTAGGTCAACTCCGCGAATCAGGGAATAGTTCTTCGGTCAGCCATCTCTGCGTGTCGGCCCCCCACGCTGCTTGAAAAACACGCTGACGTGAGAGATCAGGCCGTCGTCGCGCTGCTCGAAGCGGATGCATTCCGGCCACGTGGTGGCAACGCCGTCAATCTCAAACGTCTCGGTCAGCTCGGCGAAGGACAGCCGGGTGTCCACGTGTGAGACCCGCTGTACCTCCAACCGGTGGCCCCTGAGGTTGGTGCACACCTTTCGCAGGAATGCGACGTAGTGCGCCTTGCCGTCAACGCGATCGCAGAATGGGCCCTCCCGGGTCAAGTCCTCGTCGGCAATGGTGTCGGCCAGTCCGTCCCAGTCGTGGGCGGAGAGGCACTCCAGGTAGCGCTCGACCACTTGACTTTCAGTCCCGTTGCCCATGTCGTCTCCGCTCACTCGATGATGGCCACGTCCACGGTAAGCCCGGCCGTCACGCCGGGCTAGGTTGTCTGCTATGAGCTGCTGGACCGCCCATGCCGAGCGGACGATGACAGAAGAAGTGCCCGCGCCACCCGATGAGGTCCGCGACTTCTATGTGGACCTGGACAACATCAAGCTTGTGCATCCGCTGATTGTGTCCGTGGAAGCGCTGTCCCGCGTTGAAACACCCGACGGTTACCGCCAGAGCTATCGCGTGATCGACCGAATTCCATTGGGGCCGTTTACTATCCAGATCACCTACCGGGCGCGGCTACATGTCCCCGCAGTCGGCGACGTGATGACCGAGGCCGATCAGTCCCCCGGGGTGCGGCTGCGTGGAACGGTGAGTTTTGAGCCGGCCGGCGGCGGCACCCGTGTCACCGAGCGAATCCGGATAACGGCGCCCCGACTTTTGGCGCCGGTGACCACCCGCGAGGCGGTCAAGGCGCACATCGCGATGTTGGCCGGCATCCGGAGTTACTTCGAATCCGGTTGAGCTCTAGCATGACCGCTGTAGCCCCTCGTGCATATCCCTGCGCCCGGCTGGGCCTACGGACCACCATCAAGGAGGTTGCAATGAAGTGTCGTGCGGCTGTGCTGCGGGGGGTCGGCATGGACTGGGAGGTCCGCGATGTGGATCTCGACGCGCCGCACAGCGGCGAAGTCCTGGTACGTGTTGCCGTTGCCGGCATCTGCCACTCCGATGACCACCTGGCTACCGGCGACGTGGTGCCGACGCCCGAGGTGCTGGCCGCAAGCGGTATGTCCGCGCCAGACTGGTTCCCGCTGCTCGGTGGTCACGAGGGTGCAGGTGTCGTCGAAGAGATCGGGCCGGGCGTGACGACGGTTCAGCCGGGAGACCGCGTGGCGATGTCGTTCATTCCCGCGTGCGGCAATTGCCGATTCTGTGTCAACGGTCAGAGCTACATTTGCGATGCCGGAGCGAGCCTGTTCGCGAAGGAGATGCCCACCGACGGAACGTGCCGACGGCACCTCGGCGACGAAAACCTGTTGGCTTATGGTCAACTCGGCACATTCGCAGAATATGCGGTGCTGTCGGAAAGGTCCGTCATCAAGATTGACGACGCCATCCCGTTCCATGCCGCCTCACTGGTGTCGTGCGCTGTCAGCACCGGGTGGGGCTCGGCAACGCTCTCCGCAGGCACCGAACCCGGCGACACCGTCGTCGTGATCGGCACCGGCGGTGTCGGGATGAACGCCCTGCAAGGGGCGCGCGCCGTCGGCGCGACCTATGTCGTCGGGGTGGACCCCGTTGAGTACAAGCGGGATTCGGCCAAGATCTTCGGCGCCACGCATACCGCCGCTTCGGCCGAGGAGGCAATACCGGTGGTGCAAGACATCACCGCCGGCGTGATGGCCGACCGCGTGGTCGTGACTCCCGGCGTTGTGCACGTGGACATGATCCCGTTGGCGATGAGGCTGCTTCGCAAGGGCGGGACTTGCGTGCTCACCGGCATCACCCCTTTCACGGAGCCCCCGGTCCCACTGGTCCTGCAGGAGATGACGCTGTCGGCCAAACAACTCAAGGGCGTGCTCTACGGCGGAATGAATCCGCGCGCGAGCGTGCCGATGCTGTTGTCGCTGTATCAGGCCGGCGCATTGAAACTCGATGAGTTGGTCACCCGCCACTACCAGCTCGACCAGATCAACGAGGCGTTCGCGGACCTGCGTGAAGGACGCAACATTCGCGGAATTATCGATTTCGCCGACCTCTAATCAACCAAGTCGAGTCATGGTCGTGTTTTGGTGCCTTAGGCGAGGCTTGCACGCAGTTCCCGCTTGAGCACTTTGCCGTAACTGTTTTTCGGTAGCTCGTCGACGAACTGGTAGCGCTTGGGCCGCTTGAAGCGTGCGATGCGTTGCAACAGATGCGCATCCAACTCGGCCGGCTCGGCGGCGCCGACGATGAATGCGACCACCACCTCACCCCACTCGGCGTCGGGTACGCCTACCACACATGCCTCTGACACGCCGGGGTGCTCGAGCAGGACCTCCTCCACCTCCCGCGGATAGATGTTGGATCCGCCGCTGATCACGACATCCTTCGACCGGTCCCGCAGGGTGAGGAAACCGGCCCTGTCGAACGAACCCATGTCGCCGGTGTAGAGCCAGCCGTGCTGGAGCGTGGCACGGGTCGCGTCGGGATTTTGCCAGTACCCTGACATGACCGCATCGCCGCGGCACACGATCTCGCCGATCTCGCCGGGGGGCGCCGGGCAGCCGTCTGCGAGCAGCACCGCCACCTCCATACCCGACCGCGGACAGCCGACCGATCCGAGGATTGCGTCGTCGCCCGATTCGTGATCGGCGCGGCGCAGTCCGGTGATCGTCATCGGTGCCTCGCCCTGCCCGTAGATCTGCGCGAAGATCGGGCCGAACGCAGCCATCGCCTTCTTCAGGCTTTCGACATACATCGGCCCGCCGCCGTAGACGATGGTCTTCAGATTGGCCGGACGGGTGCGTCCCGTTCTTACCAGCCGCTGCACCATTGTCGGAGCAAGAAACGCGCTGCTGCCCGGGTGGTGCTCGCACAGGTCGAGGAACTCGTCGGGATCGAATGCGCCGGACGTGGGCACCACCTGGCGGGCCGCGCGCAACACGTACGGCACGATGTAGAGCCCCGAGCCATGCGACATCGGTGCCGCGTGGATGAGGGTGCAGTCCTCGTTAGGATCATCGATGTCGGCCAGGTGCGCGACGGCCATCGCCGTAAGGTTGCGGTGCGACAGCATTGCGCCCTTTGACGGACCGGTGGTTCCGCTGGTGTAGAACAGCCACGCCAACGTCGACGGGTCGGTGCGCGGCGGTGCCGACGGGGCGACGTTGAGCCGGCGTGAATAGTCCTCGGACTCAATGATTTCGGTTGGCCGGGTGGTGATGGATGCGAGTTCGGCGCCGATCGTCGATGAGGCGAATACCCGTGACGCACCGGCGTCGTCGAGGATCTGAGCCATCTCGCGCGGATGCAACTTGTAGTTGATCGGGACGACGACGCATTCGGCAGCCCAGATCGCGAACATCAGCTCAACGATCTCGGGACGATTGTGACTCGCGATCGCGACGCGTGCACCGGCGCCCTCGTGTTGCCGGATGGACGTGGCCAAACACAATGCCCGGTCCCGCAATTCACTCCATGTGCACACGCGTCGATCTCCGTGATAGACCGCGCCACGATCGGCGAACCGGCTCGCGGCCAGATCGAGCACCGCAAACAGATTCACCGCTCGATCCACTGCGATGTCAACGCGAACTCCGACAGATATTTCGTTGAACTCCATCCGCCATCGACAACGATCGTTTGGCCGTTGATGAAACTTCCCCCCGGCGAGCATAAGAACGCGACGGTGCTGGCGATATCATCGATGCTGGCCAACCGCTGATGCGGTGTCATCTCGGTGTTGATCTTGCGGAATCGCTCATCCTCCAAGCGTTTCTCGACCATCGGTGTCAGCGTCACACCGGGCGCGACGGCGTTGCAGCGGATGCCGGACGCCCCGTACTGGCAGGCGATGTGAGTGGTCAGCGCGGTCAGCCCGCCTTTGGCCGCGGAGTAGGCACCGCCGCGCAGCCCGCCGATGACCGCGAAAGTCGATGTGACGTTGATGATCGCCGACCCGGGTTCCATGTGTGGGAGCACCTCGCGGGCAAGCCGGAACGGGGCGCGCAGCATCAAACCCAGGAAGTAGTCCAGTGTTTCGTCGTCTGTTTCGTGTAGCGGTTTGGGGCTGCCCACCCCGGCGTTGTTGATCAGGAAGTCGATGTGACCCCACCGAGTGACCGCGAGGTCCACGATGCGCCGCGGCGCGTCATCATGGGTCAAGTCGGCGGCGATGGTTGCGACGCGATCCGGGTCGTTGACAGCCTTTTCCAGCTCGGCCAGCCGGCCCTCGTCGCGGCCCGTGCCAACGATCGCCATGCCCACCTCGGCGAGTTTTGTTGC
>DASXMA010000250.1:0-4179 GCA_036495965.1 Mycobacterium sp.
CTGGGTGCGCGCCAAGGCGCCGGCGCGGTGTACCTGCAAGCACATCACCCCGACATCTGCCGGTTCCTGGACACCAAGCGAGAGAATGCCGACGAGAAGATCCGGATCAAAACGCTGAGCCTGGGCGTGGTGATCCCCGACATCACCTTCGAGCTGGCCAAGAAGAACGAGGACATGTACCTGTTCTCGCCGTACGACGTGGAGAGGGTCTACGGCGTGCCGTTCGCCGACGTCTCGGTGACCGAAAAGTACTACGAGATGGTCGACGACGCGCGCATCCGCAAGACCAAGATCAAGGCACGGGAGTTCTTCCAGACGCTGGCCGAGCTGCAGTTCGAGTCCGGTTATCCGTACATCATGTTCGAGGACACGGTGAACCGGGCTAACCCCATCGAGGGCAAGATCACCCATTCGAACCTGTGCTCGGAGATCTTGCAGGTGTCCACACCGTCGTTGTTCAACGACGACTTGTCGTATGCCAAGGTGGGCAAAGACATTTCGTGCAACCTGGGGTCTCTCAACATCGCCAGGACGATGGACTCGCCGGACTTCGCCCAAACGATCGAGGTCGCGATCCGCGCGTTGACCGCGGTAAGCGACCAGACACACATCACCTCGGTTCCCTCGATCGAGCAGGGCAACAACGGTTCCCACGCGATCGGGCTTGGGCAGATGAACCTGCACGGCTACCTGGCTCGCGAGGGAATCTTCTACGGTTCCCAGGAAGGTATCGACTTCACCAACATCTACTTCTACACGGTGCTGTATCACGCACTGCGGGCCTCCAACCGCATCGCGATCGAACGCGGCACGCACTTCAAGGGTTTCGAACGGTCCAAGTACGCGTCTGGGGAGTTCTTCCACAAGTACACCGAGCAGGTGTGGGAGCCGCAGACCGAGAAGGTGCGTCAGCTGTTCGTCGATGCAGACATCCGTATCCCCACCCAGGACGATTGGAAACGGCTGGAGGAGTCCGTGGCCGCGCACGGCATCTACAACCAGAACCTGCAGGCGGTGCCGCCGACCGGGTCGATCTCCTACATCAACCACTCGACATCGTCGATCCACCCGATCGTGTCGAAGGTCGAGATCCGCAAGGAGGGCAAGATCGGGCGGGTCTACTACCCGGCGCCCTACATGACCAATGAGAACCTGGAGTACTACCAGGACGCCTACGAGATCGGTTACGAGAAGATCATCGACACCTACGCCGCGGCCACCCAGCACGTGGACCAAGGGCTCTCTCTGACGTTGTTCTTCAAGGACACCGCTACCACCCGCGATGTGAACAAGGCGCAAATCTACGCCTGGCGCAAGGGAATCAAGACGCTCTACTACATCCGGCTACGGCAGTTGGCGCTGGAAGGCACCGAGGTCGAGGGTTGCGTGTCCTGCATGCTGTGACGCCGCGCCGGGCTAACGAGCGTCTCGGGATACGCAGTCTGCGCAGGTCAGCGGCTGCAACGCGGTATGGTGCTTGATGTGGTGAGAATTCCTCGACCCCACCCCAGCGTGAAGCCCGGGGCGAAGGTCGATGCGCGCAGCGAACGCTGGCGCGAACACCGCAAGAAGGTACGCGGCGAAATCGTCGAGGCGGCGTTCCGGGCCATCGACCGCCTGGGACCCGAGCTGAGCGTGCGGGAAATCGCCGAAGAGGCCGGCACCGCCAAACCGAAGATCTACCGGCATTTCCACGACAAATCCGATCTGTTCCAGGCGATCGGGGTGCGGCTGCGCGACATGCTGTGGGCGGCGATCTTCCCGTCGATCAACCTGGCCACCGACTCAGCGCGAGAGGTCATCCGACGCAGTGTCGAGGAGTACGTCACCCTGGTCGACAAGCATCCCAATGTGCTGCGGGTCTTCATCCAGGCTCCCTCGGGGGGTACCTCCGAGTCGACGATTCGGACTCTCAACGAAGGCCGGGAGATCACGTTGGCCATGGCCGACATGTTCGACAACGAGCTGCGGGAAATGGAGTTGGACCACGCCGCGCTCGAACTCGCCGCACACGCGGCCTTCGGATTGGCCGCGTCGGCCACCGAATGGTGGCTGGGCCCCGGCCCGGACAGCCCGCGGCGCATGCCGCGTGAGCAATTCGTCGCCCATCTGACCACCATCATGATGGGGGTCATCGTCGGCACCGCCGAGGTGCTCGGCATCATGGTGGACCCTGACCAGCCGATTCACAATGTGGTGCCCAGCAACCCGGCCGCGAGCTGAGCGACCGCCGCGTTGACATCGCTGCGGCCATCGATAACACTCGTGCTATCCGATACCTTGGGTACTGGGTATTTGCTGGGTATTTTGAGGTTAGGTGCCCAGGCCTCAATAGGAAGACCGATCCGCCGTGACCGATGCCATGACACAAGCCGAGACCGACCCAATCCCGGGGCCTGAGGCCCCGGAGCCGGTGCACACCCGCGCCATCATCATCGGGACCGGATTCTCCGGTTTGGGTATGGCCATCACGCTGCAGCAGCAGGGTGTGGATTTCGTGATCCTGGAGAAGGCCGACGACGTCGGCGGCACCTGGCGGGACAACAGCTACCCCGGCTGCGCCTGCGACATCCCGTCTCATCTGTACTCGTTTTCCTTCGAGCCCAAGCCGGACTGGAAGAACCCGTTCTCCTATCAGCCCGAGATCTGGGACTACCTCAAAGGGGTCACCGAGAAATATGAGCTGCGCCGCTACATAGAGTTCAACTCGCTGGTCGATCGCGGCCACTGGGACGAAGACGAACACCGTTGGCACGTATTCACCAGCGACGGAACGGAATACGTCGGCCAGTTCCTCATCTCGGGCGCCGGGGCATTGCATATCCCGTCCATCCCCGATTTCGAAGGTCGCGATGAATTCCGCGGCCCCGCTTTCCATTCCGCGGAGTGGGATCACAGCGTCGACCTGACCGGCAAGCGCGTGGCGGTGATCGGAACCGGCGCGAGCGCGATCCAAATCGTCCCGGAGATCATCGGGCAGGTCGCCGAACTTCAGCTCTACCAACGCACTCCGCCGTGGGTGGTGCCGCGCTCCAACCCCGAGCTCCCGGTAGCGCTGCGTAGGGCCATGGAGAATGTACCGGGGCTGCGCGCAATGGTGCGCGCCGGCATCTACTGGGCGCAGGAGGCGCTGGCATTCGCTATGACCAAGCGCCCTAATGCGCTGAAATTTATTGAGGCGTATTGCAAGTGGAACATTTTCCGCTCGGTGAGAGACCGCGAGTTGCGCCGCAAGCTGATCCCGAACTATCGCATTGGTTGTAAGCGAATCCTGAACTCTTCCACCTACTATGGCGCGGTCGCCGATCCGAAGACAGAGCTGGTCACCGACCACATCGCCCGCATCACCCGCGACGGGATCGTCACCGCCGACGGCGCCGAACGCCAGGCCGACGTGATCGTGTACGGCACCGGCTTCCACGTCACCGACTCCTACACCTACGTCCAAATCAAAGGACTGCACGGTGAGGACCTGGTGGACCGTTGGAACCGGGAAGGCATCGGTGCCCACCGCGGGATCACCGTCGCCGACGTGCCTAACCTGTTCTTCCTGCTGGGACCCAACACCGGGTTGGGGCACAACTCGGTGGTGTTCATGATCGAATCCCAGATCCGCTACGTCACGGACGCGATCAAGACCTGCGACAAGTTGGGCGCCCAGGCGCTGGCTCCGACGCGGGCCGCGCAGGACCGCTTCAACGATGCGCTGCAAAGCCGACTCGCCGATTCCGTGTGGAACACGGGCGGCTGCAGCAGCTGGTACCTCGACGAGCACGGCAAGAACACAGTGCTGTGGGGCGGCTATACCTGGGAGTACTGGCGGGCAACCCGATCGGTCAAGCCCGAGGAGTACCAGTTCTTCGGCGTGGGCAAGGGCTCACGCGCCAGGCGCTCGGCGGTGGCCGCTCAAGGCTGATCGTCGCGAACTGCGCCAACCGAAGTCGCCTGCGCGTCGTGTCGTGTGCTTGACTGCGAGCCTCTGGCAAAGGACCGAAGGTTCAAGCGCACTATGCGGTCCAGGACCCGGTCGGACACGAGGCGGCTGATCCGCACGAGAATCGCAGCGTCGCGTCCGACGGTGTAGCGAGTCCGGGGACGAGACGCGGTCGCGGCCTTGGCGATCACTTTTGCGGCGTGTTCGGCCGAAGCGCCGATGTCGTTGAACGATCGCGCTTGTGC
>DASXMA010000251.1:0-24565 GCA_036495965.1 Mycobacterium sp.
GTGCGCAACACCTCACGCGCTCCGCTCCACAGGCCGGCAAACGGATTTCCGATCCCCTGCGCAGAACTGGTCGCGTGCGGCGCCATCGCGGCCGCGTGGCCGAATGCAGTCGCAGTATCGGCAGTGAGCAACGCGGCTTCACCGGTGTCTTCGACACCTTGGGGTTTGGTGGTTACCAAACCCTTTGCCAATTGATGGAATTGGGTGAGCTTGGCCGGATCCTGTGGCTGCTGGTCCAGCAATTGACCCATCTCGCTGAGCTGTTGCTGCTGGCCCGGGAACGACGGGGCGTATGCAGCGGCAATCTGGGCGCCGGTGGACGGCGCCGCCGGCGCGGTGGCCGGATCGTCGTCGGGAAACAGCAGGGACGGCCAAATGATGCCGACAGCCGCGCTGCTGGCCAGATTCGTGCCGAGCTGGGCAGCGAGCAGACCGAACATCGCGATATAAAGCTTGCGGGCCGAATCGACGCCGTTGTTCCAACCGTGCGAAAGAACGAAAAGATCAGTGATTCCACCGGCTGCCACCGCGGCCGGCAACCCGCCATCGCCGCCCCCGTTCGCCGCGTTGAGTGAGCCATCGGCATTGAAATCGACCTCGTAGTAGGGCAATCCGTTGATGTCGGTCACGGGGTTTTCCCTTCGGGTTTAGCTGCTGGACAGGGCACGCATCAAATCAATCAGACCGGTGCCCTGGTAGAACTCGTGGCGTCCCAAATCTGTTGCTGTGTCGCAAAACAGCTTCTTGAGCAGAAACGGTTGGCCGACGTATTCGTTGCGAGCCGACATGAACGCCGCCATTGCCCCGGATACGTGCGCGGCCGACATCGATGTGCCGCTGTCTTCCCGGTAGCGCGCCAGATGCGGCGGGTCAGCGGCCGCGGGTGCCAGCGGCGGAACGCCGGCGACGAGGTCCCCGGTGGCAGCTGACGTGATGCGTTCGCCCGGTGCCACCACGTCGGGCTTCGGGCGACCGTCGAGGGTGGGACCCTTCGACGAATTGAAGGTGACGCCGTAGGTGTGTGGCTTATAGCGGTGTACCGAACCAACGGTGACGGCGCAGGCCGCGTTGCCCGGATCGGTGATTGTCGACAGCTGCCCGTAGACGTCACCGGACGGGCCCTCGAGGGTTCCACCCGCGCCCTCATTGCCGGCGCTGACAACCGCTATCACGCCGGTCCCGGTCAGCAGATCCAATTCCCGGCACAGCGGGCTTTGCCCCGCTGCGTATTCGGCAGGGGGCCACGGGCAGCCGAGGGACAGGTTGACCCCATGGATCTGCAGGTCTCGACCATCGCTGTTGACTGTCCGGATGTAGTCGATCGCCTGGATCACGGTGCTCGACAGCGTGTTGCCGCTATCGTCAAGAACCTTGAGGCTGACGAGGTTGGCCATCGGGGCAACCCCGGAGAGGGTGGCACCCGCCGCAATCGTCCGGAGCGTCCACTGCGGCAAATCTTGTGCGGTCGGTTGGTTGTGGGCGATCCGCAGCGTATTGGTGTCCAGAGGAGCACGGCCGGCCATGATTCCGGCGACGTGAGTGCCATGCCCGTAGGCATCGGTCAACGGGGACGGCCCGGCGCCCGGGGACGAAGAGATGGTGAAGTCGCGGTGCAATTTCGAAACCGCGTCAGCGGTCAACGTGTCGTGGACTGTGAAGTGTGGGTGCGTTGCGTTGATACCTGAATCGAGCACCCCCCAGACCACGCCGGCACCCGTGCAGCCAAAGGTGCGGCCGGCGGCGTCGGCTTTGATGGTGCTCATCGAGCGGTCAATGTGGGCGCGCAGGATCAGATCCGGCCACACGTGAAAGATGAGGCCAAGGGCACGCTGCGCCCCCGCTGCGGTAGCCGGGTCGCCGCCGCGCACCAATCTGGTGATCTCATCGGGGGCGAGCATGCAGCGCATGTAATGTCGCGCGACCGGAACCGGCCGCGGAGGACCCGCGGTCTCGAAAACGTCGTTGAACAATCTGAGGAAGCCGCGGCGAACCGAGGCGGGCCTCGCGCCCGGGTCTAGCCGGAGTTCGATCAGCACCCCACGACGGTCCTGGTCGTCGGTGTGGACGATGTGCGCTACGCCCTCGCCCATCACGAGCGGGCTGATGATCGACGGGCGCCGAGGCCCGCGCGGAGGGACGGCGGTCACCGTCGGCGGCCGGGCGACCGGAGACTCGTGCGGTAAAACATCGCCCAAGGGTGCACATGGGAGATGCAGGCGTACACGCGTAGTGCACTACTCGATTCCCGTCGGGAGAAGGCCCTTTCAGCTGCCACGGTCCCGCCGAATCACCATCGCCAGTCCCTCCCGATCTGTGACATCGAGTTTGACGCAGGCCCGGTAGATATGGCCTTCGACGGTGCGGGTCGAAACGACGAGCCGGTCGGCGATGTCGCGGTTGCTAAGCCCTTGGGCGACGAAGTTAGCGATCTCACGCTCGCGTGGGCTCAGCGGCAACGGCTGCGACGCCATCTCCAGGGCGGGCGTGCGTACGCCGCCGCAAGCCGAGGCGAGCCGGTCTGCGGTGGCGGCGGCCTCCACGGCATGGCGGCGATCATCGGCCGCCCGGAACAGCACGGCGGCTTGGGCGGCCGCATCGGCGGCCGAAAGCAGCACGCCGACGGCCTCGAATTGCTCTGCCGCGTCATGCACTTTTGCTGCATCGGACGCGAGCAGCGCGGCCGCGTACTCGGCGTGGACCGCAGCAAGCCGCCCGCCAATGCCGGTAGCGACGTCGATGAGGCGCTGCAGCGAGGACAGGTCACCGAAGCGGGCCGCATCGTGCAGGGCGAGCATTTCTACAGCCCGCTGGCCATACCCTTTGGCCAGGTCGGCGGCCTCCAACGCACGTGAGATCGCGCCGCTGACGTGGCCTTGCGCGGCCGCGAGCCACGCCTCGACAAGACGGAATTGCGGTTCGAAGACCGCCACGTGGCGATCAACCCTACTTCGCAGTTCCGCCACCGACTTCGCCGCGGCGTCGATGTGCCCCAGCACGCAATGGGATTGCGCCAGCAGCATCCCAGCCGGGAAGCTCCACGACGCCGCGGACTCGGCGGCCAACGCCGCGACGGTTTCTTCCATGCGTGGTGCCGCGACCGCGAACCGGCCCCGGGCCACTTCCACCGTGCCGACCAGGACGTTGGCCATGCCCCACGCCAGATACTGGCCGGGTGACGTGACCTGCACGATGTCACCTGAACGGGCCTCGGCTTCGTCGAAGTCGCCGACCAATGTCAACGTCCGGATCTCGCCGTACGCGGCGGGATACCGCAACAGACCGTCGACCTTCTGCTCGATCTGACGTCCGCGCGCGACGATAGCGGCCGCGTCGTCAACGCGTCCCGTCAACGCCGCGGCCAGCGCCCCGCCGAACACCGCCCACTCGACTGCGGGCGGTGACGCCGCCGGGTCGTCCAACACCCGCTGTGATGCTGCGGCGGCCTCGTCGAGCCGGTTTTCGAACGCCTGCGTCGCCGAGGCGACCCCCTCGACAACCAGCCGCAGCGCTGGGTGGCTGACCCGCCGTTGCAACAGCTGCAGCACCTCGTCGGCACGCGCGGCGTCACCCATCGACCACTGCAGGTTGGCGATCCGTGCGGTGCCGCAGCGCACCAGGTCTAGTTCGCTCATGTCGTCCGGGTCGAATGCGTCGAGGATCTGTTCGGCTTCGGCGGCCTTGCCCTGCCACAGCAGTGATCGCGCCAGGAGCTCGCTGGCTACCAACCCGCCATCACGGTTGACCGCGGCGCGGGCCAAGCGTTCACCGAGGGTGATGTTGGTCAGCGCAATGGCGTCCTGCGCGGCGGCCGCGAACAGCTCGGTTTCGGCCGGCGCCCCGCTGTCAAGCGCCAACTCGGCCAGCCGGATGCGTTGAGCCGGTCCGTGAATCGGCTGCTGCTGCAGCGCATGAAAGAGTTCGCCCTTTAGCCGGCGCGCGGCGGCCCGGCCGAGCCCGCGCCGGATCACCTCCCCGTAGAGCGGGTGGGTAAACCGGACATCCAGGCTGCGAAGATCCTCAACGACGCGGAGCAGTTCGCGGCGTTCCACGCGCTCCACGGTCTCGTCACCGACCAGCCCCGACAAGACGTCCAGGGCCAGCGGTTCGGCGAAGGCCAGCAGCCGCAACGTGTGCGCTTCGTCTTCGGGCAGTTGCTCGATGCGGGCGTCCAGCAGCGATGCGAGCTCGGAGGTGACAGCGGTGCGGCCACGCAGCTGCCAGACACCGCGCACTTGCCGGAGGGTGCCGGCCTCCAGCGCACCCTCGACCAAGTGCCGGATGTAGAGCGCATTGCCGCCAGAGGCCTCCCACATCAGGTCCGCCGACAGGCCCTCCAGCCGGCCGCCGAGTGCGTCTTCGACCAACCCCAGGCATTGCGCCTTGCTGAAGGGCGTCAACCGTAGCCGCTTGAGATAGCCGTCCTTCCACAGTGATGTGATCGCGTCGGGCACCGCCTCGCCGGTACGCACGGCCGCCACGATCCGCACCGACCCCTCGAGCGCCAGCTGATGCACCAGGGTGGCCGACAGGTGATCCAGCAGGTGCGCGTCGTCGACGCCGATGATGGAATGTTCGGCGCTGCAGATCGTTTCCCGCGCCGCGGCCAACCCGGCAATCGGGTCACGGGAGGCCGCCGGGCCGACCAGGTGGGCGAAGACGCCCAGCGGGATCGATCGGGCCGACTCCGTCCCGGCCACCCAGTGCACCGGCGTCGGCAGCGACTGGGTCACCGACCGGGCCAGCGTGGTCTTGCCGACGCCGGCATCGCCGAATAGCACTATCCCCGAGGAGCCCTGTCGCCCGGCCAGAGCCGAGTGAATGGCGCTGAATTCCTCCTCACGGCGCACAATCGGCCAAGACCGCGTCTCCACGACCAGCAACTTTACTGCCATTCCGGCGAAATATCCTGAATCGCAAAGTTAATCGCGTGGGTGGTTTTATTCGGCCTACGACGAAATCAGCTGGATCGCCCAGAAGTCGTTGGCCAAGTGCGCCCCGTTGATGAGTGAGCTATCCGAGCTTGCCTTGGATCCTGTCAGGTACTGATAGGGCATGTAGAAGTAGCCTTTGTCGCCCCACGACGCTCCCCACGAGTTGCGAACGATTACCTGGCTTTTGGGATCTGAATAGCCGACCGCTAAAACGGCGTGGCCGCCGACCGTGGCCTCGCCCGGTTTGGGCATCGGCAGCACACCCGTTTTAGCGACGGCCTGCGATTGGAAGCTCTCGTACACGGTAAACCCGAAGACGACCGCCAGATTCGAGGCGATTGCGTCCTTCAAGTCCCCCAGCGTCTTGATCGCCTCGTACTGCACCGCCCTGTCTGTGCTCGCGGCGACGTAGCAGCGCTTCGGCGGCTTCACCGCGAACATCCCGATGTCGTAGGGCCATAGCGTCTCCGGGCATACGCCGTCGGCGTTGACCACCTTGACGCCGTCCCTGATCACGGCGCCCGAGTCGCTGGACACAGTACCTTCCAGCGCACGCTCGTTGTAATAGATGAACAACCGCGACGGGATGAAGTCCGACAAGCCCTGCCGATCCCGCTCGTACTCCATCGCAGCAGCGATGGCATTTCCGGTGCACGACCCGAGCTGACCCTGGTCGTATACCGGCGGCATCGACGGGCGCAGGTCACACTCGGCCGGTGGTTGGTCTTTGAGTTTGGCCGCATACAGCTTGTCCCGGGCGTCTGGAAGCTGTGGTCGCCAGCCGTAACCACGAACGTGGCTCCAGTCATGTGCTAGCCCATTATGTTCGCGTCGGGACTCTCGTAAAACAGTCACTGCACTCTCCCATTTGTGTCTATTTGTGTGTGGTGCGTCGACCGTAGGGGCGAGGACGGCGGGATGGCACGCGTAGTTCACCACCTGACTTCTCGTCGAGTAGCGACATTTCGCGTCGAGTAGCCAGATCATCCCGACGATTACGATCAACACCGCCTGGGTCACCGCGGTCGCCCTCGCCATCGACCTGCTGTGCTGGATGCGTCTGCTGCTCTTGGACGGCCCGCTCGCCAAGGCCGAACCGGCGACCCCGCGCTACCACCAGTATGGCGGGCCCGAGCGCGCCCACACCAGCAAATATGGTCCCCCGATCAGCCGTGGCCTTTTGCCATTGAGCAACCACCATGCCTGCTGGCGTCAACTGATCCTGGTTCGCATCGCGAAAACGGATCGTGCCATCCTCTGATGAATCGGGAGCAGTAGATAGAAGCGCGGCTACTCCCCAATTATCGACGGTTTGCCCCGACAGGTCCAATAGTGAGGGTTGCGTATGTCAAATATCCAGGTCGCCAGAAAGCAATGCCTGGTGAAATTCCTTGAAACTATATGTGCCATCTGGTAAAAGGTCAAAGACCCAGACCAGATCGAACCGCGCGTCGTCCCAGATGCGTGTTTGAGGGATATTCCCGCCGGGGATCGCGGCCGCGATAGCGGGGATCAGTTCATGTTGCCAGGAAATCAGTGATGTACCGGGTTTTGCCAATGCATCCCGGCAGAGCTCGGCTTCCTGGCCTTTTAGCCAATCCGCGCTAATGGTGAGCTCCAATCGTTGGGCTAATGGGATCAGGGTTTGTTTGGGCCTGCGGCTGTTACTGCCGGCTGTGTCTGCTTTTTCAGGATCGGATGCGTAGAGATGCTGAGGTACTGAAAGCCCACGGCTTTGTGCAATTTCGGCAGAGCCGAACAAGAGGCTGATTGCCCCGGCGCGTTGCCAGCCACGCACGGCCAGCGATTCTTCGCTTTTGCCGCCGTCCATTCTAACGCCAGCGTTTTTCTCTTTTTTATCGACATAAGGCTTTTCGGCGTGGCGGATGATCATTATTCTTTGCGCTTTTGGCATATTTCTCCTCCAGTCGCGCTATGATTTCGGACTTCAGGCTGAAACGCGCGGCACCCCTGAGCAGAGGGGTCACCCCTTTCCACCGACGGCGCGACTGGGGGCGGCTCGCAACATCGATGATCGGCGCGTCAGACGCGAGTGTCAACGACGAGTCTGGGGCCGCGCCGTGGTCGACCGGGCTCGTAACGGCCCGACGAGGCCACCGCCAAACACGCAATTGCATCTACTGGTGCTTCGACCAGCTTTCCAGCGTGAAAATCGCCCAAACTGTCGGACCGGTGGTGCACAATGACCAGGTGAGCGCAGCCCCATGCTCACCGGATCGCCGCCGAAGTTCACGGAGCTCGGGACAACCTCGGCGGGCGGGTTGACCATCCGAACACTGCGTAGCGCGGTACAACGGGTGCGCGATGAAAGACGCTGAGATGCAGCTGAATATGCCCGTCCATGCGGCGGTGGTTCGTGCGGCGTCCCAAATCCGGTCCGTTATCGTGACATAGTGCGCCCATTAGCCGAGACGCACCGGTTGTTACCGGCGAGATTCCTCGTATGAGTTTGGACACGAGCACGGAGGTATGAGATGAGCGTCCAGCAGCAACAGGCACTTGATTCCCTCTATGCACTCGACAATGTGCTAACGATCAAGATTACGATGCCGCAAGCTGATTGGGATGCGGTGCGGACCGAGGAGCCAGCCGGTGGTAGGTGCAATTTCGACTGGAAAGGCGGCGACCGGTACACGTGGCGTAAGGCAACTTCGGTCGAGATATCTGGAACGAGCTTTCCCGCGCGGACCACGTTCACTCAGGTGGGCATTAAAAAGAAATCGTTTTGTGGCTCAGTCAACAGCGAAAAGCCGTGCCTGCACCTTGACTTCGGCAAATTCAGCGACGCCAATGTCCCGGTGATCGAGGGCCTGATCGGGTCACGCTATGTGACGCTCAACAATTCGGTTCAGGATAATGCTTATATTCGGCAGCCGCTGGGCTACAAATTGCTCGGTATGGCCGGATTGCCCCATTCGCGTTGCAATTTTGCCCGGCTGTTTGTGAATGGAGCGCTGGTTGGCCAAGGGTCGGCCGGCGTCAACAGTCCGGGTCTCTTTGTCAATGTCGAAGCGGTAATGAAGCCCTATATCAAGCTCAATTTCAATGGCAATATGAACGGCAACCTGTACGAAATTGCACACACGGATGACTTCGTCACCGCGCGCTTGCCATTCATGGCGGCAGAGGACCTCTCCAAATTTGAGAACAAGGCCGATTTGAAGCTCGCCGACGATCAGATCGCCGCGCATGGGGTAGCCGGGGCGAGCCAGATGCTGGATCTGGATGAGTTCATCAAAATCTATGCGATGGAAATTCTTCTGAAGAGCTGGGATGGTTATGCCAACAACACCAATAACACGTATACCTATAATGACGTGAATGCCGTCGCGGCACCCAGTGTGAACGACGTCAAATTCAAAATGATACCGTGGGGTATTGACCAGATTTTGCAGCCCATTTTGCCGGTAATTTTCAGGGTGGCCCCCAGTGGGCTGATCGCGAAACTCGTGCGCAGCGACGCCACGCGTCGTGCGCAATTGGCCGACCAGATTCGGAGTTATCGCGACACCGTGTTCAGCCGGGAGACCCAACAAACCGTGCTGAAACCAATGATCGATCAAATGGAGGCATTACTCGTAGGGTTTGGTGTGCCCAATGCTGTAGCAGAGATTGCGGGAGTGCGGCAGCAACTACAGCTGACCGGATCGGGCGCCGACGCGGTCACGGCCGTCGCCCGCACCCCCGATCATCTGGATCTGTTCTGGGTCGGGCTGGACGGATCGGTCGGCAGCAACTGGTGGGACACCGGCGCCAACAACGGCCGCTGGAACGCCGCGTTCGAGATCGCCCCCGCCAAATCGGGCGCCGGCGCGGTCACCGCCGTCGCCCGCACCCCCGATCATCTGGACGTGTTCTGGGTCGCGCTGGACGGATCGGTCGCCAGCAACTGGTGGGACACCGGCGCCAACAACGGAGCCTGGAACACCGCGTTCGAGATCGCCCCCGCCAAAGCCGCCCAGGGCGCGGTCACCGCCGTCGCCCGCACCCCCGATCATCTGGACGTGTTCTGGGTCGCGCCGGACGGATCGGTCGCCAGCAACTGGTGGGACACCGGCGCCAACAACGGCCGCTGGAACACCGCGTTCGAGATCGCCCCCGCCAAATCGGGCGCCGGCGCGGTCACCGCCGTCGCCCGCACCCCCGATCATCTGGACGTGTTCTGGGTCGCACCGGACGGATCGGTCGCCAGCAACTGGTGGGACACCCACGCCAACAACGGCCGCTGGAGCACCCCGTTCGACATCGCCGGCGCCGGATCGGCCCAGGGCGCGGTCACCGCCGTCGCCCGCACCCCCGATCATCTGGATGTGTTCTGGGTCGGCCTGGACGGATCGGTCGGCACCAACTGGTGGGACGCCCACGCCAACAACGGAGCCTGGAACACCCCATTCGAGAGGTTCGGACCTTGATACCAGATGCTCCTACCTCAATAGTTCACGCAATTCGGTGCTGAGGTGTGTCGTGAACATGAAAGGTGCACTGCCTCAACGATAATCGACGTTTGCTGGCGAACGAGAACCGATCGAGGAGTTCAACCCTGTCCACGGGCACGCTGATCACACCCACGATCGTCGAGTGCCAGTTCGCGGGATCAGCTCCGTGAACCAACACGGACAACATGCTGTCTTGTCGAGCGCCTAAGCGGCGAAATTCGAGCCGATTAGCACGACAACCGAAGGTTCTGCCCATTAGAAGCCTGACGGCCAGGGTGTTTCACGGCGTCCGCGACTATTTACCGACATCAAGCAGACGAAACCCGCGAGAAAAGCGGCTCGGGCTCATGGCGTTCGACAGCCGCGGCTGAAGGTTGCGCGACCTCGCCGGCCGACGCCCTGAAAGGCGGTGGCGGCGGCGCCGCCGATCCGCTCATCCGACCCGGCGGTTTGCGCAATTTTCTCTAAGACCCTGATCGCGGTAGAGTTCAGAATGTGCAGCGGGTGCTCCTCCTCGGACGCCGCGACGGGGCCTGATCCAGACCGGCTTCCCGTCGCGGGCGTTCGCGATGCGCCGGTCTGAGGTCCCTTCTGACATCCCCGGAGCAAATACCGTGACTAATCCTGATACACCCGACGCCTACAGGTCAGCGCGAACCGTCGTCAAACCCGCGGGCCCACCCGGGCCCGGCCAGCCCGCGTGGAATCCGCAACGGGGTTCGTCGATGCCGATCAACCGGTACCGACCATTCTTCGAGGAAGTCGAGCCCATTCGGCTCGCCGACCGCGGCTGGCCCGACCGCGTCATCAGCAGCGCACCGCTGTGGTGTGCGGTGGATCTGCGTGACGGCAACCAGGCACTGATCGACCCGATGAGCCCGGCCCGCAAGCGCCGCATGTTCGACCTGCTGGTGCGCATCGGGTACAAGGAGATCGAGGTCGGATTCCCGTCGGCCAGCCAGACCGACTTCGACTTCGTCCGCGAGATCATCACCGGCGGCGCCATTCCCGACGACGTCACCATCCAGGTGCTGACCCAGTGCCGACCGGAACTGATCGAGCGCACGTTCGAGGCATGTGAAGGCGCGTCGGGGGCCATCGTGCACTTCTACAACTCGACGTCAATCCTGCAGCGGCGGGTAGTCTTTCGCGCCGACCGCGCCGCGGTACAGGCCATCGCGACCGACGGCGCGCGCAAGTGTGTCGAAGAGGCCGCCAAACGCCCGGGCACGCAGTGGAGGTTCGAGTATTCGCCGGAGTCCTACACCGGCACCGAACTGGAATACGCCAAGGAGGTGTGCGACGCCGTCGGCGAGATCATTGCGCCGACGCCGGACAACCCGATCATCTTCAACCTGCCCGCGACCGTCGAGATGGCAACCCCCAACGTCTACGCCGACTCGATCGAGTGGATGAGCCGCAACCTGGCCAACCGGGAATCGGTGATCCTGAGCCTGCATCCGCACAACGACCGCGGAACCGCCGTCGCCGCAGCAGAATTGGGCTATCAGGCCGGCGCGGACCGGATCGAGGGCTGCCTGTTCGGCAACGGGGAACGCACCGGCAACGTGTGCCTGGTGACGCTGGGGCTGAACCTGTTCTCCCGCGGCGTGGACCCGCAGATCGACTTCTCCAACATCGACGAGATCCGGCGCACGGTGGAGTACTGCAACCAGCTGCCGGTGCACGAGCGTCACCCCTACGGCGGAGACCTGGTCTACACCGCGTTCTCCGGCAGTCATCAGGACGCCATCAACAAGGGCCTGGACCAGATGAAGATCGATGCGGACGCCGCGGACTCCGACGTCGAGGACATGCTGTGGCAGGTGCCGTACCTGCCGATCGACCCCAAGGACGTCGGGCGCACCTACGAAGCGGTGATCCGGGTCAACTCGCAGTCCGGCAAGGGCGGGGTGGCCTACATCATGAAGGCCGACCACGGCCTGGCCCTGCCGCGACGGCTGCAGATCGAGTTTTCCCAAGTGATCCAAAACATCGCCGACGGTGACGGTGGTGAGGTCTCGCCCAAGGAGATGTGGGAAGCGTTCTCCGAGGAGTACCTCGCCCCGGTGCAGCCGCTGGAGCGAATAAAGCAGCGCGTCGATACCTCCGAGGAAGACGGCGGAACTACCAGCATCGCTGCGACCGTCAAGATCAACGGGGTGCAGACCGAGATCAGCGGCGTCGGCAACGGGCCACTGGCCGCTTTCGTCCACGCGCTGGGAACGGTCGGGTTGGAGGTAGCCGTCCTGGATTACTCGGAGCACGCGATGAGCGCCGGCGACGACGCGCAGGCCGCCGCCTACGTCGAAGCGTCGGTAGCCGTGCCGACCGCGAGCACGGCGCAGCCGGGCGAAGCGGGTCGGCGCGCAGACAGCCCGAGGCGGACCGTGTGGGGCGTGGGTATCGCTCCGTCGATCACCACCGCGTCGCTGCGCGCAGTGGTATCGGCGGTCAATCGGGCTTCCCGAGCTCAGCGGCGCGGGTGATCTAATATTCCCGCCGGGCTTAACCGCGCAAGGGGTCGCGTCGGCGGCAGCTGTTTCAACCGAAACTCAATGCGGCAGTCCTTGATTTGCCGCGTTACACCGCGAGCAACCGCTCGAAGAATTCGCGGTAGTGCATGAGGGCCACGCGGAGTTCTTCGGTGGACGCTTCCTCGCCGCGCTCCCACTGCTCTTCCAGACGCGAGCGGGCGTGGGCGAAACCAGTCGTGAGCTGTTCGACCAGATCGGACACCAGGACATCGGCCTTCTGGACGCACTCCTTGGGGTCGTCGACGAAGGCGGCCTGCACGCCGGCCCACCGTGCACGCAGTTCCGCGAGATCGTCGTCTGCGAAAAGCAATTCCTCCGTTGCTGATTCGTCTTTCACGTTCGAATTCCCCGCAGTTGCCCTCGCATCCGCATCGGTGGGCGCTGGTCCGCCGGAAGCGGTCGAGGATTGCGCCGGTGCGAGAGGCGGCGCGCTTTGGTTCGGCGCTTGCGCGGCGGGCGTCGCCGCGCTCGAGGCCGCAGCGCTCGGCGCATCGGCCGACACCGCAGGCGCCGGGTTCTCGCTTGTCGATGGCGCTCCCGCGGCCTGGGACTCGTCGTAACCGGTCATCTCGGTGTGTTGATCGTGCGTTGTCATGCGCTTGCCTCCTGTGACGCGTCGTTGTCTGTTGTGGCCTCCAGCAATTTCTCGAACAGCGCCCGGTAGTGGACGAATGCCTCTCGCTGCTGCTCGGTGCTGACATCGCCGTGCTGCTGTGACAGATGAATGCCGTGCGCGGCGCGATAATTCTCGACGATCTGCGGGTGGTCTACCGAGATGTCAGCTGCCCGCTGATCGAAATCGTCGACGGGATAGCCTCGTTCGCGCATCACCTCAGTCACCAGACGATCGGCGACGCCAACGGCAGTTGCCGGATTATCGACGAACCCGGTCTGCACCTCGTGCCAACGGGTCGTGAAATCCGATAGGGCCGACGGCGTCAACGAAACGATGTCGAGACTGTCTCTCTTCCGTTCCCGGGCGGTGAGTTCTTTCTCGGCCGCCTTTTCGTGTCCGGTCTCCGCTACCAGACGGTCATACTCGCGGCCATAGTGCTGCTTCAGTCGCTCTGTTCTCTTGCGACGAGTCACGAAGCTTGCGGCGACGAGCACTGCGGCGACCGCGATCGCGACGCAGGCCGCGATCAAAATCCATTCCCAAACGGGCATTTCGTGCTCCTCTCGTACTCATGTCGAATAACCCCAGCGGCGCCGATGCAAACGTTGCGTTGTGACGTGCAACAAGCGAGGGACGCCAGCGCCTGCGGGCGACGGCTCTCAGAAGTAGTGTCGGCGACCGGCGACGGCGCGGCCGGTGGAACCCAGGATTGCCAGGATTGCGCCGATAACGACCAGGACGATCCCGAGAGTCCACAGGATTGAGATCTTGAGCAGAAATCCTGCGATCAGTAGGACGATGCCGAGAATGATCATGGCGAGCCTTCCGTTGAGTGATGACTGGCGGAGTGGTCGGGTCGGTTGCCCCGACGCTGATCTCAGTCGACCACCCTTAAGGGGGGTATCAATACACCCCTAGGGAGGTAATCTCCCCGACATGCCACGATCTTCTTGCGCGCCGATCACAGTTGCGCTTGTCGATGATTACGACGTCGTCGTGAAGGGCGTGGCCAACATGTTGGACCCGTACCGCGATCGCGTCGTGATCGCAGAACTCGACTCCACCATGCCCGTCGATGACGTGGTCGACATCGTGTTGTACGACTCGTTCGCCCAACCCGAATCTGATCACGAAGAGATCGGGGTCCTGGTTGCCAACCCTCGGGCACGCCGAGTCGTGGTTTACACCTGGAACTTTCACCCCGATCTCGTCGAAAGTGCACGGCGGCACGGTGCGCAGGGCTATCTGTCGAAGACGCTGCCCGCACGCGAGCTGATCGCCGCTTTGGAGGCCGTGCATTCCGGCGAGGTGGTCATCAGCGAGGTGGCCGCACGGGCGCGCAGCGCTCCCGGCCTGGACTGGCCCGGCCGCGGAGAAGGACTCAGCGACCGCGAGGCGGAGATCCTGGCATTGATCACCCAAGGCAGAAGCAACGCGGACGTCGCGCGGCTGACCTACCTGAGCCCCAACACCGTGAAGTCCTACATCCGTACGATCTATCGAAAGCTCGGCGTCGGCAGTCGCACCCAGGCCGTGCTGTGGGGGGTGAAGCACGGGTTCACTCCTGACCATCACCGCATCGAACACTGGCGCGGCGGACCCTGACACCGTGTTGAGCGTAAGCAGCTGTCAGAACAGCGCGAGCTGCTCGTCGACGGTGGTGACGTCGACGAATTCCTCCATGGTGGTACCGCCGATGACGGCGCGAACGGAGTCCATGAACTGCGCATCGGTCACCACCGGCACGCCCAGCTTCCGGGCCAGATAGCCCTTGCCCTGCTCAGGAGCGGAGTCGTTGCACACCACCAGCGAGGTCTCCAGGTCGACGGTGTCGCTGTAGGCCAGCCCGGCGTGCAGGATCCGCTCGACGAGTTCCTCGTGGGTCCGGCGCACCTCGGCGGCCAGCGCCACCCGCATGCCCTGCACCAACGGCCTGCCTGCGGCATACGGCCCCGGGTTGAGATAGGGGCAGGGCATCCGGGACGCCAGCACCTTCAGTGGTCGCAGCTCGTCGTGGGTCACCCGGCCGTTCGGCCACCGGCGCCGGCTCACCGGATGGACCGGCAGCCAGATATCGCGTTCGCGCGCCCGATCCAGTGCCGACGCCAGCACCCCGGTCAATACCAATGCGTCGTCAAAGGCGTCGTGCGGCCGTTCCTGCGTGACGCCCCAGTGCGCCGCGAGCGTCTCCAACCGCAGATTGTCGATGCCGAGGTCAAGGCGGCGGGCCAGCTCGACCGTGCACATCACGCTGTCGACGGGGAGTTCAGCTTCGGCGAGCTCGGCCTCGGCGGCGAGGAATGCGTAGTCGAATGCGACGTTGTGTGCCACCAGCGTGCGGCCGCGCAGCACCTCGATCACGTCGCCGGCGATGTCGGCGAACTGCGGCTGGTCCTCGAGCATGGCGGCGGTCAGGCCGTGCACGTGGGTGGGACCCGGGTCCACCCCGGGGTTGAGCAGGCTGACAACGGATTGCTCCACCTTGCCGTCGGCGTCGAGGCCGAGTGCGGCAAGGCTGATGATCCGCGCCTGACCTGGCCGGAAGCCTGATGTCTCGACGTCGATGACAGCCCAGCCCCCGTCCGGCACGCTAGCCGGGCGACCCCAGGACACCCCGTTCATAGGCTGAGGATGGCACGTCGGACCGACATCACCTGGTCGCTGCGCATCGTGTCGGCACTTAAATCGATGAGGGCGACCCGCTGCACTCGACCAAAAAGCGCCGAGCCTGCGATCGCCCTTAAACTGCGCGGGTGGTAACCACCCGGGCACATCTGGCACTCGCCGCAGGAGCGAGCGCGCGGTGGGCGTCGCGGGTCACCGGGCGCGGGGCCGGGGCGATGATCGGCGGCCTGGTCGCCATGACGCTGGACCGTTCGATTCTGCGTCAGCTCGGGGCAGGGCGGCGCACCGTCGTCGTCACCGGCACCAACGGCAAGTCCACCACCACCCGGATGACCGTGGCCGCTTTAGGGACGCTGGGCGCGGTAGCGACCAACGCGGAGGGCGCCAACATGGATGCCGGTTTGGTCGCCGCACTGGCCGCAGACCGCAGTGCCGGGCTGGCGGCGCTGGAAGTCGACGAGATGCACGTGCCGCACGTCTCGGATGCGGTTGAACCCCGCGTCGTCGTCCTGCTCAACCTGTCCCGCGACCAGCTGGACCGGGTCGGCGAAATCAACGTGATCGAACGCACGCTGCGGGCCAGCCTGGCCCGCCACCCGAACGCGGTCGTCGTCGCCAACTGCGACGACGTGCTGATGACCTCAGCCGCCTACGACAGTCCGAACGTGGTGTGGGTGGCCGCGGGCGGCGCGTGGGCGAACGACTCGGTCAGCTGTCCGCGCAGCGGCGAGGTCATCGTCCGCGACAAGGGCCACTGGTATTCCACTGGGGACGACTTCAAGCGACCCAGCCCGCAATGGTGGTTCGACGACGAAACCCTTTACGGGCCTGACGGATTGGCCCTACCAATGCGGTTGACGCTGCCCGGCGCGGTGAATCGCGGCAACGCCGCCCAGGCCGTGGCCGCCGCTGTCGTGTTGGGCGCAGATCCGGCGGCAGCCGTGGCGGCCGTCTCGGCGGTCGACGAAGTTGCCGGACGCTACCGGACCGTCCGTGTCGGCGCGCACGCGGCGCGGATCCTGCTGGCCAAGAATCCGGCGGGCTGGCAGGAAGCGTTGTCGATGGTGGACAAGCACGCGGCCGGGGTGGTCATCGCCGTCAACGGCCAGGTGCCCGACGGCGAGGATCTGTCGTGGCTGTGGGACGTGCGCTTCGAGCACTTCGAGAAGACGGCCGTAGTAGCCGCCGGCGAACGCGGCACCGACCTGGCGGTGCGGCTCGGGTATGCGGGCGTCGAGCACACGTTGGTGCACGACACCGTGACGGCCATCGCGTCCTGCCCGCCCGGGCGGGTGGAGGTCGTCGCCAACTACACCGCGTTCCTACAGCTACAGCGGGCGTTGGCGCGTCATGGCTGACTCGGGGTCCCTTTCAAAAGTGCGGATCGGGCTGGTGCTGCCCGATGTGATGGGCACATACGGCGACGGCGGCAACGCTGTGGTGCTGCGCCAACGGCTGCGGTTGCGCGGTATCGCCGCCGAGATCGTCGAGGTGACGCTGGCGGACCCGGTGCCGGAATCGCTGGACCTGTACACGCTGGGCGGGGCGGAGGATTACGCGCAGCGGCTGGCCACCAGGCACCTCGTCAAGCACCCGGGGCTGCAGCGCGCCGCGGGCCGCGGAGCGCCCGTGCTGGCGATCTGTGCGGCTATCCAGGTGCTCGGGCATTGGTACGAGACGTCTTCCGGGGAACGGGTCGACGGTGTGGGCCTGCTGGATTTGACCACCACCCCGCAAGACAAGCGCACTATCGGTGAAGTGGTGACCAAGCCGTTGCCGGCCGGCTTGAGCCAGCGGCTCACCGGCTTCGAGAACCACCGCGGCGGAACGGTTCTGGGCTCGGCGGCCTCGCCGTTGGGCGCGGTGGTAAAGGGCGCGGGTAACCGTGTCGGCGACGGCTTTGACGGTGCGATCCAAGGCAGTGTGGTCGCCACCTATATGCACGGACCGTGTCTGGCCCGCAACCCGGAGCTGGCCGACCTGCTGCTGGGCAAGGTGGTGGGTGAGCTGACACCGCTGGAACTGCCCGAGGTAGATCTGTTGCGCCGGGAGCGGCTCGCGGCCCGGTAGGGCTAAACGTGTGGTTGCTGGCACAACCGGTTCCGGGCAGCAAAGTTATGGGTACGCGACGTATCAATGAGCATCCGACGCCGCCGGCATAGCTGCGCACGCCACGACACCCGGGGCGCCGATTCGGCGATGCGCCGGGACACCGCGGGTACTGCCATTGGCAATTTCATGGAGTGGTACGACTTCGGCGTCTACGGCTACATCGCGACCACGATCGCGCAGGTGTTTTATCCGGGCAATAGCGTCAGCGCGGTCCATCTCATCGCCACCTTCAGCACGCTGGCGGCCGCGTACGTAGTACGGCCGCTCGGCGGGTTCGTCCTTGGTCCGCTTGGTGACCGCATCGGGCGCAAGCGGGTTTTGGTGATCACGATCCTGCTGATGGCGGTGGGGACCACCATGAGCGGCTTACTGCCCGGCTACAGCACCATCGGCGTCTGGGCGCCGATCCTGCTTCTGGTCGCCCGGATCTTTCAAGGCTTCTCGACCGGCGGCGAGTTTGTCGGTGCGATGACCTATCTCGTTGAGCGGGCCCCGGCCCACAAACGCGGCATGATGGTCGGGTTCCTGCCGCTGGGCAACCTGATCGGGTTCGTGCTCGCCGGGTTGCTGGTGACCGCATTACAGGCCTGGCTGCCAAGCCGCGACATGCTGGCATGGGGCTGGCGGATTCCGCTGTTGCTGGGAGCGCCGTTCGGCGTGCTCGCTCTCTATTTGCGGCTGCGGATCGAGGAGTCGTCCGCCTACGAGCAGGTGAGCAATAGCACGGATGCGCCGGTCGACCGCGGCTGGCAGCAATTTCGGCGCACAGTCGTGGAGCAGTGGAAGCCGATGGTGATCTGTGCGGCCCTTGTGGTGACCTCCCAGGCCCCCGATTTCATGCTCACCGGATACTTGCCGACATACCTCAAAGTGGTTGTGCACGTTGGTAACACGGCCGCACTAGTGATGATCGTGGCGACGTTGGCGGTCCTGATGGCCGCGGTGGTGTTCGTCGCCATGTTGTCCGACCGCATCGGCGTCAAACCGATAATGTGGACGGGCTGCGGACTGCTCGTCGTGGCGTCGGTCCCCGCATTCTTGCTGATGGGCTTCGGGGGTATCTTTCCGTTGGTCTTCATCGGTGTGCTGCTAATCGGACTGATGGAACTGTGTTTCGACAGCACCACGCCCGCTGCGCTGCCGGCACTGTTCCCGACCAGGGTGCGCAACGGAGCGCTGGCCATCTCGTACAACATCGCCCTATCGGCCGTCGGTGGAACCACCCCGCTGATCGCTCAAGCGCTGATATCCGGCACCGGCAACGCCATGGTGCCGGCCTACATGCTGATCTTCGCGGGCATAGTGGGGACAGTCACCCTTCTATTCATGCCGGAGGTCGCCGGCAAGCCGCTGCCGGGGTCTAAGCCTTCGGTCGAAAGCGAGGCTGGCGAGCTGGCGGGCGCGTGAGTGGTTTCGCGCCCGCGTCTAAACCATGGCCCGGCGGCCGGTCAGCGCGCGACCCAGGGTCAACTCGTCGGCGAACTCCAAGTCGCCGCCCATCGGCAGCCCGGATGCGATCCGCGTCACGGTCAGGCCGGGGATGTCGCGCAGCATTCGCGCCAGGTAAGTGGCGGTCGCCTCGCCCTCGGTATTGGGGTCGGTGGCGATGATCACCTCGGTGATGTCGACATCGTCGACCCGCTCACCGATACGGCTCAGCAGCTCGCGGATCCGCAGTTGATCGGGACCAACGCCGGACAGCGGATCCAGCGCACCGCCCAAAACGTGGTAGCGGCCGCGGAATTCGCGGGTGCGCTCGACGGCCTGGACATCCTTCGGCTCCTCGACGACACACACCTGCGAACCGTCCCGGCGCGGATCGGCGCAGATCCGGCACCGCTCGTTGTCGGAGACGTTGCCGCACACCGCACAGAACCGCACGCCGTCGCGGACCTTCGCCAGCACGGCGGTCAGCCGGTCGATATCCGCGGGCTCGACGGATAACAAGTGGAACGCGATGCGCTGAGCGCTCTTGGGTCCGATACCCGGCAGCTTGCCGAGCTCGTCGATCAAATCCTGGACGGGTCCCTCGAACATGACGTTAGAAAAGTCAGAGCCCCGGCATTTGAGTCGGTGGCGCCGGCGGTTGGCCCGGAGGGCCACCCATACCGCCGGCCAGCGCCCCCAGTTGTTCCTGCGCCATTCGGGTGACTTGCTTGGAAGCGTCGGCCATGGCGCCCACGATCAAGTCCTGCAAGGTCTCGATGTCATCGCGGTCGACGACCTCGGGATCGATCTTCACCGCGACCACCTCGCCGCTGCCTTTGACGACCACCTCGACCAGACCGCCGCCGGCTTGACCGTGCACCTCGGAGTTCGCGAGCTGTTGCTGAGCTTCCAGCAGCTTTTGCTGCATCTGCTGCGCCTGGGCCAGCAGCGCCGACATATCGCCTCCGGGTTGCATGACAATCCCCTCGCATCTTGGTCTCGAGTTGGTTTCGCCTGTGGATGTCGGGCGATTCGAAACACCCAGCGTAGACCGCGCGACGTTACCTTTGCGCCGTGGACCCACGAGTGAGCAGGCGTGTCGGAATCAAAATGGTGGTTGGCGTGCTGGTTGCCGCGTCAACACTAGTCATCCCGACCGCAACCGCGACCCCGTCCAACATCGCCGGCATGGTCGTGTTCATCGACCCCGGCCACAACGGCTCCAACGACGCTTCCATCTCGCGCCAGGTGCCCACCGGTCGGGGCGGCACGAAGGACTGCCAGGCCACTGGAACGTCGACCAACAGCGGCTATATGGAACACACCTTCACTTGGGACACCGCACTGCGGGTCCGCGCCGCGTTGAACGCGCTGGGTGTCCGGACCGCGATGTCACGCGGTGACGACACCGGGCTGGGACCGTGTGTCGATGCGCGCGCCAACATGGCCAACGCGATGCACCCCAACGCAATCCTGAGCATCCACGCCGACGGCGGCCCACCGTCCGGCCGGGGGTTCCACGTCAACTACTCGGCCCCACCGCTCAACCAGGTGCAGGCCGGACCGTCGGTGCAGTACGCCCGAATCATGCGCGACCAGTTGCAGGCCTCGGGCATTCCGCCCGCTAATTACATTGGCCAGGACGGACTGTATGGACGTTCGGATCTGACCGGCCTGAACCTGGCGCAGTATCCGTCGATCCTGGTCGAGTGCGGCAACATGAAGAATCCCGCGGATTCGGCGCTGATGGAGTCGCCCGAGGGCCGGCAGAAATACGCCGACGCACTAGTCCGCGGTATCGCAGGCTTCCTGGCCACCCAGGGTCAGGCGCGCTGAGCTCACCCCGTCGGTCTTCGCACTGGAACGGCTCACTGAACCGGAGTGAACTCGAGGTGCAATTCCTTGAGGCGCCTGAACAGAAAGGTGCGGTCCCATTTGAGCCGACGAGCGCCTGCCGGACCGTGCTCGGCCTCTGAAAGCCGAATGTCGGCCATCCGGTTAAGGATTCGTTCCAAGCTCACCCGTACTTCGGCGCGTGCAATCGGGGCGCCCGGACAAGTGTGAATACCACGGCCGAATGCGATGTGTTGCAATATGTTTGGGCGATCGAGGCGGAATTCGTTGGGCTCGTCGAACCGTCGTGGATCGCGGTTTGCCGCACCGTTCATCACCAGCACGCTGGTACCGGCTTGCACATCGATATCGCCGATCCTGGTGGTGCGCCGCGCCATGCGGAAATTCGATTTGATCGGGCTTTCGAAGCGCAGCATCTCCTCGATAAAGGCGGGGATCTTTGAGTTGTCCTCGCGCAGTTGCTCTTGCAAGTCCGGTCGCTCCGCCAGCATGAGCATCGCGAGACTCAGCAGGTCGATCGTCGTGCCGTGGCCGGCGGCGAACATGAACGTGGCAACGCGGGCAACGTCAATCGCGGCGGGTGTCGTGCCGTCGGGAAACTTTGCCAGCGCAAGCTCGGTGAGGACGTCGTCTCGCGGCTCGCGCCGCCGATCCTCGATGTACTCGACGAACCACTCCTCTTTCACGCCAACGAAGCCGCTGCGTTCGCCTTCGAGCCTGCTGGCGGTCGCAGCGCGACGGAATCGCTCACGGTCGGCCTCCGGTACGCCCAGCAGGTCGGTAATCGCGTCAAGCGTGAACGGAAAATTGTAGTCAATGACGATCTCGCACTTGCCCTCCGCGATGAAATGGTTGAGTCGCTCATCAGCAAGACGCCACAGAAACTCCTCGTTGTTCTTGAGCTGCTTCGGCGTAAACAACCGGCTCAACAGCGAGCGGTGCGCGGTGTGCTTCGGAGGATCAAACGTTATGAAGTAGTCGCCGAACGTAACCCTCTGGCGATGCCGCTCGATCAGATCCGAGATGTCATCGCTGTCGGTTTCGATCGGAATTCCCGACCATGGACCGCTGACTATATTGCACACCGATAAGGTCTGGTCGGCGCCGCGTTGCACTGCGACGGCCTCGTCATACCCCGACACCATCACCACTCCGTGCGCCGGCTCACGCCATATGGGACAACGACGGATCGCGTCGTAGTAATCGTAGGGGTCATCGACGAGCGACTTGTCGGTAAAGAAGTCGAGGTTCTCGAGTCCGCCCACTCCGCCTCCCTCGCGTTTGCTACACAAATATTAAGGGCTCGGCAGATTTACACAAATGGCCGGACGAAATCGCGTGGGCCGCGATGGAGGCCCCGACTCCGGCTACACGATCGACTAGCACCCGGCGCGGCGGCGCACGAGCTCGCGAGCGCCGGGCACCGCCGGATCCTCGTCCAGCTGAGCTCGCGCGAGGCGCAGCAGCGACAGCCTCAACACGGGTGAGTTAGCCGCGTCCGGCTCCAACAGCGATCCGCTCGATGAGCAGACGCTTCTCGGGGTGTTGGCTCGGCGTCCGCGGCACGCGCGCTAAAACCGGCTGGCCTACGCCGAGCACGCGCTCGACGCCCGCTTCGGCAGCATTGATCGTTAAGAACAAGTGAATTTCTATCCGCCGCAGAGCACAGCGGGATAATTACGGGGAATGGGTCGGCACATGCCGGTCCTATGTCAGCTCCGCGACGTTCTGAGCGCCAGGATTGGCGAGTTTGGGACCTGTCAGGTGCGCCCGTCGACCCTCCCGTCATTCTCGGCGCTGCTGAGGAATTGCACCTGGAGGGGATTGTGTACAAGCGGTTGGACACTGCACTAAGTGGGGACGCCGCCGTTGCCGAAGCACACCCGATTCGTGATTGGTAGCTCGGCACGAAACTTCCCCACAGCTCACTTGCGCTTGCTCATCGCGATAGCTCGGTCACGTTTTGAGCTTGCGCCAGTTCGACCTGATTCACTTCGGCGTACAGGTCATTGGCGCGCTCCTGTTCTGCCGCAAGCTTTTCCAGTGCCGCGATTGCACGCCTGAGGAGGTCGATAGCTTCCTCGACAGACTCTTTCATTTCATTTAAACCGGGTATCAATCCCACCTGGATTTTCCCTCCCTTGCGAGCCGGAACTTCAAGTCATCTTCTGAGAGGCGTTTGCTCGTCAGGATCATCGTAGGCCAGCGGACACCGACGGTCTGGTCGAACGTCGCCGGAGTGCACTGAAACATCGGATTTCCCGCTTCGGGCCAAGCGCCGCCGTCGTTCACGACGGCCGGACCTCCGCATTGGATGATTTGGCTGACCAGATTATTTCCCGCTTCGGGCCAAGCGGCGGCTGTCAGGACGACGTTGTCCTCTGCTTTATCGCCATCCCGCCCGCTGGAGCTGAAGTTTCCCGCCCCTGTTACCACCTCGCCCCCACACGCGCCGCCTTGCGCAGCGGGTTGGCCCGAGCCCGGGTGGACCCAGATCAGACGATGAAGGTGCTCATCGCCGCCGGAGAAACCGTGGCCAACGCCATCGAGCACACGCACCGCCATAGTCCGGAGGGCACAATTAGCAGGGGCGCGACCGGGCCTCTCCGGCCGTGGCAATGACTTTGCCGTGTACGCCGTGCGACGTCTGTCCAGCGAGTAGCCGTTCGGCCGGATGAAATTGCTTGTCTACCGAATGGGGGAATGCGCACGGTGTGCCGGTGAGAAACGGCAGGTTCTGCGAAGAACGGCGTGGCCAGCGCCACGTCCGTCAATCAATCAGGTGTGGGCGTAATTGGTCGCTCATTCCATGGCGGCTGATCGATTCCCCGGCAGCTCCACGAAGGGGCCGCTGACATGCGGTCCTTTTTTCGTCGGATGAGACGACATGCCAAGATCGGCGGATCGACGTTCACTGGCGGTGTCCTTTACTCACGTTGCCAAATCGCGCTGGACGTACCCGTACACTCCGAGCGCGGTCAGGATCGCGCCAATGAGCAGGAAAATGGTGGTGGCCGCCCAATTAGGCGGTGCGTCGGGTACGGCGGCGAGGTGCGTCCACGGCGACAGGTTGACAACCCAGCCCGGGGCGTTCGTGGTCTTCATGATCACGTTCACCAGGAATCCGCCCACAACTGGCAGTGCACCGATCGGGGCGGCAGCGGATGGGAACCACCCGACGCCTACCGCGGCCGCCCCGGCCGCGAGCAATGCCACGGGAAGGGAATTCAGCGCACCCGCAAGTGAATCGCTCAACTGCAGTGGGGCGCCAGCGATTTTGGCGCCGCTCCAAACGGCGGCTGCGGCCGAGCAATGCAGGGCAACGACCCCACCAACCGTGACCATGATCTCAGTGGACACCAGACGTACGCGCGAAATGGGTTGGGCGAACAGCAAGGTCCATCGACCGGCCTTCTCGTCGGCGACCACCGCGGCGAGACGCATTGCGGCGTACAGCCCGGTGGGAACTGCGAGCACGCCGAACAGAACCGCAGCGCCGACGTTCACCAATTCATGTCCGCCCATCCCGGCGGGCGCGGCGAGTTCAGCGAAGCGCGGGTTCGTCTGGAACAACTCGAGAATCGAGGGGAGCAACACGCCGACCAGGAGGAAGTAGGCGGCGATGCCCGTCGCCCACCCGAGCGTGGTCCGCGCGGTCCGGCGAAGGGCGAACCCGCCGATCGACTGCAACAATCGAGTTCGTGGAGGACGGTTATCCGGCACCGCCAATACCCCGTCGCCCAAATCGCGGTGGCGTGCCGCGAACAGGGCCGCACCGGCCAGCACGATCGGAAATGCGCCCAACACGATCAGCGGGACGATGCGGTTTTCGGCGTATGGCGCCGAGCGGGCAGTGAGCCCGAACGGCGTCGCCCAAGCCGACCATGCCAGTTGATGCGAGCCATCGGCGATCATGCGCAGCATCAGGCCAACGCCCAGAGCTGCGACCGTAAGCCCCGTGGCACTGGATCGCCTCGGCATGACTTGTGCGGCGAGCAGAGCTGT
>DASXMA010000252.1:0-6193 GCA_036495965.1 Mycobacterium sp.
ACGGCTTCCTTGCGCTGCAAGACAATTCGACGGTGATGTACTTGTGCTCGGCGGAATACGACCCGCAGCGCGAGCACACCATTTGTGCCACCGATCCCGCGCTGGCAATCGACTGGCCTTTGGTCGACGGCACCGCCCCAAGCTTGTCGGGCCGCGACGCGGCGGCTCCCAACCTCGATGAAGTGCGCGAATCCGGTCTCCTACCCTCCTGGGAGGAGACGCAGAAGTTCATTGCCGGTTTGCCCAGCAATTAACGGCGACTAAAACTGGTCGCCGTGCCGGCTCGCGCCCAACTAAGGGTTCGCGCGTCGTCCGGTTTTAGACGTGCGGTACCGGTTGACCAAGGGCTGAGGCGGGTACCCCCTTGGGTGCGCGGCGAAACCAAATCCCGGGGGTGGTCAGCTTGGGAATGGGCCAGCTCTCGAAGATGTCTGCCATTTTCGATCTATGGTCACTGATGTTCGACGGCCGCGGCGCGGACGCGATTATCAAACTGGCGGCCGACTCGGTGCCATCGATCAGCCAGTGCAGGACCGAGGCGGCGTATCGGGTCCAGCATGGATCGCTGGCCGATGGTTTCGATCCCCACCGGCCGCTGAACCGCGGCCTGGACGCCATGGTCGTTGATAACTTCGGCACTGACCTGGAGATCTCGCTTCGCGACGGGATCTGGCGGTTTGTGTTCATGCTGCGCGCGTCGCAGGGCATCACCGGGGCGCTGGTCGTGTGCGCCGCAAGTGCGCCTCCGCCCGACGAGCTCGCCCTGCTCACGGCGCTGGGCAAGCAAGCAGCGGCGGCTATGGCCTGCGCCACACTCGTCGAACGAGCGCGTGAACAAGAGTTCCGGCTGCGAAAACTGATTGACGAGCGGCAACGAACCATCGAACGCCAGTCGCAGATGGTTGCCCTATTGGAGCGGCACGAACAGATCCATGCAGCCCTGACCGGGATGTCGGCCTCGGGTGGCGGCGAAGCGGGAATAGCGGACAAGTTGCACGAACTCACCTCATTTCCGGTTGGTATCGAGGACACGTTCGGTAATTTGCGAGCGTGGTCCAGCGGCGGTGCTACGCCGGCGAACTATCGCCAAATCGGCGGCGCTAACCGAGAAGAGCTGCTGCGAGACGCCGCAGCGAGCGGCCAACTCGGTCGAGATGGAGACCGGGTGTTCAGCGTGATCCGATCCCGCGGCGACATCCTGGGGGCCGTGGTGCTGTGGGACCCGGATCGGCGTGCCAGCGCTATCGACAAGTTCACGCTCGACTACGGCGCAACCCTACTCGCGCTGGAGTTATCGCACTCCCGTGACCTGGCAGCCGCCGAACTGCGGCGGCGCCGTGAGCTGGCGGAGGACCTACTGTCCGGAACCGACGACGAGAGCGCCTACGCTCGCGGCGAGGCGATCGGACACGACCTCCGCACGCCGCACAGCGTCGCGGTGCTGCACTGGGAAGACACCAATGGTCGTGGGATTGCCAAAGCGGCGGCGCGGTGGGCCAACAGCTCCGGGCAGCATTGCATCATCGCCCGCCGGCCTGCCTTTGCGATCCTGCTCACCGCGGGTGAACCCGACCCAGCTGACCTTCATCGCGCGATCTCAACCGATGTCGGCTCCGAGCGCGGGTCGATCGGTCTTGGTTCAGTGGTGGCCGTTCCGTCCAGGCTGCCGCGATCGTTCTCGGAGGCGCAGCGGGCACTCGAGATCAAGCAGGGCTGTCCTGCACCGTACGGAACTCGGCGGTTCGAAGACCTTGGCGTGTATCGGATCCTCGACCCGGGCGACAGCAGGCAGGAGGTGCGCGGCTTCGTGCTGGAATGGCTGGGCGACCTCATCGATTACGACCGCACCAAACACGCCGACCTGGTCAAGACCCTCGCACGCTACCTCGACTGCGGCGGCAACTACGATCTGACCGCAGATTCACTCAAGGTTCACCGCAGCACGCTGCGCTATCGCCTGAGACGCATCCGCGACATCACGGGGCGCGATCTGAAGGATGCCGATGCTCGTCTCAACCTCCACCTAGCCACCAGAGTGCTCGATGTGATCGGCCCGCAGGGCCAGACGGGCTCTACGTCATCAGGTAGTCGTTGACTTGGTGGATCGCCATCGCTCCTTCACCCACTGCGGACGCAACCCGCTTAACCGAGCCGCTGCGCCCGTCGCCGGCGGCGAACACACCCGGCAGGCTGGTCTCCAGTAGCAACGGATGACGAATCGGTTTGGGCCGGGCCTCGCCGGCGCTGCAGGTGAGCGCGGCCTGCCCGGTCGCGATGAAGCCATGGGCGTCAAGCGCAAGCGTCCCCGTCAACCACTCGGTGTTCGGATCCGCCCCGATAAACACGAAAAGAGCCCGTGTCTCGATCGAATGACGCTCGCCAGTCTGGTTGTTCTCGGCCACAACGGTTTTCAGAAATTGGTCGCCGTAAACCTCGCGGACTTCAGTGTTCAGGCAGACGGTCACTTGCGGCCGCTGCACAATTTGGTCAACGAGATACCGGGACATGGACTTGTTGAGGTCATCGCCGCGCACCAGCAGATACACCTGCGATACGTGGGAGGACAGAAACACCGCCGCCTGGCCGGCCGAGTTGCCGGCGCCGACGATAACGACCGGACCGGCACCACACAGCAACGCTTCCTGATGGGTCGCGGCGTAGTACACCCCGTTGCCGTGAAATGCCTCGATCCCTGGGACGGCAAGTCTGCGATATCGCGCTCCGGTGGCCAGCACGACAGCGCGCCCGACAATGGACGTGTCGTCGGTGAGCACCAGTTGTAGCTGTCCGCCATCTGAATCCAGCCGGATGGCTTCGGCGGCCACCGAAATCCGCGCGCCGAACTTGTCGGCCTGCAGGAACGCTCTCTCGGCCAGGTCCGAGCCGGAAAGCCCGGCCGGAAATCCCAGATAGTTCTCAATGCGCGACGACGTTCCGGCCTGCCCGCCAACGGCAATACGCTCAATCGCCATGGTCAGCAAGCCATCCGAAGCGCCATACACCGCGGCGCCGAGACCGGCTGGACCGGCACCTACCACGATCAGATCGCCCTCGTCGCTGATCATATCGGGCACAGTTAGTCCAGCGACGCGGGCAAGTTCGGCGTTGGTCGGGTTGCGCAGCACCCGATGGCCCCAGATCACCACCGGCGTGTCCTCGGGGGGGATTCCGAAGTGACGCAGCAGCCATTCGGCGTTCTGGTCGGTTTCCAAGTCGAACCATCTGTGCGGTAACCGGTTGCGGGCGGCGAATTCCCGCACCCGAACAGAGTCGGGTGAATAGCAGGAGCCGATGATCCGGAATCCGGCCCCCTGACCGATCAGCAGCGAACGGCGCACCAGATACGCGCGCAGGATCACATCGCTGAGTACCTGATCGTGCGCGACAAGCGCGCGCACCCGGCGCGTCGGAATGGCGAGCACCTCGCCCGCGACGACCACTTCCGCGCTGTAGAACGCCGGCTGCCCTTCCAGGTCGCCCAGCTCCCCGAGAAATCTCCGTGGTCCGTGCACGCGAAGGAGCTGGCGCTCACCCGACCCACCGTCGGCGAATATTGCCACTTTGCCCGACAGGATCACGAAAAGCTCATCGGATGGCACGCCCTCGCGGATGAGGACGTCGTTGACGTCAACCAGTCGCTTGGCGCCGCCGAGCGCGAGTGTCGCGATTTGATCGTCGGTCAATCGCGGATACGCACCGAACATGTCGGGCGTTTCCACCCATTCCTGCGGATTCGACTTGGGTTCGTCAGACATAGGTTTCATGGACGTAGCACCAACGCCACGATTCGCCGGGTTCGAATGATTGGACGATCGGGTGCCCGACCATGTGAGCGTGCTTACTGGCGTGGCGCATCGGCGATGAGTCGCAGCACCCTACGTGTCCGCAGGTCAGGCATAGCCGAAGATGCACCCACGGGGTATGCAGTCGCAGACATTCTTCACAGCCATCGGGAGTCCTGGGCGTGACCCGGCGGATGGCCGTCACGTCGGGGTCAATGAATGTCGAAGTCACGAACTCGCTCCTTTGGTGGTTTCTGCTGTCATTGCTTGGTTGAGCCAATTGCGCAGTGCGGCAATGGGTGCCGCACCGGACTGGCGCGCCAGCAGCCGGCCGTGGTCGATAAGCAGCAGCGTGGGCACCGCACGCACGCTGAAGCGCCGCGAAATCGCCGGTGCGGAGTCCACATCGACCTTGACGAGTTTGAGGTTGCCGGCGCATTCGGCGGCCAGCTGTTCCAGCGCCGGACTCACCATCCGGCAGGGCCCGCACCAGGTCGCCCACAAATCGACAGCACCGGCACCGAGGAGTTCTCGACGATCTCGGCGAAATCACTATCGCTGGCGTCGGCTATCCACGGCAACCATTGGTGACAGTTGGCGCAGCGCGGCTTACCCGCTGCGGCCGCGGGTACCCGGTTGCGCTTTCCGCAATTCGGGCATGTCGCTATGGCGCTTTTCATGACCCGTCCTTCATGGCTGCGCGTTACGCCGCGACCGCGCTCTCGGCGTAACTCACCGCGAGTTCGCCGCCGTCAACGGTGACCTGGACCTTGCCACCTGCAGAGATGTCACCGCGCATCAACGCCCGGCCGATCTTGGTCTCCACCTCGTGCGCGATGTAGCGACGCAGCGGCCGCGCCCCGTACACCGGATCGAAGCCGTGTTCGGCGATCAGCCGACGGGCGTCCGGGTTTATGTCCAGCTCGATCTGCCTCTCCGCGAGGCGATTTCGCAGCTCTTGCAGCTGAATCTCGACGATCCGCTCGATCTGCGAGAGCACCAGCGGGGTGAACAGCACAATGTCGTCTACCCGATTGAGGAACTCCGGCCGGAAGTGGCCCCGGAGCTCGGCCATCACCCGGTCACGGGCGTCCGGCTTGATTTCACCGTCCGCAGTGACACCGTCGAGCAAGTACTGCGAGCCAACGTTGGACGTCATGATGACCACCGTATTGCGGAAATCGACCTGGCGTCCCTGCGCGTCGGTCAGCCGGCCGTCGTCGAGCACCTGCAACAAGGTATTGAATACATCGGCGTGCGCCTTCTCGATCTCGTCGAACAACACCACCGAGTAGGGCTTGCGGCGCACCGCCTCGGTGAGCTGGCCGCCCTCGTCGTAGCCGACGTACCCCGGTGGCGCACCCACCAACCTGCTGACGGTGTGGCGCTCCTGGTATTCACTCATGTCCAAACGCACCATATTGTCTTCACTGTCGAACAGGGCCGCAGCCAGCGTCCTCGCCAGTTCGGTCTTGCCGACGCCGGTGGGCCCCAGGAATATGAAAGAGCCGATCGGCCGGCGTGGATCGCGGATGCCGGAGCGGGCCCGGATCACGGCGTCGGCGACCAGTTGCACCGCCTCGTCCTGGCCGACCACTCGTTCGTGCAGGATCTCGTCGAGCCGCAGTAACTTCTCGCGTTCGCCCTCCTGCAGCCGAGCCACCGGTATCCCCGTCCAGGCTGCGACGATTTCGGCGATCTCGTCTTCGGTGACCATTTCGCGCAACAGCGGCCGGTGACCCTGCTTGGACTTGAGCTGCTCCTCGGCTGCCTGCAGCTTGCGTTCCAGTTCCCTGATCTGGCCGTACCGCAGCTCGGCCGCCCGGTTCAGGTCGTAACTGCGCTCGGCCTCCTCTGCCTGCAAACGCAACCGCTCGAGCTGTTCGCGAAGTTCCTGCACCCGGCGGATCGCCTGCCGTTCGGCATCCCACTGCGCGTGCCGGGCGTCAGCGTCGGCCCGCAGATCGGCCAATTCCTTGCGAAGTTCTTCCAGCCGGGACTTGCTGGCCGCGTCGGTCTCCTTGGCCAGCGCCGCCTCCTCGATCTCGAGCCGGGTAACTCGTCGGGTGATCTCGTCCAACTCCGCTGGCATCGAGTCGATTTCGGTGCGCAGCCGCGCACACGCCTCGTCCACCAGGTCGATCGCCTTGTCCGGCAGGAATCGGTCGGTGATGTAGCGGTGCGACAACGTGGCGGCCGCCACCAGCGCGGCATCCTGGATCTTCACGCCGTGGAACACCTCGAGGCGTTCGCGCAGGCCGCGCAGGATGGAAATGGTGTCCTCGACGTCAGGTTCGTCGACCAGCACGGTCTGGAACCGGCGCTCCAACGCGGCGTCCTTTTCAATCTGTTTGCGGTACTCGTCGAGCGTGGTGGCACCGATCATGTGCAGCTCACCGCGGGCGAGCATC
>DASXMA010000253.1:0-3492 GCA_036495965.1 Mycobacterium sp.
TAGATCTGCTCGCCGACCCGGTCGCGGGCGCACTGGACTGAAAGGACTGACATGGCTACGACAGCGGCCCGCCAGCGACTGAAAGATCTCCTGGGCAAGCGCGAACTCATCATCGCGCCAGGCGTTTTCGACGGCATCTCCGCACAGCTGACCAAAAGGACCGGCCACGTCGCGGCGTATATGACCGGCGCCGGCGTGGCAGCCTCAGGCTTCGGGTTGCCGGACATCGGGCTGGTCACTGCGACTGAGATGGCCGACCGGGTTCGAATGATCGCGGGCGCGTTGGGCGATGTTCCGCTGATCGCCGACGCCGACACCGGCTACGGCGCACCCATGAACGTGGTGCGGACCGTCCGTTCCTACGACGCGGCGGGGGTGGCCGCGATCCAGTTGGAAGACCAGGTGTTTCCCAAGCGCTGTGGGCATCTGCCCGACAAGCAGGTCGTCGATGCGGCCGTGTTCGAACAGACGCTCGCCGCCGCACTGGACGCAAGGATCGATGACAACCTGCTCGTGGTGGCCCGCACCGACGCCCGCGCCCCGCTCGGGCTGGACGCGGCAATCGAGCGGGCCAACCGATACGCCGAAGCGGGCGCGGACGTCATTTTTGTCGAGGCCCCGCGGGACTCCGGCGAAATCGAGCGCATCGCACGTGAAGTCGACGCTCCCCTGCTGATCAACCTGGTGCTCCGCGGCATGACGCCGCTCGAGTCGGCATCGCGACTGCAGGAACTGGGTTACGCCATCGCCATCCATCCGAGCAACCTCTTGATGCAGGCGACTTTCGGCATGTTGCAGAGCCTGTGTGAACTCAACGGAAGCGACCTCACAACCCACCTACCGGCGTCGCCCGCCGATTTCTTCAATCTGGTCGGCATGGCGGAATGGCTGGAACTCGATACCAAGTACGCCCGCACCGAGGACCGATCATGGGCATGACCATCATCGAAAAGGTCTTTGCGCGCAAAGCCGGTTTGGACTCGGTGTCGCCAGGCGACACCGTGGTGGTGGAAGTCGATATGACCGTTTTGATCGATCTTCAGTTCGCCACGATGTGGATTCAGCCCAACCGGATACACGATCCCGACAAGCTGGCGGTGGTCATGGACCACGCTGTCCCCGCCCCGACGATCAAAGACGCCGCGGGCGGCGGACATGCCCGCAAATTCGTCGAAGACTTCGGCATCGAGCGCTTCTATGACGTCGGCCGGCACGGCATCTGCCATCAGGTGATCGCCGAGAACGGGCTGGCGCGCCCGGGAGAAATCCTGGCCTGCACCGACTCCCACACCTGCGCCGCCGGCGCCTACAACACCGCCGCCCGCGGACTGGGGCCCGCCGAAGTGTATTCGATCATGTGCACCGGCGCCACGTGGTTCCAAGTGGCGCCGACCATCCGCTACCAACTCGACGGTGTCAAGCCGAACACGGTGAGCGGCAAGGACATCTTCCTGCACATCGCGAACGAATACGGCGACGCCGCCAACCTGAACCTGGAATTCGGTGGCCCCGGCCTCGCCGGCATCCCGATGCACGATCGGCGCACCATCGCAACCCAGGGCGCCGAAGTATCGGCCGACTTCAGCACTTTCGAAGCCGACGACGTGCTGACTCGTTTCCTCGACAACGCCGGTGTCACCGGATACACCGCCGCCACACCGGATCCCGATGCCGGCTATGACGAAGTCCGGCGCATCGACCTCGCGAAGCTGGAGCCCTATGTGGCGCGGCCCGGGACCGTCAGCCGCAACGGGCTGCCCGTCTCGGGGTTGGGCAGGCAGAAGGTAGACCAGGCGTTCATCGGGTCGTGCGCGAATGGACAACTCGAGGACCTCGAGATCGCCGCGCAGGTGCTGCGGGGCAAGACCGTAGCTCCAGGCGTGCGGCTGCTGGTCACTCCCGCTTCACAGGCGGTGTACCGAAACGCCATGCGACTGGGCTACCTACAGGACATCGCCGACGCGGGCGGCGTCATCACCAACTCCACCTGCGGGGCCTGTTTCGGCTACCACATGGGTGTGGTCGGACCCGGCGAGGTGTGCATCACGTCCAGCACCCGTAACTTCACCGGACGCATGGGCAGCACTGAGGCCGAGATCTTCATGGCCTCACCGGCAACCGTCGCGGCGTCCGCGATCACCGGATACATCACCGACCCAAGGAGCGTGACGGCGTGACGGTTACCTTTCGCGGCAAGGTATGGGTGTTCGGCGACAACCTCAACACCGACGCGATGTACCCGGCGTTCGCGATGAAAATGGATCCGCCCGAGGCGGCCAAGCACATCTTCTATGAAGTCCGCCCCGGCTGGACCGATCAGGTGTCCCCGGGTGACGTCGTGGTGGCCGGCAAGAACTTCGGGCTCGGATCGTCACGCCCGGTCGCCTCATTGTTCACCGAGCTCGGCGTCGCCGGACTCGTCGCCGAGGAATTCAACTCACTGTTCTTCCGCAACGCCGTGAACGCCGGCCTGCCGGCGATGACCGTGCCACACGCCACCACCGTGTTCACCGAAGGTGACAGCGGCACCTTCGATCTGACCGCCGGCACCTGGCGAAACGACAGCACCGGAGAATCCGGCACGGTTCCCAAACTGCCCGACCTGCTGCTCGACATCATCGAAAGCGGTGGCGTCATGCCCCGCCTGGCGGCACAGGGTTATCTGCCGGCTGAACTGGGCGACCTGCTTCGCTCCAGCACAGTCGCGATGCGCGGAGCCGGAAGCGGCGCGTGATGGCGCTGCTGGGCAAGCTTTTCCGTCGCGTTCGGGCTGGTGCGCATCGCGGCCCGCTGGCTGGCAGCGGCTTTGCGGCGCCGGAATCCATCACCGTGACCAGCTCGGCCTTCACCGACGGCGGCGCGATGCCGCAGTCCAGCGCCGGAAAGGGAGTGGGCGACAACACCTCACCGCCGTTGCGTTGGAACGGGCTGCCGCCCGGTACCCGGCAGGTGGTGCTCATCGTCGACGACGTCGACGTTCCGCTGCCGCGACCGCTGCTGCACAGCGTCGCGGTGATCGAACCGACCGTTGGCGGCGTCGCTGCGGGTTCTTTACAGCCGGGAACGACGGGGATGCGATTCATCCGAGCGGATTTGGGTCACCGCGGTTATGCCGGACCACGCCCCATTCCCGGACACGGACCACACCACTACCGCTTTCAGGTATTCGCAATCGACGAGCCCATTGCCGACAGCGTCGCCTCGACCAAGGCTTTGCTGGCCGCGATGAGCGGACATGTGCTGGCCCGGGGCGTGCTGACCGGCACGTACGAACGCTAGGCCCGCCTAGTCCTCGGGCACTTCGCGCTCGATCTCATCGAGCCAGATTCGCGCGGACATATCCGACGGGGCACGCCAATCACCGCGCGGCGACAATGAACCGCCGTGGGACACCTTGGGGCCGTTGGGCAATGCCGAGCGCTTGAACTGGCTGAACGAGTAGAACCGCTGCACAAAGACTCCCAGCCAGTGCCGGATCTCCTTGAGCGAGTA